>JBNKZT010000127.1:0-15251 GCA_050301775.1 Promineifilaceae bacterium (SeqCode)
CACCTACTGCCGTTATGTGTGGGATTTTTACGATAACATTTTGAGCCTGTGTGCTCCACCAAACCCGCTATCAACCGGGCCAATCGTATGGCAAACAGTAGCCAGCAGTTATGATCAGTATTCATTTGAAGTACCGGCCGACTGGTATGATGATTCCGGGCCGACTCCGGATCGCGTCACTTACTTCAGCCACCCCGTACATTTTCAGCCGCCAAACGGCTGCCCGATTCCAGAGGGGACGATGAAGGTGGAATTTTCCGTGGTGGGTCATCCCAGCGGTCAATCGTTAGCCAGGTATACGGCCGTTTCCCCTATCGACGGCTATTCTGCCTGGATGACATCATTCGGAGATATGGAAGATGAAAACTCTCCAATCCACGGCAAGGGATTAATCGTTCAAGGTCCGGTGCATTGGTATATGTTGTTTCTATATTGCTGGCCGCAATGGACAGGCAACAGTGAGCAAATTTTCACCCATATGGTCGAAAGTTTTGAAATTACTCGCTGACGAGTTAGGAGGAGGATGCCATGATGGAAAAACGACTTTTACTGATTTTGTTGGGAGCTGGTTTCCTGGTCATCGGCGCTGGTTGCAATGGTCCGGCTGTTGCAGTGGAAACGGCCGTGCCCACCATCACCAGTCAATCTACGCCAACCATACAATCAACCGCGCCGCCAACTGCCTCCATAGCTGCACCGGCCATGACGGCAAACGAAACGGCCGTGCCCGACTTCGATCCCCTGACAACACCCGACCATTCAGCTATTGCTCCCACACGTGATCCTGGCGCGAATTTGGACGACCTCATCACCCTCATCCGTGAAAAATTGGACGGCCGCTGCATTTCCTTTCTACACAGTGTGATGAGCGACGAATTTTTGCTCAGCTTTTACCCGGCCGGCGTTTTCACCGGGGATAAGAAATAGGCCCTGAATCTGATGGGCGCCGTCTTTTTGCCTTTGGATGGAGTCATTGCATTCAACGATACGGCCGCAGCCGACCTGCTGCCAGATGGAGTAACGCCGGAAATCCTCTATGACGGCCAACAACCGCTGGCGGCCGTGCTCTATAGTTCCGGCTGGGGCCTGGCCGGTTCAGGCGAAGGACTGCTGTTCATCGTCGAGGAAAACGGCCGCTACCGCTGGGGCGGACTCACCGTCGCCAACGACAACTTTGCGCCGCTGCCCGAACTGGCCACTGTTTCCCCGCCAACAGGGTTGGTCTACCGGCTGGGCAACGGCTGGTGGCAGGTCGGCCCCAATGATGAACGGCAGCAGCTTACCCAACACGAAAAGCCGCTCAGCCTGAACCCAAGTGCCAGCCGCGCCCTGTACGCCGAAAGCGGCGCATCGTCGCTCCTCCTGATTCGCTTCCAGGAAGGAGATTCGATGACGATTCCGGTCGGCGGCACACTGTATCATGGCTCGGAGGAAATACCCTGGCTGGATGAGGATACGGCTGTTCTCATCATCGATCCGTCTGGCAAAGCAGTCACTCAGGCGTCCATTGGCCGCCTGGCTCTGCTGGACATTTTAACAGGCAGCATAACCATCCTGGAACCGGAACTGTACATTTACTCTCATCCCTCTGTCAGTCTGCCGGACACCATCGTTTACGGCGGTTTTGACGGGTTAGGTGTATGGCCAGCCGATCAGGCCCAATTATTCAGCCCTGCGCTTCTGGCCAGCAATTTGTCCAATGCAGTGTTTTCACCTGATGGGACGAAGTTAGCGGGAGTAGGGGGAAGTGAGGACGGCCGTTACACCTTCGCCTATCACGTTTATGACGTGGCCAGTCAAACCGACGTCAGCGTTCACGCCTTCCGACCGCCGGGAACCGACGCCATCCTTCCCTGGGGTATCACCTGGAGTCCGGACAGCCAATGGCTGGCCCTGGAACCACCCTCCGACGACCCCATTGAGGGCGGCGTCTGGCTGGCCGCGGCCGACGGCAGCCGAACAATCCACCTAGGCATCGGCACCAGCCATCCGGTCTGGCTGGATGGGGAACGCCTGGTGTTCGCCGCCACCATCAACGGCCAAACCCGAATACAGCGTTACAACGTGAAGACAGGTGAGCGCTTTTGGCTGGATGTACCTGTTGGGTCACAACCTATTCAGGCAGCGCCCGACTATTCGATTTACTGGCGGCACTGGCGGCAGGAAGAAGGGAACACCACAGCCTGCCAACAGTTATGGATTTACGAGTCGGGCCAGGTGAAAGCAAGGACTTGCCTGGCCAATGATAAGCGGCCAATGAAACAAATGACCCTCTCGGCCGAACAGTTAGCCCAACTTCAGGGATGGATCACCACATTTCGCACTTTCCAACTCTCGTATCAAAGTGACCAGGATCGTCTCTTATTTGTTGGTCACGGCGCTGAATTTCCGACTGACGCGCAAGAGGGAGCAATGGTGGCATTTGCCCGTGTATTGACTGTCCAACTGGGGATTTATCAGAAATAACAAATACGACAGAAGTAACGCATACAGCAAATGATTTTATACGTTGGTACACAGGAGGTGTGCCATGAGAGAATTGCCAAAGATTAACTTACAGCTATTGATAGCAGTTTTGCTCTTGTCTGTTCTGATGGCTGCCTGTACCGTTGAGCAAGGCGATGGAGCAGCCACGCCGATGCCGGCGGCAATCGAAATAACCTCTGCCCACCTGGCGGCGCTAGACCGGTTGATTGCGGCTTTGCAAGATGATGGCACGGCCGTTACCAACGAAGGCCAACAACCACAAGGCATGTTCGCGGGCGCGGTCATGTGGCGGCTAAAGGTTAATGGTACGGCCGTCAACGTCTTTGAATTTGCCAGCGAGTCCGCCCGCCAGGCCGTCAGTGATAACATCTCGCCCACCGGCTCCGAATACACGGTGACCGATGGCGACACGATTGCCGTCACCTATTGGGATGGGGAAGGGGTTCCCCACTTTTGGATGCTGGAGAATCTACTCATCAACTACTGGGGGGAGGATACGGCCGTGCTCGACCCCCTCAACGCCATTCTCGGCCAACCTTTTGCCGATGGTTCCCGACCTTACCGCCCCGAACCAAACAGCGGAGCCGTCGCCGGTATCGGCGAATACGGCGTCAGCTTCCAGTATGATCCTTACCTGGCCGCCGGTGTCCAATCCCGGATAGAGGATGCCTATACCACGGACAGTGGCATGGATTACCTGCTGCTGCCGCAACATATCGCCTTCACCTTCCCCAACAGCTACGCCGATGCTGATCCGCTGCTCCAGCGGCAGCAGCTTAACCTGGAAACGATGCCGCAAATCGTCGTTTATCCGGCGGCGACCTATTCAGCCATGCAGCCCCTGGCCGGGCGGCAGGTTGAACTGCTGCAAGATTTGTTGGCGAAACGGCCGTCCACCCCCGGCGGTATCATGCCCTATCTGCCGCTGGTCAATGCGGCCCAGGTTTTCCACAGCCAGGTGGCCTACCTGACATTCGCCAACGGCGCTGGCGTGCGCTACGTGACCGCATTTTCCCAGGAAGCGTCCCCTACTACCAACCAGCAGTTGATTTATGCCTTCCAGGGCTTGACGGACGATGGGCAGTATTACGTCGCTGCCTTTTTCCCGGTGAAAACGGCCGTTCTGCCCGACACAGTCCAAGTAGATGATTGGGAAGCCTTCAGCCTCAATTATGCGACCTACGTAGTCGAGACGAAAGCAGCGTTAAACGACTTGTCCTCGTCCGACTTCACGCCTGACCTCACTTTGCTGGATGCGGTTGTAACCTCTTTACGGGTAGAGCCGGATGTTGCGTTAGGGGGAGTGGAAACGGCCGTGTCTCCTGTTGCGCTTGGGGGTCGGCGGGCGATCGGTGTGTACCAGGTTTATGACAGTGATAATAGTCTATATCGCCTGTATCGTGTTGAGATGGACGGCAGCCCCAGGCAGGTAGCCGAACAGCGTTACCCCCTGTTGCCTGCACCTGATGCTGCCCATGCGGTTTACATGGATGACGATCACCGCCTCTGGCTGGTTGACCTGGCGGATGGTAGCGAAAAGCAACTGGCCGAGGGCAGCGATCTTTCCGGGCTACAGGTGTGGGGAGATGCCCATACGCTGCTAGTGGGGGTCTATCTTCCGGCCGACGAAAGCGAAGGTCTCTCTCTATCCACCGGACACGTGGTCACGCTGGACATAGATAGCAGCGAACTTCAAATAATTGAGGAGGAATTCCTTTCGCTGGGCCGGCCGGCCATGGCGTCCGATGGGCAATCCATCGCCTACGATATCTCGCCCTTCGAAACCGACGGGACCACCGGTCGTATCTACCATCCAGACACCGGCTCACGGCCGTTGGACCCAGCCCTTTTTGCTGGCCTGGAGGGGGAAGGACCCTGCAACCTTTATAACCCCGCCTGGTCGCCGGATGGCCGGCAGTTGGCCTGGCTGTGCAGCGAGGAAGCCGGCTCGCACTTGGTCGTCTTTGACCTGGTGCGGCAAACGGCGATGACCGTGTTCACCTGGCAGCCGGCCCATTTGGCGCTTTGCCGCCCACGCCGGTATGGAGCGCTGACGGGAAATGGCTGGCAATCGAAATCTGGGCCAACAATGAAGACGAATCGGGCCTATGGATCTTGCCGGCTGACGGTACGCTGGCCCGGTTACACGTTCCAACCGGCCACGACCCCATTTGGCTGAATGCGTCACAATTGATTTACGCCGACCTGGACAAAAATATGAATGGCGACATCAAGTTGTTTGACCTGGATTACGGCGAGACCCGTCTAATGGACTTGCCGGCCGGCAGTACGGTGTTGCTGACACCTCCTTATTGATATGGACGTGGAGAAGAAAGAAATGAACAAGCATGGCCTTGCGTTCTTAACCGGATTTGAGTCACTTTCTTTGGCGCTTGTTGTCTCGCTTATCTTGTTAGCGGCCTGTGGTCCTGGTGTCGATACGTCGATTCAGGCCACACTGACCCCAATAGACACATTATCAGCAGATACGATAATGGCAGATGAGACAGCGACGGTGCCGGAAATAGCGAGCAGGACGACGCCCGACGCGACCGGTGACTTTGACTGCGCCGGCGTGAACCAGATACCCTCCGCTGAGTGCAAGGCATTGGTCGCCCTGTATAACAGCACGAATGGTCCAGATTGGCTCGATAACAGCGGTTGGCTGGTTACGAATACGCCATGTTCCTGGACGGGTATCACCTGCGCGCGCGATCACGTCAGCGACATCAGCCTATCCTATAACCAGCTTACAGGCCCCTTGCCGCCGGCACTGGGCAACCTATCCCACTTGCGGGCAATCGAATTGGGTACCAACGAACTGCGCGGCCCCATTCCAGCCGAGTGGGGGGATATATCGGATCTGGTCTCTCTCCACTTGTGGGACAATCTCCTCACAGGGCCTATTCCAGCGGAACTGGAGAATCTGCGCAAGTTGCGGAGCCTCTCTCTGGCCCACAATCAAATCAGTGGGGCTATTCCAGCCACGCTGGGCAAATTGATAAGTCTTGACTCGCTTGATCTATCCTATAATCAGTTTAGTGGCGCTATTCCGGCAGAACTGGGTGACCTGAACAATCTATACGCGCTTTATCTGTCACACAATCAGTTAAGTGACACCATCCCGGTTACATTTAGCAATCTGAACAAGCTTGACGAACTCGATTTGAGCTACAACCAGTTAAGCGGCCCCGTACTGGAATCTGTGACCCATATTAACCAACGCAAGCTGTGGGGCAACCAGTTAGAAGGGACGATTACTACTGACGAGCAGTCGCCGTTCACAGTTGATTATAGGGGCATTCACTTTTCCGCCGATTCATCGCTGGCCAAAAGCATCTGGCCAGAGGTGATGCCGGTCACACCTCTTCCGGAAGTTCTGGATGGCCCATCGTACTGGTTGGCCATCCCGGAGCACATACGCTTCACATTTGTCGACCCAAATCTATCGCCAGAACGGCAGCTGATGGGATTTAATTTGGCAACCGAAGGGCAGATTCTCGTTTTCCCGTTGGTCGAGCTGGCCGATATGAACCCATTAGACCAGACGCAAATTGAAACGTTGCAAGATCTGCTGGCGGAAAGAGGAACGGTATCATCCGGCGAATTGCCGTTGCTGCCGCTTACCAATTCCGCCCAGGTGTTCCACGCGAAGGCTCAGTACCTTGAATTTGGTAATATTCAGGGACTCCGTTTCATCAGCCAACACAGCCAGGACCCGCACCCGATCATGCTCAGTCAGCAACTTTTTTACACCTTCCAGGGATTCACTGACGATGGCTCCTATTACATAGCCGCCTTCTTTCCGCTGACCACGGCCGTCTTACCAGACAAGATTGAGGTCGAGGATTGGGATGCTTTTCACGCTAACTATGACACCTACCTATCGGGAACAACGGCCGTTTTGGACCAACTTCCCTCAACAGAATTCACGCCTGACTTAACCCTGCTCGATGCGGTGGTCACTTCGTTGCGGATAGAACCGGGCAACGCGGCGTCTGGCAGTCTTGCCTATGATGAACCGATTATCGTTGAACGGCTCCCTGCGGTTGCCCCCCTGGAGTTGAACATTGACCCGATGGTGGGACTTATCGCTTACCAGCGGAATAATCAACTCTGGCTAAACGAGGCAGATTTGAGCGGAGATTCGCAATCAATGGCGGCATGTGTTCCGCAGAATAGGGTCTTTTGTACGCTGCCCGTCGTTCACTGGTCGCCAGATGGATCCCGCTTTTTCTACGAGATAAATGACGCGAGCGAATATAAACTCGTTATTTCTGATTTACAGGGACGGCAACAAGGATATCGTATCTCCCGCCCTCCATCCCGTGATCCAGTTTGGTCCCCAGACGGAAACAAGATTGTCTTCTTTGTCGTTGATCCCAATCGCCCCTGGGGCGATCACAACGATAGAAATTTATCTCCACTCGATATTGGTTTCATAGAGGAAGTGTGGCAATTAGAAATGGAGCCATCGGGTACATGGTTAGCGCCACGCAAACTGACCGACCTGGAAACGGCCGGTATCGGCTGCGGCGGCGGTGGCGGTTCAACCAGCGACGCTCTCTACGATATTCAAGGCGGCTTTGCCTTGGGTTACCGGGCCGCCAGAAAGATGGTATGGGCTAACGATGACGTGATTATCTATCCGCTTACCTGTGATTATTGGCAGGGTTACGGCCGTTTAGATACGCAGACATGGCAGCCATTGGCGCCTTACAGTGGCCAGTTACGCGGTCTGGTGCTCGATGCATCGGGCAGCCGCTGGTACGCTGTAACAGGTCTCAATCGCGACGGTGATCCGGCCAACAACCGCTTGGTAACAGGAACTGCCGGCGGAACAACGTATGAAGTGATTGAAACGGCCGTTCCCGTCGAGATGGTCTTTGCCGGCTTACAGAGCGGCCGTCTATATTACACATCTCGTGAGCTTCTTGAGCATAAGGACCTTTCGGGGCAGATCCAATGGAACAAATCCGTTGCGCCTTACTTCAACTTTTATCACACCCAGCTCTGGACAATCCTACCGGATGGTTCCGACGAGAGATTGCTGTGGGAATCCGATGATCACTCCTGTAGCCGGGTCACTGAAACGATGGATGGGGATGTCCTCTTTGTATTAGTTGAAAATGATGTGGACCTTTACGAAGCCATCGCCAGCGGTGCCCCCGAAGAAGAATGGCTTGAGTATCTACCACATGCCCATATTATGCGTCTCTCTCTCAGCAGCAGTGAGCCAGAAATCTGGCTAGAAGATGTCCACAGTTTGACACTCTGGTATCCGCGAGCGCTGATGACCAAATAGTGGGGGCCATACCTAGTGATCTCTTTCCCATGGGAGGATATAGGCAATGTTCTGTGTGATGAAAAAGATAAAAATGCCCAAAACGGTTGTATTTTGCTGCCTCATAATTGGGATTATCCTGCTCAACGCCTGTAATGCGATGCAGGTTGGGGAACCAACGCTCTCTCCAGATTACATAGAGATACCGGATGAGGAACTGGTTCTGGAGGAGGGTACGGCCGTTCCACCCATAACGCCTCAACCTTTCCAAACAGTCGTACCTACGCCAACGCCTCAAAACCAGGCAACGGCCGTACCGGAATCAAACGAGTCTCAAATGGATTTGTCGGCCTTAAAAGCCACACCCACCCCATCACCCACAGCCATGCCAACCCCCGACCCCGACGTTGTTCTCATCACCGACGAACCCATTTTTGTGGGCGGCGACGTGCGTTTGCAGGGCTGGTCGCCGGACGGCCGTTTCCTGGCCTACTTCGAGTACACCGAGGAAGAACTGGCCCAAAGCCCTGTTTATATTCGCGGCACGGCGCATGGCACGCTTATTTTTTACGACACTGTTACCGGTCAAAAATGCCAACGTTATTCGCTCGACGGACGTTTTCCTTACGAAGGACCTGAGTTTGGCCAACGCTTCACTTGGCTACCCAATGGCGACCTACTCATTTTCACCGAAGATGGCCAGGCGATTCAGGCTGACGCACCCTGCGGCGATGAAGAAAATCTGACCGCACTTTTCCCGGAGCCAATCCAAAGCATCGGCTTTTTTCTGGATGATCAACTGCTACTGCTCACCGGCACGATGGCTTATTGGCTCTACAGCGCCGAAAATCACACCATCTACCCCATCGCCGAGATAACGCCCGACTCGATGAACAACCTGGTGATGTCGCCAGAGGGAACCTACATCGGCGTGACGCTGGCCGGCAATTACACCGGTTTTCGGTCACCCATCGGCGGCTCGCGCGTCGTGGATGCGGCTACCGGGCAAATTGTCGCCCGTTACGATTGGGAACCGTCCAACGGCGTCGATGGCACACAGGGCGGCCCGATCTGGTTGAATAAGCAGGAGATGGTTATCACATTCAGTCTGGATCAGGAACCGTTTTTTATGACGGTGGATGGAGCGGTACGGCCGTTGCTGGCCCTCTTCGGTTATGAATTTGAAGGTGACCCGCATTTGCCTATCGCCGACGTTTATGTCGAACCAGACAGCGGCCAGTATCACATTTTGCTGACGGAAGTTGGCGGCAGGGAGGAGAAAAACCCGCCGCAAGTGTACCATTCCGATACCGGCACGATAGAACTGATCGAGTTTGACTTTAACAGCGGCGGTAATGTGTATCTTCAACCGGGCGGTATCCTGCTAGCCTATACGCCTGATTCAAATTGGCGGCGAGAGATAACGGCCGTTAATGGCCCCTGGATAGAGCGTACCCAATGCAATCCTTTATGGCCCTTTTCTACAACGCCCTATTTCACCCGCAGTTATAGCGCTGACCGCGTCGATATTTACGATTGGCCCAACTGCGAGCTGCTGGCCAAATTGCAGCTGACCAGCCGCTATGAAGGGGTGACGCATGTGGCCGGCAGGGTATCGGCCAACGGCCAATGGGCGGCATTGGTTCTCACTGGCAACGACAGCCGGGGCCGGGCGCTTTTCGTGATTCCTTTGCCTGAACTGGAGGGAATGAACCCATGACGAAACGATTTTTTATATTATTGACCATTGTCTTTTTATTGTTTTTGGCTGCCTGTGCCCAAGAACCGCAGGTGGCGGATGATGGGTTGGTGATGGCCATTTCCTCTCCCATACCAACCAGTACCCAAACGGCAACGGCCGTTACTGCACCGCCAACATCCATACCAGCAACAGTTCCGATCGCGCCAACACCTCCTCAAAACCTGACAACCACGATACCGGATTCTGATGAACCGAACCTTGATCTATTGACGATAAAAATAACCCCGACCAAGTTACCCTCAGCTACGCCAGCACTGACGGAAATGCCTCTGGTCTCCACATCATGGCCAACGATCACTAGCCAGGAATATGGCTTTTCCTTGCAATATCCGCCCGGATGGACGCCGGTCACTACTTTAACCAATCGGTTGTCACTGGTTCGTGAGGGAACCTCGATTGCCTTGAGGTTCCTGGTCAGGCACATAACCGAAGACGTTAACCTGGTACGCAGCGGCGTGGCTGCCGGGAACTTTTCACCGAGAGAGCCAGTTATTTTCCTGGGGCAGCCTGTTTCCAGCGACATATTGGTATACCTGCACAAAGACAAGGCTGTCTTTTATGAAAATGCTGAGGAAATTACCAGAGGGAATCTGGTTTTCGCCATCACTTTGGAAAGCAATCGCATGGATTATGAAGCTGTTATGATTCCACAAGATGTACAGATGGAAGCAGACGCCATCGTCGCCTCGGTCGAACTGGTCACGGCTGATACGCGGCCTTTGCCTGGGAAAATGGATTTGACTTTGCTTTACAATCAACGCGGTCGTCTCTTCCGATTTGACGTAAACAGCCAGAGTGCGGAGCCATTTGTCCTGCCCACTCAGGGTGATGTGAAAGATGCGCTGCTCAGTGGAGACGGCCGTTACCTGACCTTTGCCGATGACACCGGATTAAACTTATACGATATGGTTGATGAAACCAGTCGCCTCTGGCTGCCCGCCTCAGTTGAGCCGTGGTCAGGGTTTCGCCCCCGCGCCTGGCATCAAGCCGATATCCTACTCGTTCAGCGCATTTGGGGTACAGAAAGTAGTGCGCCCGGCTGGGCCAAAATCGACGATGACGCCTGGCATCCCCTGCCGCTGCCGGACAGCGTCGCCGCCGAATTTTACAGCTTCGATTCCGGCGTCGTCTGGTCGCCTGACGGGGCACAGTTGGCGCTGGGCGGCTACGACTATGCCATTCCCAGCGGTGTCCCCGGCCTGACCGTCATCAACCTGGCCGCCGGCACGGCCCAACGCATCGTCAACCGCCTGATCGCGTCCGGCATTGAAGGCAGCGATCCGCTTGTGGCCGGTGCTTACGACCCGGCCTGGTCGCCGGATGGGGAATGGATCGCGTTTGGTTTGGAAGAAGACGCCATCGAACCACTCAACTTCCCCATCCGTCTTTACCGGGTGTGGCCGGATGGCGCTGACTTGACCCCGCTCACCGGTAACGCCGATGGCCGAGCCGCCCATCCCTTGTGGACGGCCGTTGACCACCTGATCTACAGTCTGACCGGCAGCAGCAATGTGGAAGATGGTATTTATACCTATGATTTGGCGGTCCAAACGCATTCACTGCTCATTCCTGGTTCCGACCTGGTTCCCCTCGCTTTTTCAGCGGACGAACACGTTCTGGTTTACCGGCAAACGCGCCGTGAAGGTGGGCTTATTTATCAAGATTTGATGCTTTGGTTTATGGACGGTGGACAATCAATGCGTATAGCCGCCGGCCGCGACGGTGATCCGGTCCGATTTGTCGGCTGGCGGCCGGCTGATTGAAGCGGCTCCAACAACGCCGCGCATCACCAATAAAGGAGCTGATTTCGATGAACAACCGTTTAAGACTCTTTGGTTTACTCTGGGTATTCTTGGCCGCGTGCCGGACCGCCGGGCCGTCTTTTGACGGGACGGCGACGGCCGTTTCCACCCCCACGCCAACCATTCCCCAAACGGTAACGGCCGTGCCTTCGCTCACAACCATTAATGAAGCGCCAACTCCTCGCTCCACCCGAACACCGCGCCCGACACCCACACCATATCCTACCGCGCCACCCACCGCTACCCCACCGCCGCCATTAGGCGTCGCCGCACTAGTGGAGCAGTTGGCATTTGAAATGGTGGCTGGGGTGAACGGCCGTGCCCTCTCCCAACTCCTAGTGGGCGAATACGGCTTACGCAGTCAAAGTTATTGTGAACACGGTCCCTACCGCTGGCTGGATGATACTCACCTGTTGCTATTCCCGGTAACTGGCTATACCAATTGGTTCGAGAACCCTACAATGGGGCAAGTAACTCAGCCTATCGTCGCTGGGTTGGATGGCGCTGCACCCTGGGTTACCGACATATCCCCCACTGACGTATGTGACCTGCCCGTTTGGTCTCCTGCCTTGCAACGAGTCATTGAAGCCAGCGATGGTCAGGTACACCTGCGGGATCTGCAGGGCGACGTTACCGATACATATAATGGGCAAATGCCTCTGTTTCTGGCTCCCAGTGGTCGTCGCCTGTTGGCAGGGTTGACCTGGATCGACCTGGATAGCGGCGAGAATATCCCTTTGGGAAACTACGGGCAGGTAAAGTTTCCCCAGCCGGCCTGGACGGCCGATGAGAAGCACTTCTTTGAATGTTGTTTTGGTTATGGCGATATTCTTACGGGAAAATATCGAAGTCGGGAGAGTTATCCGGGTTTCTGGATAGGTGGGGTAGGTGTAGGGCCGGGATATTCCGGTTCTGGTTCCCGTTGGGTAATGGATGATACCCATGTCATGTTTGAACTGGAAAACATGTCGTTTCTCCGTGAAACCAACCAACCCGTGATACCTGTGATTGATCCGGTACAGCAAACTTACGTAGATGTCGTTGAGCAGTTAGGATTGCCCGACACGCTCGTAAGTTGTGGGCCGTTCATTTCGCCTGATAGCAGCGCATTCTGGTTAAGCTGTTCTGAGTGGAAAAATGATGAGTATGTGCAACATTTCGACCCTTCTTACCTAGTGATACTTCCCTCATTTGAAACAATTACTGTGACGGGGAAGATCGAATTTCGTGGCTGGTCGGCCGATTCCCGTTTCCTGGCTTATACCGAACTCAGCGATGTCGAAACTTATACCGGCACAACTTGGTTAATGGACACCAACGGCAATCGCCAGCAAATTGCCGACGAAGCGGCACAGTTGGCCGATTGGCATGGCGTTGAACCTCTCGTAGTGCTTCGTTTTGCCGAAAAGCGGCAAGTTCAGTTTATTCAGGCAGAAACTGGGGCCAGCCGGGTTGTTGTCCTGGATGCGCCGGTAACAGGTGTGGTTTGGCAGCCGGAGGATAGCGGCGTGGCGTTGTGGGATGAAAACGGCCGTATCTGGTGGCTGCCCGATCCGCTCAATCCGGCAGCCGAACCGGAGCCGCTTACCCCACCCCTGCCCGGCATCCACTCCGTGCGTTGGTCGCCTGATGGCCGCCAGCTTGCTTTCGTCAGCGAAACGAATCTTTACATCGTCTCTTTGGACAGTGATTGAGGATGAATTTTGGATGCGCGATTCATGCCCGTGGTGTGACCTGTACCGAAATTACGCTGCCAGAGGAGGAAACGGCCGTTACCGGGGTGGCAACGGCCGTTTTCAATTTACAATTACCTCAGTTCCCATTTAACTGCATCAAAAGCGATCAAGCGGCTGACAAACGGTTCATACGTCACATCGGAGAGCGAGACGTAATCGTCGCCCGTTCCTCGGAAGTTGTAAGTGCCCAACGAAACCCAGCGGTCGCCGTTGGCCGATTGGTCAACGGTGCGCAGCGTATATCCATCCCGGTGCGCTACCCAGTAGCGAGCGTTGCTCGTCGTGGTGTACCGATCTGGAATGTAAACGAACACTTCATACCGCCCGGCAGCCAGCGAGGGATACCAGCGTGCCCAATTGTAATTATCGCGGGCGTAATCATTATTGCGCGTCCAGGTGAGACGGCCGTTATACCCTTCCAATTCCGTCCGCCAGGCCGATGTCGATCCACCGCTGACAAAACCACTGCTGTTATCATCCACGATCACCGTACCCGATGGAGGTGGCGTACCGCCGTCAACCTTGCTCCAGTTCAGCCGGGCCACTGCCAGGCCAGCCTGTTCATAGTAAGCCATCACCACCGACGTTTGACCACTAACAAAAAGCGTGCCGCTGTAAGAAACGATGGCCTGTTCGCGCCATTGGTCAACCAGCAGATGGTCATTCACCCACAGCCGCACACCATCATCGGTGCTGGTGGTGAAACGATACGTACCGGGTGACAAATCCAACTGGCGCGACCAGCGCACCGAAAAATTGTCGGCCGGGATGCCCGAAGCGGGAGACCCAAACTTCCAATCAAAATTGATGTCGCTGTCATTGCGCACCAGGACTGGTGAGCCGGATAACGTGCGGTTGTTGTAATATTCACCAACCCATTGATTGCCACTCACAGCCGTTCCCCACGTCACCTTCGCCACGGCCAGGCCGGTGTGTTCATAATACTCAACCGTGATCAGGTGATGACCGGCGCTCAGGCTGATGTCGGCTGTGTAAGTTTGAATGGCGTGATCGTCCCAACGGTTGATGAGGAGCTGGTTATCCACATACACGCGAATGCCATCGTCGCTGGTGGCTGTAAACCGATACGTACCGGCCGCTACGTCGATATACCGCGTCCACCGGGCCGAAAAGTTATCGGCCGTTACGCTGCTGTGGGGAGAACCGGTGTTCCAGTCCCAATTCAGCTCATTTTCGCTGCGCGTCAGCGCTGCCGAACCGGATAAGTCCCGGTTATTCCAATAACTGACCTGCCACACAGGATCGGAATGTTGTGGGTTGGCAGGATCATCAGATTGCGCGTACACGCTGCCCGTTAGCAGCAAGACGACAACCAAAACCATCAAAAAATGTACTTTACGAAACATGATAGGCCTCCTTATTTGCCAATGTTTTTCTACCCTTATCATTGATCCGAAGGCGGTAAATTGCTGAACGGCCGTTTGCCTGACACCATACCCAATCCATACGAACGCGTGAAAAAACCGTAAAATTTGCCACTGGAATGCCACCAAGATGCCATACTGGCCCATTATGCAAAACCTATTAAATGTTAATGGTTCCTTCTCCCGACACGTGCTAGAATTGAGGATCGGCTTCTGAATCCGCATCTGTGTAAAGGAAAACTATGTCCCTCGACAAAATCGTCGTTCGCGGCGCCCGCGAACATAATCTCAAAAACATCGACGTCGAAATTCCTCGCGACAAACTCGTCGTCCTCACCGGCATCTCCGGCTCCGGCAAATCCTCCCTGGCCTTCGATACCATCTTTGCCGAAGGACAGCGTCGCTATGTTGAATCCCTCTCCGCCTACGCCCGTCAGTTTCTGGGCCAGATGGAAAAACCCGATGTAGACCAGATTGAAGGCTTGAGTCCGGCCGTCTCCATCGACCAAAAAGGCGTCAGCCACAACCCACGCTCCACCGTGGGCACCGTCACCGAAATTTACGATTATCTCCGCTTACTTTTTGCTCGCATCGGCACGCACCACTGCCCCAAATGCGACAGCTCAATACGACCACAGAGCCCCCAGAACATCACCAGCCTAATTATGGCAGAGCAAAACAGGACACTAATTTTCCTCGCACCCGTCATCCGAGGAATGAAGGGCACGCACGAACAGGTTTTCGACTACCTCAAGAAACAAGGTTACACCAAAATCCGGGTGGATCAAAAAATCT
>JBNKZT010000128.1:0-15165 GCA_050301775.1 Promineifilaceae bacterium (SeqCode)
ATCGCCGAGGACATCAGCAAGGCGCAGTTACAGGTAGATGTGGCCGGCTATGACATCGACGCGGAACCGATCATCAATGCGTTGATTGACCTGGAAGCACGCAGTGTAACAGTGCGCGTGGTGACGGATAGCGACAATGGCGATTTACCGGGTATCCGGCGGCTGCGGCGCGGCGGCATCAGTGTGGTTGAGGATAAGCGGACGGGGTTAATGCATGATAAGTTTATTGTGGTTGACGGCCGTTACGTCTGGATGGGTTCCCTCAACTACACAACCAACGGCGTCTACTGCAACAACAACAACCTGGTACGCTTCGATTCCTCGCGACTGGCCGCCAACTACACGGCCGAAATGGACGAAATGTATGACGACCAACAGTTCGGCCCTACCTCTCCCAATACCACGCCCAAAGAACAGCTAACCATTAACGGTATCCAGATTGAAAACTACTTTGGCCCGGAAAAAGAGATATCGCTCATCATCTCTCGCAGCGTCATCCGCGCTCAGGAAGAAATTTTGTTCATGGCCTTCTCCTTCACCGACGAGCAGATTGGCGAAGCAATGCTGGGCCGGGCCGACGCCGGCGTCATCCTGCGCGGCGTCTTTGAAACCGTCGGCGCTGACACAGCGGCCAGCTATTTTCCCGACATGGCCCAATCGGAAATGACAATGCCAAACGTGACCGTCCGTACCGATGGCAATCCGCAAATCATGCACCACAAGGTGATCATCATTGACCGGGAGACGGTTATTTTCGGCTCCTTCAACTTCAGCGACAACGCCAACCGCCGCAATGATGAGAACATCATCATCGTCCACGATCCGACGTTTGCCGGCTACTTTGTCGATGAATTTGATACGGTCTGGGCCGAAGCAGAAAATCCCAGCGAGTAAATTGGAAATCACAATCAATATCTTATCTTGAAGGGGTGCTATCTACTATGCCGCGTTTCATCTACTATCACCAAAAAGTAATTCGAATTCTTTTTTACATTGGATTGTTGAGTGTTGTCGCATGTGCCCACCAACAGCCATTGCCAACAGTTACACCATTTGAGGAAGTTGTCTCGACTAACAGCCCTACGGAAACACCACCCCCAGCAACAATGGAGCCATCGGCCACAGCCACAACAGTTTCGACAGAGACATCTCTTCCTAGTGCAACCACTTTCCCCAGTGCAACCCCTTTAACTACACCAACATTGCCTGCTGCTACCCCGCATCCAATATATGCAGTGCCCATTCCAGATGGATATGTCCAAGCCGACTACTATAGCAATTGGTATGGTCTCAGTTTTGCACATCCCTCTGATTGGCGGGTTGTAGAATATAGTGAACAGACCGATCTTGAAAATGTTTTCTGGCTAACAGCACCACGTCGTGCTGCCACTATTTATCTGTATCGACATTCGGTAGCCCAATATGGAACGGCCGATCCTGAAGAGCTATTGACCGATGTTCTTCTCCAGGATCCAAACATTATTAAGTTGCTCGACTTCCATACCTCTCTTTCCCACGATCTACCCGAAAAATATCATTACACTTTTTTAGACAATGTATACACCAACTCTATTAATAATCAATCGGTTGCTTTATCAATTGTCGCGGTAGAAACAGAAGAAGAAGTTATTTCAACAACCGCTGTTGTTATTGCTGAAGTGATAAATGGCACTTCAGGCGTGTTAATCTTGGGCTCACCAATTAATGGAGAAGTTTTTCTCGAATCGTTCAATCATCTAGTAGAAACTTTAGTGATTTCTGAACCAAATAGCGACCCTCAGTTAATTCTAGGAGAAGAATTAGATATAGGAGTTGGCGGATATCATCTGTTCCAACCCGATCTTTATCCCTTTTATGCAGAAGCTGATTTATCATACATTATCATGGGAAAACATAGTATTCCTTTTGACATTTTAGCAATCGATAACCTCGAAGACCCAGCTGATTTGGATAAGATAACCCAGCAAGGTGATGTAACACAATTAGCGACTACAGACCTCCCAGCAACTGATCCACGGTCAATTTGGGGTTCACATTATCTTATCTTCTCGCCGCCAGTTAGTGGAAATTACTACATTGCAGGAGGTGGTGGATTTCCAGAAAATTTAGGGGCGTTTTATCTTTTATTATCACCGCCAAATGGCAATTATCGGGTAGCGGAACAACGTACTATTAAACCGGGAGAGATGCATGAATGGTCATTTGAAATAAGACCTGGCGAAGCTATGCCAATAATCATAGAGAAAGGCCAAGACTTGAATATCGGTCTTGCTTTTTATGATGAAGCGGGAAATGAGGTTGACCATTTATTACCTTCGGCCCGGCCACGAGAACGGATGGGGTATGTTTTTAGTCCAGAAAGAGATGGTCTCTACACCATACAGATAAACTGTTGCACATACGACAGCACTGGTGAATACACAATTTGGATAGCAGATCTCAGTGAAGCCCAAGACTGATACCATTCTAGATATTGTTTGATAAGCCGTACAAGTAAGCAAATAAAATCAAACAACGTAATGTAAGTTACCATACTGCCATAACCATTTTCAATGGCATACTCGCCTAACGCCTGAGTTTACAATTAATATTGCGCTGCCCCAGAAATGATGATGTTATAATCTTGGCTTTACTCTGAATGCAAGAGGATTTATGCAAGCTGCTCCGTCACAATCATCGCCGTTAAACGGCCGTATCACTCACAACCTCCGCTACCTGCTAACACTACCCCTGGCCGCATTCGTCTTGGCGGTGCTGTTATTCGCCGTCATTGTCGGTCAATACCGGGGGCAGCACGACGGCCGTATCTACACCGGCGTCAGCGTCATGGGCATCGACTTAAGCAAAATGACGCCCCAGGAAGCCGAAGCCGCACTGACCGAAGCTGTCCTTTACCCCAAGGAAACGGCCGTTACTCTCACCTACGCCGATCAAAGCTGGCCCAAAACCCCAACCGAACTGGGGTTATCCTTCAATGAAAAAGCCACAATTGAAGCAGCGATGGCTGTGGGGCGAGACGGCACACCTTCCTCCCGACTGCAAGCCATGTTTCAAAGCTGGTATTACGGCCGTTCCGTCGCCCCCGTCTGGCAGTTAAACGAAAGCCAGTTGGCCGCCGGATTGGCTGACGTTGCCGCCCAATTGGATCGGCCCGCCGTCAGCGCTGCGGTAAATTGGAATGGCGATACGGCCGTTTACACCCCCGGTCAGGTAGGCCGCACCCTCGATTTGGCCACCCTCAGCCGCCAACTGCTTGAGCCGTTGACCGATTTCCGCCAGGTGCAGGCCGAACTGACCCTGCACGAAACGATTCCAGTTGTTTACGATGACCCGGAAACGGCCGTACGCTTGCAGCAAACTGTCAACGGCCCCATCAACTTTTACCTCAAAGAGCCGTTGGCCGACCTGGATTTAAGCCGGATAGAACTGCCCCAGGCCACGTTGAACAGTTGGCTGCGTTTTGAACTGGTTTCGGATGCCAATGGGGTGGGCCGCACTAATTATTTACTCGATGAAAATGCCGCCCGACAGTGGCTGAGTCAATTCGCCGATCAGATTGATCGCGAGCCGGTGAATGCTCGTTTTTACTTTGATGATGCTACCCGCGAACTGGTTTTGGTTGCGCCGCACGTGAACGGCCGTCGCCTGGACATCGAAGCGACATTGGCCCAACTTAAAGCCCAACTGGGCACGGCCAACCACTCTGTCCCCTTCGTCCTGGAAGAGATTGTGCCTGTGGCCAATTCCGGGGCCACTGCTGCCGACCTGGGCATTACCGAACTGATTCGGGAACAGACCACCTGGTTTTACGGCTCGTCTGACGCCCGCAAGCACAACATCGCCCGTTCGGCCGCCAACTTTTACGGCATCGTCATCGCCCCCTATGAAGAATTTTCCTTCAACAAATACCTGGGCAGCATCAGTGAAGATGACGGCTACACCGAAGGGCTGATCATCGTCGGCGGGCAGACGATTCGCGGCATCGGCGGCGGCGTCTGCCAGGTCAGCACGACGATGTACCAGACTGCCTTTTGGTCCGGTTTTCCCATCATTGAACGCTGGGAACATGGTTACTGGCTCGATTATTACAACGATGGCGAAGGGCCGGGCATGGACGCCACCGTCTACTCGCCCATCGTCGATTTGCGCTTTGTCAACAACACACCCTACCATCTCCTCATCGAAAATTATTACAACGAAGAGCTGGAAGCGCTGACCTTCAAGTTTTACAGCACCAGCATGGGCCGCACGGTGGAAAAAGAGGGGCCAGAATTTTTCAACGAAACGGAAGTTCCCGGCCCGGAAGAAGATCGTTGGGAATTTGACGAAAAAATTGCGCCCGGCGAGACGGAGCAGATTGATTGGGCTACGCAGGGCGCTGACGTTTCGGTGCGCCGTACCGTCACCAATGCCGACGGCGAGATTATCGAGGACCGCTTTTTTGAGAGCCATTACATCCCCTACCCCAACACATTCCATTACGGCCCCGGTGTGGAGCCGTATGATTATGATACGGTGATTAATCCGGAACGGCCGTAACCTTTAACCGTTACTTTTACAGCAGATGCGCCACTTAAATGATGAATCCACTGGAGGTAATCATATGACAACATCTGCTTTAGCGCGTGAGGAAACGGCCGTGACCCCTCTCTCCCGTCTACAATCCGCTACCAATCTCCGCCTTCTGGTAGGCGCACTCATTCTCTTCGCCACATTCCTGGGCTTGTTCGCCTACATCCAGTACGGCACTGATGCCCTGGCCGGAACCGACGGCTACTACCACATCAAAATGGGCTACCTCATCCGCCACGAAGGATTAAAGCCCGATTTCCCCTGGCTGCCCCAAACCATCCTCAACGAAGACGCCTACTACGACCACCACCTGCTCTACCACGTCTATCTGGCCCTGTTTGCCGCCACCGACCCCGGCGTTGACGGCGGTCTGGCCCTGACCCAAAGCGCCAAAATCGCCAGCATCATCATGCCGTCGCTGGCTTTCATGGTGATCTGGTGGCTGCTGCGCGGCCAAAATGTGCCCTGGGCCAGCTTATGGGCGCTGGGTTTGTTCGCCGTCTCCGAAGCGTTTCTCTACCGGATGAGCATGCCCCGCGCCCAATCGGCCTCGCTGCTGGTGCTGGCGTTAGGCTTACATTGGCTGCTGCAAAAGCGTTACCGGCTGCTACTGCCGCTGGGCTTTGCTTACGTCTGGTTTTACAATGCCTTCCCGCTGCTCATCGTCATGGCCGTCATTTACGTGGTGGCCACGCTGATGACCGAACGCCGCTTTGTCTGGCAAGCGTTGGCTTATCCGGCAGCGGGCATCATTTTGGGCATTGTCATCAACCCTTATTTTCCGCAGGACGTGACCTTTATCATCAATCATCTGCTGCCCAAACTGGGCGGCGATTCGATTCCGGTAGGCAATGAATGGTCGCCCTATCGCACCTGGACGTTGGTGGAAAATTCTGGCCCGGCACTGGCTGCATTTTTGCTGGGTGTGATGGCCCTGGGCTGGCGCGAAAAGCGGATGGATAAATCGACTTTGGTGGCGTTGACGCTGGCTATTTTGTTTGGCGCCATGCTGTTCCAATCGCGCCGTTTTGTGGAGTATTTCCCACCGTTTGCGCTGATTTTTCTGGCGTTGAGTGCGGCTCCATTGTTACGGGATTGGCAGGCGAGTGAGTGGTGGGGGAAACGGCCGTATCTCACCCTGCTCCTGCCCATTGCCCTGCTCGCCATCCTGGCTTGGTCGCTCTACACCAGCCTCAACGACGCCCGCGGCCAACTGGCCGACTCAACCCCGGCCAACCGCTACGCCGAAGCCGCCTTCTGGCTGCGCGCCAACGCCGAACCAGGCGCCAAAGTATTCCAAACCGATTGGGACGATTTCACCCGCCTTTTCTTCTATAACACCGACGTCGTTTACCTGGTCGGACTCGATCCCACTTACCTGGAGCTGTACGATGCCGATCTGTATGACGAATGGGTAGACATCACCCGTGGCCGCGTTGAACAACCCGGCCAGGTCATTCGGGAACGGTTTGGCAGCCAATACGTTTTCTCCGATCTCAACCACGGTGATTTTATTGAGCAGGCCAATGCCGACCCTCAACTTGAAGAAGTGTACCGGGATGATGATGCTGTGATTTTTGCTTTGGTCGATTAATGACCTACCCTCTCTTAAAAGGCCCCGTAAGTCTGGACTCGCGGGGCCTTTTTTTGTTGTTTCAGGCGGTTGGGTGTGAATTACCAAATGATCCGTTACTTTTTGCAGGATAGGGCGACTTGGTAAGTGATAAGGTCTATTTTGTTTTTATTTTTAGGAGTAGCCCATGAAAAATTTCCCTTCAAATAATCGTAATCTCTTTTTCGTTTTATTGGTTTTATTGACTGCCACGATGGTGGCTTGTACCTCGGCCATTAAACCAGCTTCCCCCGGTTCAACTGCGCAAACCATCGCCCCTGCCGACGCTTCCGGTGCAGCCGTTGTATCCATCAAAGGCGTTGTGGAATCCATCGGTGAAGGCAAAATCGTCGTGGCCGGTAAAACCGTGAGTGCCACGGATGAACTGACTGCCAACATTGAAGTAGGCGACACTGTTTCGGTTACAGTCAGTGAAGCGGTTGATGGCGCACTGGTGGCCAGTGAACTCGTCTCTCTCGATAGTTCAGTTGGAAGTGGTTTGAGTGGCCTTGCCGGCAATGACGCGAGCCTCAACAGCAATGACAACCTGAACAGCAACGATGATAACAGCAATGCTAACGACGATGACAACCTGAACAGTAACGACGACAACAGCAATGCTAACGACGATGACAACCTGAACAGCAACGACGACAACAGCAATGCTAATGCCAACTCAAACGACAACATGAAGGACAGCGACAACGACGACAACAGCAATGCTAACTCAAACGACAACCTGAACAGCAACGACAACAACAATGCTAACTCGAACGACAACCTGAACAGCAACGACAACAACAATGCTAACTCGAACGACAACCTGAACAGCAACGACAACAGCAATGCTAACTCGAACGACAACCTGAACAGCAACGATAACAGCAATGCTAACTCGAACGACAACAGCAATAGTAATACCAATTCAAACGATAACAGTAATGACAACGCCAACGGTGATCATGACGATGACCATGACGATGACCATGACGATGACAGCCACGATGATGACAACCACAATTCCAACGATAGCCATGACGACCACGATGACGACCACAGCTCCAACGATGACCATGGTGGAGATGATTAATCGTTAATCTAACGGGAGAATTGATGTATCAGAGTTGAACCACCGGTGGCTAGAATGGGTTGCCGGTGGTCTTGTCCGAAAGAGGAATTTTGGAGAAAGAGAGACAAGGAGAATATGATGAAGTCTGCCAACGGCCGTTTCACAGGAATACAACGTGTTCTGGTGATAGATAACCGCACAATTATGGGGGCGGGCGTTGAGACACTTTTATCAAACAGTGCCAAACTTCAAGTCATTGGTACAACACCACAAAACGAAGATGATGTGGTCCGTGATGTGTGGCTATATTCACCGGATGTCATTATTTTGAGTCAGAAAACGCAGCTAACCGACCCGGTTCGTTTATTAACTTTATTAAATAATTATCATTCATTCCGTCTGATTGTCGTCAGCGAGGATGATAATACGATGGAAATTTATGAGAAACGGCACGTCACTGCCAGCCATCATTCAGACCTGGAAACGGCCGTGCAATGGAATTAAATACATGCAATGCGTGGTGAAAAACCTCAATTTGGTATAATAGCTCCTTTTCCAAGGAAAGGTGCGCGGGTAAGCCGCCTAAAGACCCCGCACAATGGCCATGGATCATCCCATTTATACCAAAATTTGAAGTCAACTTCGGAGAATTTTCACGACGTGCAAGACGAATTTATATTATTGAACCGAGCACGCGCTCTGGAACCAGAGGCGCTGGAACAAATACACGATATGTATTATGTGCCGATTTTTCGCTACATCTCTTTCAGAGTCAATGAGCATGAAACGGCCGAAGATTTGACAAGTGAAGTGTTTACCCGATTGTTAAGCGCTTTGCAGGATAAAACTGCACCGCAAAAAACGATTAAAGGCTGGCTGTATAGTGTGGCCTCCCGCGTTGTTAAAGATTTTTATCGCAAAAAATACCGCCGCAAACAGGTTGCCTTAGAAGAAACGGTCCCCAGCCTGGCTGATGGCCCCGCAAAAGAAGTGGAATCGATGCTCACAAATGAAAACTTACGTCAAGCCATAACAGAATTAACCGACGATCAGCAAGAAATTATTGCGCTTCGGTTTGGCTATGAGATGTCGATTCGGGATGTAGCCCAAACGACCGGCAAAAGCGAGGGGGCTGTAAAAATGTTGCAAGCCCGCGCCGTTGCCGCCCTGTCTCGCACAATGCAGTCGGGGGGAACAAACTGATGGATATGCGTTTTGAAGTAACTTTAATTGAATGTTTGGATGCGTTGGAACAGGGTCAGTCGATTGACCAGATTCTGGCCCGTTATCCTGAATTGGCAGCAGAATTACGACCGGTACTGGAAACGGCCGTGACCCTGCCCCAACTCAACGTACAACCCTCCCTGGCCGCCCAGCATCATTCTCGCAACACATTCCTGGCCCAGGCCGCCGCTCAAAAAGAGGCCAAAACGGTACGGCCGTCACCCTGGTTCAACTTGCGCCGCGTCCTCATGCCCATCGCCTCCCTGGCCCTGGTCGTCATTTTATTTGCTGCCGGATTAGGCCCATTGTCCGCCGGTGCGCTGCCGGGCGACGCCCTTTACGGGGCAAAAATTCTGGTGGAAAACGCCCGTTCGGCCTTCACCGCCAATCCAGCCACCGACGCCGCTCTCACCGAACAGTTCAACCAACGTCGTATTCAAGAAATCAAAGCCCTCCTGGCCCAAAACCGGGCGGCCGATGTCGCCTTTACCGGCGAAATTGAAGCCGTCCAGCCCGGTTCATGGACTATTTCTGGTTTGAATACAGAAATTAATGGCGAAACGCAAATTTTCGGTGGTGATCCACTGGTCGGACAAATGGCGATGGTTAACGGCCGTACCGCTAACGGCCGTCTCATTGCCACCACCCTCACCCTGCTGCCTACAAACGACCAGCCACCGGCAACCGTAACAGCCACACCAACTGAAACGCCCGAACCGACAGAAACGGCCACGGCCGTGTTTACCGATACGCCAACACCAACGCCAACGGCAACGTTGACAGAGACAGCAACCGCAACGCCCACTGAAACACCGGAACCCAGTCCAACCGTCACCATGACTCCGACCGAAACGCCAGAACCATTGCCGACAGATACCCCCGTACCCAACGACAACGGCGATGATTCCAACGATAACAGTGACGATGACAGCAGCAATGACAACGATGATTCAAATGATAACCACGACGATGACAGCAGCAACGACAACGATGATTCGGATGATAGCCACGATGATGACAGCAGCAACGTCAACGACAATTCGAATGATAATCACGACGATAACGACAATCACAACAGCCGAGATTAGTCAAGAACAGTAATTTTTTTCTCGTCTTCCTTTAAACGGGGGTGTTGATTTAAGATCAACACCCCCGTTTTTCTTAAATCCATCCGTTGATCCAGAAAAGAAGTTGACCAAATTGAACAAGCTTGCTACTCTGATCATAACGGCGGGAGACGCCGTACAGGAACTCAGGAGATTGGCAATGAGTGAAGAACCCGAAGAAACAAAACCCGCACCATCCCGTGAATGGATGAAATTTATTGTCTTGGCTGTGATTTTGGTTGGCGTTATTTTTGTGATGGCGTTGACACGGCCGTTAATCTTTAACCGTATCGTTCCCGCCGTCATGGGTGAAGGACAGCTCACCGCCCCAATGCCGGCCGAAGAACCAGAAGAAACTATCGAAGAAGCCTATCCGGTAGAAGAAGCGGCGCCGCTGCCCGCCGTGGAAGAAGCTTATCCGGTAAACAATGATGTTGGTGATGAAGGTGAAGGGGGGGAAATGGCAACGGCCGTTACCACCATCAGCCACACCGTCCAACACGGCGACACCATCCTCAACCTCGCCCGCCGCTACAACGTCACCGTCGAAGCCATCGTCGCCGCCAACAACATCAGCAACCCCAACCACATCGAAGTCGGCACGACCCTGCTCATCCCCCAACCCTAAAAAATGATGAATGGTGAATGTGGAATTCCGCACTCATCATTCACCATTCATCATTCCTATTTTCTTCTTCTCTTTGGCTTCACGCCTCCCCGGTAACTGGGCGCTTCAATCAGGAAAAAGGTACAGCGGCTGCCATCCAACATCCGCGTCGCCAGACGTGGGTCCAATTCATCGACCGGCGTAGCCGTTGTGATGACAGTGGCCAGCCGGGCATTGTAGCGATAATTAAATAATTGATACAATTTCTCCCGCGCCCAGGCCGTGGCACTCTCCGTTCCCAAATCATCCAAAACCAACAAAGAAGCTGTTTTCACTTCATCAAACCGTTTATCCAGACGCGCACCGCTGGCCGGATTGAACGTTGCCCGCAAATGGTCCAATAGATCAGGCACAACGATAAACAGCACAGGATCACCCTGGTTGGTAACGTGGTTAGCAATAGCCGCCGCCAAATGGGTTTTGCCATTGCCAAAACTCATACTGTTGAACACCAGCCAGTCCGTCGGTGTCTCCGCAAATTCCCGCGCCGTTTCCAGCGCCCGCTTCAAATTATCCGATTGTGATTTGGGCAGTTCCCGCTCACGCAGGTCAAAATTGTCAAACGTTTTATCCCCATGCAAATTCAAAGAAGACAAATCAGATTGATCCTGGTCAACCCCGGCACGGCGGAAATCTGGCGCTAGAATCGTAATAATCTGCACCAAACTGGGGTCCACCATGCGCGAACGAATCCGAATTTCAATTGTTTCCAACTCTTCATTGGTCGTAATAATAGTTGGCAAGCGGTTGTTGTAACGGTAATTAAAAATCTGGTACAGCTTTTCCTGTGCCCAGTCACTGTTACTTTGCGTCCCCAAATCATCTAATATGAGCATAGAGGCGTTGCGCACCTGCTCAAACCGCTGGTCGTAGCTTGTCTCCGAGCTGGGACCAAATGCCGCCCGCAAATGATCCAACAAGTCGGGCGTACTGATAAAAAGTGCGGTGTGTCCAAGCGACAGCCGGTGATTGGCAATAGCCGCCGCCAAATGGGTTTTGCCGCAGCCATAGCCACCTTTGAGAACCAGCCAGCCGTCCGGCTCGTTCGCATAAGCCAGCACCCGGTCATAAGCCATTTTAAGATTGCGCTGTTTTTGCGGGGTCAGTCCAATACCTTCAGACATGAACGTGTCAAAAGTGCAATGCTGCAGCGCCCCTAACTGACTCAGCTTGAGCAAATTATCCATGCGCGCCATTTCTCGCTCAGATGCCCGGCAGCTGCAAGCCACCGCCCGACCAAAGCTGGGATGCACTGGCGGCACATCAGGAATGACGTAACCCAAACCGCCACAATGAGGACAATCGGGCTTGCCCAGCCCGCTGGCAGCGGCACTATCCGGCGCTGTTATATCCCGGTCGGGATCAACGTTTGATGATGTCTTTGTATTCATCAGGGATTTGTCGGCGAAGTTCTTTTTGAGTATCTCGGCGGCCGATTCCATCTTTTTTACCTTCCTGTCGCCATCCTTCTAAGATGGCCAAAATATAACGCCATTTACGGACATTATTTTCTACAGCTAATTGTATCGCTTCCTCGACCCAGCGTGCGGGGTAGGTTTGCTCAGCGTCACGCAGTTCATCGGCAATGTGCGGGGTTAAGGGGCCAATGTTTTGCTCATACAGGATGAAAATATTCGGCCGTTCCACCAGCAGTGTGATTGGCTCATCTTCGTCCGGGTTAGGCCGCCATTCTCCTTTGGTGATACCATCCACGGCGGCGCGGCCTTTTTCGGTATTGAGGAAGTACATGTCCATTTTGCCGTCGGCGCTTTCTATGTTGACGTGCAGGAATGTCCCCCGCGCCACTGCTCGTTCTACCCCATCCAACAGCGCATTTGTCGCCAAATCCATCGTCGGCCCCATCCCTTTAACAAATTCGCTGTCGTGCAAAAAGTCAGCCAAACGCAGGAAGCGCACTTTGCCCTCCCGCTGGGTCAGCGCCCAAAACGCGTACAACGTGACCTTAAGTTCGGCCAGATTGTCGATAGTCGGCAGCAAATCACTGAAAAACAGGTTGGGAACCTGCGTTAAGCGAAGTTTGCCGGCCGGAAAACCAGGGAAGCCTTTCATGAATCGTGATGCATGAAACGTAATGCGTGAAACGTGGGGACTCTTCTTCACGTTTCACGTTTTACGTTATAAATTAATCTCTTGCCTTTGTAAATTTCTAAACGTGGCCAGTTTGCCATGCCAATACAAATCAACCGTTCCCGTGGGGCCATTACGATGTTTGGCGATGTTGAGTTCGGCAATGTTGGGTCGTTCGGTGGTGTCGGGGTTGTAATATTCGTCGCGATAGATGAACATAACGATGTCGGCATCCTGTTCAATGGATCCAGAGTCGCGAAGGTCGGAAAGCAACGGCCGTTTATCCTGACGCTGCTCCACGGCCCGACTTAACTGCGCCGCCGCCAAAACCGGTACATCTAACTCACGGGCCAGCCCCTTCAATGCCCGCGAAATATCGCTAATTTCCTGCACCCGATTACTCGACGCCCGTTCTGTCTGCATCAACTGCAAATAGTCAATCATTACCAAATCCAGCCCATGCTCGGCATACAAGCGACGGCACTTCGTCCGCAGCTGCATCGGTGTGATAGACGGCGTGTCATCAATAAAAATCCGCGTTTCTGAAAGCCGCCCCACCGCTTCCATAAAAATGGGCCATTCGTGATCATGCAAATCACCCCGGCGCAGCCGCTGGGAATCAATCCGTGTTTCGGCAGCGATCATGCGCTGCACCAACTGCTCGCCCGACATTTCCAGGTTGAACATGGCAATGCGCTTGCCGAACTTGGTAGCGGCCGTTAACGCCATCGCATTCTGCAAACTCGTTTTACCCATACCAGGCCGCGCCGCCACAATCACCAGGTCAGACTTATTCAAACCGCCCAACATCCGGTCCAGGTCGGTAAATCCGGTAGGCACACCAATGACATCATCGCCCCGCGCATTCAGCTCCTCAATGCGCTCCAAATATTCACGGGCAATTTGTTTGATGGGCACCAGATCGCGCGTCGTTCGCGCTTCACTAATGCTGAACAGCGTCTGCTCCGCCCGGTCAATGACAATATTGACATCTTCCGCCTCGTCATAGGCCAGGTTGGCAATCGTCCCGGCGGCACTTATCATTTTGCGCCGAATAGAAGCAGATTCCACCAGCTTGCCGTAGTTGCGGGCATTGATAGAGGTCGGCACAGCATTGATCAAGCCAATGATATACCCTTCGCCGCCGGCCTCTTCCAACTGTTCGCGGCGGCGCATCTCTTCGGTCAGCGTAATCAAGTCTACCGGTTCACGGCGGTCACTCAGATCCAGAATCGCTTCAAAAATCCACCGGTTTTGGACGCGGTAAAAAGCATCGGGCCGCAAAAAGCTGCTGACCTCAAAAATAGCATCCGGATCAATCAGCAGCGATCCCAGAACCGCTTCTTCGGCTTCAACACTGTGCGGGGGAAGACGTTCAATCGTACTCATCAAGTTAATATTTAATGTAAAACGTGAAACGTACGATAACTACGTTTCACGTTTTTGATTGTGATTTTATGTGGAAAAAATATGAATAGGGCTTCAGTCAACTTTATCGGAAATAACGCCAAGAAGAATTTGGACGCTGATTAACACAGATTCACACTGTTTTTTTGCTTTTATCTGTGTTCATCTGTGAAAATCAGTGTCCAATTATTTACATAACTATGTTCCCGATAATGTCTAGTTTTTATTCATCATCCAAATCCCCAAGATCAAGGGAATCAACAAAATCGGAAAAGGCGTCCAAACTGTCCGGGTCCGGTCCAACCTCAGACGATGCTTGATCCTGGATGTCTTGTTCAGGCAAAATACCGGCTTCGGCCATCACATCATCATTGATGAATATAGGCGATTTTACCCGCACAGCCAGAGCAATAGCGTCAGATGAACGACAATCTACTTCACGCAGAGCCCCGTTAACATCAACAAAAAGGCTGGCGTAAAAAACGCCTTCATTCAACGCCTTGATTAGAACGTGTGATACTTTGCCACCCAGTTCAGATATGACATTTTTGAGCAAATCATGGGTGACGGGGCGTGCGACTTTGACATCTTGCAGTTCAATGGTGATAGCATCAGCTTCGCAAGGGCCAATCCAAATCGGAAGTTGACGCTCACTGTCCATTTCTTTTAGCATCACAATACGATGTTGTGAAACAAGACTAATTCGAATGCTGTCTATGATCACTTCGATCATGTGCGACCTCGCTAAACATTGGTCTCGACGTTTTGCCCAAGCAACCAGTCATAGATCCATTTTTTGTGGGAATCTTTTGCTGGCATTGTAACATAAAAGTAAAAATGCTTCACATTAACCCACTGAATTTTTCACCACAAACGGCGGGACAATCAAGGCCTATTTCAAAGGGAAATGATGAACCAGGTTGAATGACTTCGGTTTTGATAAATTACTGTAACTACTTACCCTCCCGGAGGTTGAACTGAGGAAGGCAACTATTCACTCGCGAACCTCCGGGAGGATGGCTTGGCAGTTACGAATTATTTAGTTAATTAACAACCATTCTTGCCCTTTCAAAGCCAGGGTAAGGCGGGTTAGCGTATTGGAATTAGCTCCTGTAACCCATACCTGTGCCTGCTCGCCGGACAAATCGACCTGCTGTACCTGGTAGTTTTGACTAATGGCCAGGTGAACAATGCTGCGATAATTGTCGGCTAATGGATCCTGAAAGCTGCCGTTCGTAGTCAAAACCCGATTAACGCTGTCCAGAATAACGGCGGCGCGATTGAAGTCGCCAGCCAGCATATTTTGCCCGGCTGCTTGCAGCATCACTTCCAGCGTTACGTTGATTTCAGCCTGGGGATGGCGGGTCAAATCGGCTGGTGTGCCGGTTTGGCGTACTTCGCTGGGATAGGGCAGCCAGGC
>JBNKZT010000129.1:0-15101 GCA_050301775.1 Promineifilaceae bacterium (SeqCode)
ATTCACGAGTTTGCTGTCAATCAAAAATGTGTGTCTCCCGAATTCATCGCCGCGATTGTTCGTTTGCACTAGTTCTAAACATGAGCCGGACGGTTACTTAGCGTCATGTGGGGCTTTGTCCTTTGGCATGAGGTGCCAACGTTGGCGACATGGATTGGCGCTTTTTTGACGCTGGCTAGTGGGGCGTATATTCTATATCGAGACCAGAAGGAGCGGTCAGCGCACAGAGCAATAGGCATAGAAAAAGTAATCAATGCCTGAAACGACAAGAGATACATAGGTGAATTGAAATAGAAGAGGAAACGCAATCAAATGGATATAGAAACATTACGAAAGTGGATTGCCGAGCGTGATTCAATTAGTATTTTGGAAACGGTGGCTGTACATACCGGGGAAAGAACCGTACTTCAAGAGTTTGACTACGTGGTTGAAGCGCCAAACTGGACCAGCGACGGCCGTTTCCTCATCTACAACAGCCGGGGACGCATGTTCAGCTACGAACTCGCAACCGGAGAAGATCGAGAGATCGACACAGGCTTTGCCATCGACTGCAACAATGACCATGTCCTCTCGCCGGATAACACCCAGATCGCCGTCAGCCATCACACAAACGAAGATGCTGCATCGCGCATCTATATTTTGCCGATTGAAGGCGGCCGTCCGGTGTTGGTGACTGAAAAGGGGCCTAGCTATTTGCATGGCTGGTCGCCTGACGGTAAACGGCTGGCCTACTGTGCCGAACGTGGTGGCCAGTACGACATCTACACCATTTCCGTCAATGGCGGCGCAGAAACGCAGCTAACCAATGAACCGGGATTGGATGACGGGCCGGAATATTCACCCTCCGGCGAACACATCTGGTTCAACTCCACGCGCAGCGGCTTGATGCAAATCTGGCGGATGGAAACGGATGGCGCAAACCCAACCTACATGGTGCAAGAGGAAGCCAACTGCTGGTTTCCGCATGTCTCGCCAGACGGCCGTCTCGTTGCTTACATTGCCTATGGTAAAGATGATGTGGAACCGGGCGATCATCCGCCAAATAAACATGTGGAACTGCGGCTGGTTCCGGCTGAGGGGGGCGCTTCCCAAACCATCGTGAAGCTGTTTGGCGGCCAGGGAACCATGAATGTAAACTCCTGGTCGCCGGATAGTCGCACAATTGCTTTTGTATCGTATAAGTTGAAGGGCGGAGATTAGCCTATGTTAGAACAATACTCATTTACACCCAAACAGAGATACGTACTTTATCTTGTTGCTGGATTGCTCTGGTTAGTTGGGATTGCAATCTCTTATAACCTTGATGGGGTGTCAATTCGTTCTTTTACCGGTTTAACTCTTGCTTTGATTATATGTGTTTTTTCTACACAAAAAGTCAAGTTATGGGTGAACATCAGCGTCATTGCTATGGGGATATTCTATATTGTCATGTGGTATTCAGACTATCTTAATCCCTCGGGTACTCCAGACGTTAAACATTGGTGGATATATGGCCTCAGCCTCACTTTCACGGGGATATATTGGTTACTTCAGAGAGCTTTAGCAAGCCGGGCGCAAAGACCAAAGGAAGTCAATTATGACGATTAAACCAGTAAAGACCGCAATCATCGGCTGTGGCAATATCAGCGACATTTATCTTGAAAACGCAGCCAGGTGGGATATTTTGGATTTGGTAGCCTGCGCCAACCGCACCCTGTCCCGCGCCCAAAGCCAGGCTAAAAAATTCAACGTCCCCCACGCCAAGCCCATCGCCGACGTGCTGGCCGACCCAGAGATTGAATTGATCATCAACCTGACCACGCCGGACGTTCATGCCGAAATTGGGCTGGCGGCGCTGCGTGCCGGTAAATCGGTTTACAACGAAAAACCATTGGCGATTAGTCGGGAGGACGGCCGTCTTCTCCTGCAGGAAGCAGAAATGCGTGGCCTGCTCGTTGGCTGTGCGCCGGACACATTTTTAGGTGGCGGTCTGCAAACCGGCCGCCAAATTCTGGACGCAGGCGAAATCGGCACGCCGGTGGCCGCCCAGGCGTTTATGTTCATTCAGGGGCCGGAAGCATGGCATCCAAGCCCCGAGTTCCTTTTTCAGGTGGGCGCAGGACCGCTGTTTGACATTGGGCCATACTACCTGACGACCCTGATTTCCCTGCTGGGGCCGATACGCCGCGTCACCGGTTCCGCCCGCACCACGTATGCCGAACGCACCATCGGCAGCGGGCCAAAGCAAGGCCAGAAATTCCCGGTGGAAACGCCCACGCACATCGCCAGCATCCTCGATTTTTCCAGTGGTCCGGTAGCTACCTTGACCACTAGCTTCGATGTGGCGGTTTCAGCGGGGGCAGCGATAAATTTATACGATGTTGGCGGTGCTTTACTTGAGATTCAGGGGACGGCGGGGACTCTTTGCCTGCCTGACCCCAACATGTTCGGTGGGCCGGTGCGGGTGCGCCGGTTAGGCGAGGCGGCGTGGCGCGAAGTGCCGCTAACGCATGGTTACACGGAAAACGGCCGTTGTCTTGGCGCGGCTGATATGGCGTATGCCCTGCGGACCGGCCGTCCTCATCGCGCCAATGACGAACTGGCTTATCACGTTCTTGATGTGATGCACGCGGTTCTAGAAGCCTCAAGCAGCGGACAACATATCGAACTGACCAGCAGTTGTGAACGGCCGTCTCCCATGCCAGCCGGGCTAGCGGAATACCAACTGGAGGAGTAACAAGAAAAACTGCTGCCCAGGTTTTTATTTCAGGTGTAGACAAGGCAGCCGCGTTGGCTGAGGGCGGTCAGGCAGGGCGGGTAAGTTTCCAGTTTGTTCCAGCGCAGGTCGAGTTTGCGTAGGTTTGGTAGATGGTGAAGGGTGGGAGGCACGGCCGTTAACTCATTAGCCCGCAGGTCAAGAAATTCCAATGATTGCAGCCGCGTCAAACTTTCTGGCAGGGCCGAAAGTTGGTTGAACCGCAAATCCAGTTCCGTCAGGCGAGTCAGATGGCCGGTGGATTCCGACAATGCGACCAGTTGGTTGGCTTGCAGATTGAGTTTGGTCAGGGACGCCAACTGTCCGATAGAGTCAGGCAAGGCGGTGATCTGGTTCCGGTTGGCGTGCAGTTCGACCAGATTGGACAAGGCTCCAATCTCATTCGGCAGCGTCGTCAGGGCATTGTTGTACAGGCGCAGTTCGACAAGGCTGCTGAGTTGGCCGATCCAGCCCGGCAGTTCCGTCAAAAGGTTGTCGGTGACGTTCAAGTAGCGCAGTTGGGACAGGGCCGCCAGGGATGCGGGCAGACGGCTCAACCGGTTATTGCTGGCGTACAAAAAGGCGAGATTGGCCAGTTGGCCAATCTCGGCCGGCAGCGACGACAGGTGGTTGTGGCCCAGATCGAGCATTTCCAGATGGGGCAGGTCGCCGATGGTGTCGGGCACGGCCGTTAACCGATTTTGAGCCAGGTTGAGCGTGCGCAGGAGAGGCAGCGCTGAAATGTTGTCCGGGACTTCGGCCAATTGGTTGTCGAACAGGCTGAGAACGGACAGGTGGGTTAGCTTCAGGATTTCATTGGGGAAGCTGGTCAGGCCGCAGTTGTCCAGGTTGGCATGGTGCAGGTCGCGTAAATCGATTTCAGTGGCAATTGCTTCGAGGAGGGAACGGCCGTAAATAGCTGACGTGTGTTGATGATGCAAAAACTCACACACCCCACTTGCCAACGACTAACCCGATGACAATGCCACCCACTGCCCCCATTCCCATAATCGGCGCCCAGGCTTTGGTAATAATCGCGTCTGGCAAACTGAGTAAAAGCCCAAAGATAAGTCCATTGATCCAACTCGCCAGCGGCAAGTCAGCGGCGCCAATAACAAAGCCAATCGAGAATCGATTAACGAATGCCCCTGTCAGTGCCGCTTTTTTATCTTCAAACTCCATCGGTAGCATAATCAAGATATCGATTATTCCGAAGACCACACCGCAGATTAATCCAAGAATTATTTTTGACATCGCTTTTTTTACCCCCTCATCAGATGTTTAGTTGCCTCCAAAGGCCGGCTCATTCTACGGGTAGATGTTTTGTACCCCAATTTCTGGTAAAAGGCGATGGCCGACTCATTGAATTCATACACGTTCAGTTCAACGGCCGTTGCCCCTTCGGTGCTCGCCCATTCGTGAGCGGTATCCATGAGCAGTCGCCCAATGCCCCGATTTTTCAAATCAGATCGAACAGCAATACTATCAATGATGGCAAAACGTCGGGGGATAAAAATGGGAAAGTCAGGTGAGTTTCTGATAATTACATGCACAAAGCCAACCATCTCTCCGGCGACGTGGGCAACAAACAGGCCGGTGTTTTCATCATTGAGCAGTCCCCGATAGTAATCTTCGGCGCGGACTGGCCCATCCGGCTTTTGGAATGTGTGCGGGAGATTCTCGCGATGCCAGGCGTCTAGCTCATCCACCAGATGACAGAAAGCGTCGTAATCTTTGGGGTTAGCTTTACGGATGCTCGTTTTCATAAACTGGCCCCTTTTACTATCATAAAGAAGAGGTGTTAGATGATTGACCGAATGACGTCGTGTACCCAAATTTGCAAATAGTGGACAAAGTAGGTGGTTTAGAGAATGTTAATCTTATTTGCCTGTCTTAAAATCAAAGCTGCGTTGTGTAGCGATCTTGATGCTCCAGTTCTCTTCGTCGGGTTCGAAATCGACTAAATCAAGGCTGTTCTTGAGAGATAACTTGTCTGGTAAAGGAAGATATCCAAATCGAGCTTCGCGAGAAATAATGCCTTTATCTGCTTGGGAAAGATCCAAAAGCTCTACCTTCCATGACCAATCGTCGCCCCAAATACAACCCGACACAAATCCGAATGATGTATATGTTAGCGGCGTCACAAGCACGTTGGGCTTTTTCACTTCGATTCGTTCACCTGAGACTGGATCGATGGGATAAAAGGATTGAGTAGATGGTTCAAAATCTTTAGATTGTGGATCAATAATTGTGTATCGCATCAATTTACCATCCAAGAACTCATATTCGCGCTCTATATAACTTGGAACGTAATATTCAACAGGGCAAAAACCGTTGCTAGCTGGTTCTTCTCCGCCAATATCTTGACATGATGGCAATTCCATGATACGTGTGCATGTATAATGCGGCGAATACAATGCATAATCTTTGCCATTCATTTGAAAATGAAAGAATGTGGACATTAATCCGTAATTGCGAATATATTCGCCCACTTGGGTTTCTTGCCCATCTTGTAATTCAAAAACACCGACCAGAATGCGTGTCCAGGTACCGGGATCGTTTAAGTCAGCAATCTTTCTTGCAATATATTGAGGTGTCATTCGAAATGTAAAGTACCGTTTAGTGGTCTTGCGCTCCTTGTTATCCGGCCAGCGCCGGTAGTTGGATGGTGAACGTCGTGCCTTTGCCCTCTTCGCTGGCGACCTCAATGATGCCGCCGTGGTACTCGACCCCTTCCTTGACCATGTACAGCCCCAAACCGGTTCCGGCGATGCCTCGCTCAACGGCCGTTTGCGCCCGGAAGAAGCGGCCAAACAGATTGGGCAGGGCCTGACGGGGGATACCGATGCCTTCATCTTTGACTTCGATGTGGATACGGCCGTTTTCCTCCCACGCTTTGACACTGACCGTACCCGATAGCGTGAACTTGACCGCATTGTCTATCAAATTCTTGATAACGAGATACAGTGTTTCCTCGTTGCCCAGCACTGGCGGCAAATCTTTGCCGATTTTTTGCCGGAACGTGAGCTTCTTTTCCAAAGCCTGATCGGCCAGCGGCGGCAGAATTTCATCAAAAACGGCATTGAGGTAAACCGGTTCGGCGCCGCGCTGTAACTCGCGCGCTTCCATTTTGGCCAGTTGCAGCATTTGACGCACCATTTTTTGCAGCCGGTCGCTCTCGCGGACAATAACGCCCAGGAAGCGGTCGGCCTTTTCCGGCTCTTTGGCCTTGCCTTCGCGCAGCAGACGGGCATACATCAAAATAGTGGCCAGCGGCGTGCGCAGTTCGTGAATGATGCCGTGGAAAAAGTCATCACGCATCCGTTCGATTTCCCGGATGAGGCGTAAATCGCTGAACACAAAAATCATTTCCTTGACCCGATCTTGTTCATCGTGGATGGGCGCCCCGCTGATCAGAACCGGCACGGTACTGCCGCCATCGCGGAGGATGTCGCTGGCCTGCTGCGGATATTCATCATCGGCGATCTCGACCTGGGCGATAAAATCCTTCAAGTTATCGTCTTTCAGTCGAATGGTGCTGAGAATGTTTTCGCCAATTAAGCTGGCCGTTTCTTTGCCAATCAAAGACAAAAAGGCGTCATTGATGTGGGTAATGATTAATTCGGCATTAACGGTGACCAACCCTTCGGACATATTGGCGAAGAGGGTCTCGATACGGCGTTTTTCGGCAATCACATCATCATGCAGGCGGGCGTTTTCCAACGCGGCCGCCATCGGACCGGAGATGGCTTGCAGCAGGCGCAAATCATTTTCGTTAAAATCGCTGCCTTTTTTATTGATGGCCTGAACGATGCCGATCACCCGCTCTTCTACTTGCAGGGGAATGCAAATCATTGATTCAGTATGAAAACCGGAGCGACGATCGACCTGGGAATAGAAGCGTTGGTCAGTGTAGACATCGTTGATGATGACTGGCTGGCGATGTTCGGCTACCCAGCCGGCAATGCCCTGGCCTCTTTTGAGCCGGATAGTCGGCAAATCTCTGAAGAGGGCGCCCATAAGAATATCAACGAAGATGATGTCTTGTGTGGGCGGATCGATTAAACCAACGGAGACGGATTCGACGAGTAAGGTGCGGCGAATCGGATCCATGAGCTGCTGGAATACTTTGCTCAGGCTTAGGGTGGATGTGAGGGCGATGCTGATGTCGGAAACAACGGCAAATTCGATGTCTTGCCGGTCAACGTGGTTACGCAGGTAGGCGCGGTCCAGGAAGATGGTCAGGTTGGTGGCCAATATTTCCAGGCTTTCCGGGGTAAAAATACAGTCCGGGCCGGGATCGATGAGGCAAAGGGCGCCTTTAGGGGTAAACCGGCTGTGTTTGCCGGGGACAGGTATGGGGACGGACAGGATGGTTTTTTTAGGCAACTGCCACAGTTCGCTGTTGATGAGTTCGGCGGCGGAAAGGTCGTATTTGTGCTGGATGGCTGCTTTGCCTTGTTGAATGAGGGGGATCAAAGAGGCTTTGGGGCTGTCCCAGATGGTTTGCTGGATACGGCCGTCTCCCGTACAAATCCACACATCATAATAGCGGCTTTGCGGGCCGCTGATGCCAACGACGGTGGTGGTGCCGGTGTGGACGGCGATTGTATTGGCGATGGCGGCGCATACACCATGCGCGTCAAAGACGTTGGCCAATTCCGCGGTCAAGGCTCGCCAAAGGGGATGGACTTGATTACTATCAACTGCTTGAATCTGTTCTGCCATGCGAAAGTTATAGCCTTGCCGGGGCAAGTTGGCAAGGGGAAATGTGTACAGGGCGGGTTGGTTGGGATGGAGGATGGCGTTACAATGATGAGTGATGTGTGGTGTGTGATGAGTGATGAGTGAGGAAGATGTGATGGGTGCGTTAAATATGGCAACGGCCGTTACCCTGGCCCAAGAATTGGCATCCGGTTTTGCGGCCCGGGCCGATGAAGCGGATAGATCAGGTTGTTTGCCGCAAGAAGATATCGCGGCGCTGCGCGAATCGGGTTACCTAGGACTGAGTGTCCCCCGTGAATTCGGTGGCGCCGGCTTGTCACTGCGCAATTGTCTGGCGGCGCATGTGGAACTGGCTCAGGGCAGCGCTTCCACGGCGATGGTCGCCGGGATGCAGATGCACATTTTTGGCCATGAACGGGAAGTGCGATCCTGGGATGATGTCGTTTATGAAAAATTTTGCCGGGCGGCGGTGGCCGGTGCGTTGTTTAATTCGCTGGCCAGTGAACCGGCGTTGGGCAGTCCGTCGCGGGGTGGCCTGCCGGCGACAACGGCCGTTTCCGTTCCAGATGGCTGGCTGGTAAACGGCCGTAAAACCTGGTCCACCGGCGGCCGTCATTTGACCCACATGTTGGTTCGGGTTGCCGTTGAAGATGAAAATGGTGTGGTTTTAATCGAACAGGGTACACCCGGTATTAGCTGGGTTGAGACCTGGAGTGATTCCCTCAGTTTGCGGGCCAGTGACAGCCATGACGTGATTTTTGAAGATGTGCTGGTTCCGGCGGAGAATTTAATCGAGCAGGGGGATGCGAAAACGTCGCCCAATGTCTGGTTCCCGATGGTGATGTCGGCGGTGTATTTGGGAACGGCCGTGGCCGCCCGCAATGCCGTCATCCAATTTGCGCTGGAGCGTGTGCCGACTGCCTTGGGCAAACCCATTGCCACTTTGCCCAAAATCCAGCGCCAAATCGGCGAGATTGATTTGGTCTTGCAGGCGGCTCGTTCCCTTTTGTTTGAAGTGGCCGGGGAATGGCAGGGGAACGAGGCGGATCGGATGGCGATTTTGCCGCGTATCGCCGCCGCCAAAACGATGGTAACGGATGCGGCCAATGAGGCGACGGAAAAAGCACTGCGGGTGGCCGGCGGCACCAGCATCACCAAAGCGCTGCCGCTGGAACGTTATTTTCGCGATGTGCGCGCCGGTTCGATGCAGCCGCCATCCGGCGATACGGCCCTGGAAATGATTGGCCGGGCGGCGATTAACGAACGGGATCAATAAGTTGAGTCAGAAGCGCTCGATAGGGGCGGTAGGGGGTCAGAAATTGGTTTAACTGCTCGGCCAGGTTGTCGTGGGTGATGGCCTGTTTTTGATACTGTTCCAAACTTTCTTTTAGCGTTTGCAGTAGGGCTTTGGTGGCTTTGTCCAGCCACAGTTCTTCGATGAGCAGGCGCAGCCCCATGATGATGTCGGCGGCGGGGATGTTGTTTTGTTCGCGGATCAGGTCGGCGCGGGCCAGGATCAGGTTGATGGTTGTTTGGTAGTTGGAGCCATGCTCGAATTGGCCGAGGAGCCAGATGATTTCGCTGTACGGCCGCTTGCCACAAAATGACAGTTCGACAATATCCGGCTCGACTGTTTCATGGCGCATAATTTCCCGGTCGGCCCAATCGATCAGCTCCTGCTTGCTGACAAATCCGGTAACCAGGCCCATCCGAAAATAGCCGACGGCTTCTTTGTAGCTGAATGGTTCGTTCGTCATTATCGAGTCTTCTGAAAGCGTTTTTTATCGCGGAGAGCGCGGCGTTTTTCTATCCTCTGCGCCCTCCGCGGCTAGTTTTTGGGAGATGGGCAACGGCCGTAACCGGGTAATTTGAATCACGTCGCGCAAAATGAGTTCCTGATCCGGCTCAATACTGCTCATTAGATCTTCAATCCGGCCGGCGACTACATCTTCGATATAGGCGTCGTGCCACTCCATTTCCAGGTAACATTGTAAATCGGCCAGGGTGTCGGCGTAGGTGGTGTAGGCAAATGTGCCGGCTCGTTCGCGGGCAAACAGGCGGCGGGCGACAACTGTGTCGATGGCTTCACTGGCCTGGACGTATTCAATGTAATCATCTTCTTCGCGCAGCCAGCCGACATGGTGAATTTCCTGGCCCAGCCGAACTTCGATGGGCGGCGGCTCGCCTAGGGGATGGATGTCGATGAGACGGCCGTTTCCCTTCAGCAGCCAATGAGCGCGCTCCAGGGCATGAACCATGCCCTCCGGCTCGATTCATCACAATGACCAGGAAAAAATCGCCAGATCGAACTTTTCCTTGGTGAGAAAGGAGTCGATGCCGCTGGCGAAAAAGCTGACTTTATCGTGTAAATCGGCTGGCGTGGACTGGATGGCCCGCTCAATTTTATCGGGATTGGGATCGATGCCGGTGACGTGGGCCGCTTTTGCGGCGTAGCGCCAGGTTAAACGGCCGTTGCCGCAGCCAATTTCCAGCACTCGTTTCCCGGCAAACGAGCCGACAAAATCAAACAACGCCTGGGTTTCGCGATCTTCAGGGTCTAAACGATAGGCGGTCATGATGAGATTATACTGTGAGGTGGGGGAGATAACACGGCCGTTTCTGGTGACGATTGGCTGAGATTGGTAGAATAACAGCCGCAAAAAATAAAAATGAGAGACTTAATGACTGAAAACGAAACAAATAACGACATGCCAGCAGAAGTGAAATTGGTGCGTGTAGGCGATGTGTACTATGAAGAAAAAGACGCTCCCCATTTGGGTGAAGATTGCCGCCAGCCAGTTCCCGAAGGGGTTATGCCATTTAACCGGCGCAAACAAATCTTTGCCTGGCTGGGTGTGACGATTCTCATCATTGACCAGTTAACCAAATGGCGTATCGAGGCCACTATGCCCCTGTATACCAGCCTGTCGCCCATTCCCGAATGGTATCCGTACTTCCAATTTACCCACGTGCCCAATACTGGCACTTTATTTGGCTTGTTTCCCAATGCCAAATGGATTTTTACGGTTCTGGCTGTCGTCGTTGCTGCGGGGTTAGCGGTATTCAATTACAGGCTGCCAACGCAAAGTTTGAAGCTGCGACTGGCTCTGGGTTTTCTGTTTGGCGGGGCGATTGGCAATTTGACTGACCGTTTTCGTATTGGCCATGTAACCGATTTTATGAATGTGAATTTACGGCCGTTACTCCAACCGCTCATCGACATCCCCATCCTGGACTGGGCCATCTTCAATGTAGCCGACATGGCCATCTCCACCGGGATTGGTATCATGCTTTATATTATTTTGTTTGAACCGGGATTAATTGAAGAATCTGGCGGGCACTCAGCGGTGGAAGATACGAATATTGATACCTGATCGATTGTTTTCCTTGCCATTCTTCTCCTGGATACCGGCCAGCTTATCCAGGTCATACGCTTCGGCCACGTGATAGGAGTAATGGGGAACATACGTGGCCGCCGGATTACCCACGCCAAACCGCTGGGCCATCTCTGCCCACAGCTTTTCGACGAGTTCGGTGTGCTGGTCATCCAGCAAAGAAACGATGCCGTGCATCCCTCAAATCCCACGCAAAAAATCCAACTTGTTATCCACCATTCGGATTAGACGCTGATCGGCTGTCCAAAAAAACGCTCCTAATTGTTGGGCCAGCGCCAGATAATGGGCGTCATATGTGGCCGGTAATCCCAATTCGCGCGCCAGGCGAACCGCCTGCGTGTGAAGCGCGGTCTCACGATAAAGTTGAATGTTTAGTGACAGGGCAATGTGGAGCGCTTCATCCGCTTCCACCGGCTGTAAAGAACCGTGTCGCACATGCTGATGCAGTACATTGGCTACTTCATAGGGCATCAGCGAGGGAGCAACTAACTGGTGGTCATTCGTTTTCCATTCCTGCCACAACGTTGCGACTTGCTCTGCGCCTTCTCCGCCGACAAGAAGCCGAATGATGATGCTGGCATCAATGCAGATCGGTGAGTTCACGGGTGCGTTCCTCGCGCATTTGGGCGATTATATCTTCGGGGGCGGGCAGTTTGGCGTCACCTAAGCGCGCCTGAATACGTTCCCGTAACGCCTTCGCCTGTTCTAAAAGCAGTTCATCCCGGTCGCCGCGTTGGGCGGCGATCAACTGTTCGTAAGATTCAATGGACAAAATGACAACCTGAGGTTTTCCGGCCCGCTCAACAATAATCGGGCGATTCCGCTCCACGACCTGCCGCATGACTTCACCAAAATTTACGCGTGCCTGTGTGGCACTCATCGTGTTTTCCATTATCTTGTGCCTCTTTGGTTAACATTGATTAATCAATTGATTAATCGCTTCCATTGTACTCTAAGAACACCTGAGTTGTAAAGAAGGAATTTAGCCATTACCTGAGATTCCTACGCCAAACCGCTGCGCCATCTCTGCCCACAACTTTTCGACGAATTCGGTATGCTGGTCATCCAGCAAAGAAACTATGCCGTGCATAGGTCAGTATTTCACTTTGCGTTGCTGGTGATAGCTTGATCCTGTGCCAAAGCCTCTTTCTACCAGGTTCTTAACCAAGGAATAGCTTCATAATCCATGAGGTGGAAACCAAAAAGCTGGTTGCTATTTTCGAGGTAGATTATGGCAGTGCTACTTTGTACTGTAACATAAATTTCCCATGGGCTTAATTTGGCTCCCTCAAAATAAATTGATCCAATGGTTTCTTTAGTATTACCGTCTAAAATGTGAAGCCAATGATCGTCTGTCTCAAAAAACAGCCAGATTCCTTTCAATTGCAGATCATCCTTACCTGTTACTACATGATAAGGCGATGCTATGTACTCGTTATTCATTAGTGGGGAAGGTATAGTTTTTTCCTCAGGCCATTTGTTGCAATCCAACTGGAGCAATGCACCAGAGTCAACATCGATTTTAGCAATAGACTGGGATGCGCCATGATCTCCAGACCCCGTCAGGTAAACGCTTTGATCTGCGAAGAAAATGTCACTATAACTCACACCGTAGTAAACGTAGCCCCAATTTTGTTGACCTGTATATGCATCATATGCAAGCAAAGAAGCTGTACCGCCGAATGAACAATCAACTTCTTCCTTTACTAATGAATCAGATAAATTATCGCCCAATTCTGGTTCATTTGTTGTAGAATCCTCATTAAATGATGGAACTACTGTGCAAAATGCGCATTCAGGGGGCTTGGGTAAATGAGTGTTTGGCGCGTACTCCAATAAGTTACCCCACTCAAATGTGATCAGGAAGAATTTATCTCTATATAATCGTATGATAACAGGTCTTGGCGCTTTTGTTTGCCACAAAGTCGCACCATTTGTCACGTTTAATGCTACCAACGAATCGGAATCTGGAGACCAAAAAACTATACTTTGATTATCTGGAGCGAAAAATTCTATCTCCCCTCTATAAGGATTTGTTATCTCCATTTCCTCAACCCACAACAAAGATACGCCATTCATTTCTTGTACAGATCGGACAGGCGGTTCTGGTGCAAATTCTGTCAAGCACCCAATGGCCAATAACCCAATTGTTAGAAGGACAGTTGAGACCAGAAATGAATTCTTGAATGAAATGTTTTTTGCCATTGGGTTGTTAAAGACTATTGAGATGCTCTGGCATATAAATTTACTTATTTAAGGAATAACGGCGTTTCCACTCGTAGAGTTTGTTGGTGTAAGCGATGATCACGCCAAACCGTTGCTTCATTTTTCTCTCGCAACTTTTTGACCAATTTAGTGTGTTGGTCATCCAGCAAAGAAAAGAGGCTATGTCAAAGAAGGGTTATTGATTTCCAGCAGGGTAAAAAGTAACGACCAAGTTATCATAGCCTACCTGGAGTTGTTCTGTTCCTTCAACTTTTGTGGCGACAAACATAATATCCCCTGCATCTGGTCCTATGCTGTTGACATCGACCAGGTAAACGTTGTTGATGAAGAATCGAAGATTTTGGCCGGTGGCTTCAACGTGAAAGTGATTGACTCCACCTGAACGATCGATTGCCGGAGAAAAGTTTTCAGAAAGAATTTGCCACTCCCCGCTTACCATTTTACCAATCGTGTACCAGCCGTCGTTGCGAATGTAGAATGCATAAAAATTGTTTTCATCTTGAAAACGGAAGTGTAGACCGTAAGTTCCCCCGACAGCGCCACCAAGCCAACGACAATCGACGTCAATGACAGAGTTGTCAAATTTGAGATGCGGCCGTGCCCAGCCATTGCCTGTAAGGTGATTGTCATTGAGGATAATCCCTCCGCCAGCATATTCAGCCTGGCCAACCGGACTGAGTTCCCAATTTCCTATTGAATCGTCAAAATTATCTTGAAATAAGACCTCGGACTCGCCTGATGGAATCGGGAGGGGGGCTGGATTCAGAACAGTTACAATATCTGTCGGAGTGGGTGTGGGTTTGGAGGATTGCGATTGACCTACCAGAAAATCAATCATGGCATACGCTATCGCTGCGACTACGATAATGCCTAGAAGCATGAACAATTGCTTGGATAATTTGGACGAGTTGTTCGCTTGATTCATTGTTGGTCCTTTTGGTTTCTTATTGGAGAAAATGCTCCCGATATACTTGCTGCGACTGACCCAATTTTAACATGGTAAAAGACCTTGCAGCAAACATTTTATGATTCCAGCGTGTAGCGGCGTTTCCATTCGTAGAGTTTGTTGATCGCTTCCAGTGGGGTCAGCGCGTTGACGTCCAGCTTTTCCAGTTCTTCCAGGATGGGGCTGGTTTCGGGGAAGAGGGCCATTTGCTGGGTGGAGGTGAAGCGGCTGGGTTCGACGCTGGTGGTGGGGGCGTGGCGCTCCAATTCTTTGAGGATTTCGTTGGCCCGGTTGATGACGTCGCGGGGCAGGCCGGCCAGTTGGGCGACGTGGATGCCGTAGCTGCGGTCGGCGCCGCCGGGCACGATCTGGTGCAGGAAGACGACGTCGTCCCCTTCTTCGGCGACGGCGATGTTGTAGTTGGTGACCATGGGCAGCATGTCGGCCAGGCCGACCAGTTCGTGGTAGTGGGTGGCGAAGAGGGTGCGCGGCTTGAGGCGGGGGTGATTGTGCAGGAATTCGACGACGGCCCAGGCGATGGACAGACCGTCGTAGGTGCTGGTGCCCCGGCCGATTTCGTCCAGGATGAGCAAGGAGCGGTGGGTGGCGTGGTTGAGAATTTCGGCCGTTTCGACCATTTCGACCATGAAGGTGGAACGGCCGTGATGCAGTTCGTCATGCGCCCCAATCCGCGTAAAAATCCGGTCGGCCAGCCCGATTTCCGCTTGGGTGGCCGGGACAAAGCTGCCAATCTGGGCCATAAGCGTGATGAGGGCAACCTGTCTAAGATAAGTGCTTTTTCCGGACATGTTGGGGCCGGTGATGATTTGGATGCGATCATTGCCATCGAACTGGCTGTTGTTGGGGACAAAGCGTTCCAGGTTTAAGCTGTGTTCGACGACGGGGTGACGGCCGTTCTCCACCAACATCCCACTTTCATTCGTCAAATCTGGCCGGACATAATCATAATTAGCAGCGACTTCGGCCAGGGCCGCAGCCACGTCCAGGCGGGCCAGGACGGCGGCTGTTTGCAGCAGCTTGGGCGCGGCGAGGGCCAACTGCTGGCAAACCTCGG
>JBNKZT010000130.1:0-15059 GCA_050301775.1 Promineifilaceae bacterium (SeqCode)
GGCGGGCAGGCCGGAGAGTACCAGGGCCATGACCACGGCCGATGCGCCTGGAATCATTGTCACCGGGATATTTTCGGCGATGGCCTGGCGCACGAGCGTATAGCCCGGATCGGAAATGCCTGGTGTGCCTGCGTTGGTGACGACGGCCACCGATTGCCCTTCGGCCAGCAGCGCCATGATTTTGGCCCCAGCTTTGCCTTCGTTGTGTTCATGGAAGGCAATTTGCCGCTTTTTGATCTCGAAGTGCTGCAGCAGGCGTCCGGTTTTACGGGTGTCTTCGCTGGCGACAAAATCGACCTGGCGTAATGTTTCCAGAGCGCGCAGGGTGATGTCGCCGAGGTTGCCAATGGGGGTTGCGATGAGGTAAAGCATTGTTTACGTGAAGCGTGAAGCGTGATGGGTGAAACGCGATATTTTTCGCGTTTCACGTTTCACGGTTCACGCCATCTCTCCTAATTCATACAGGGCAAGGGTAACGGCGGCGATGGCAGCTGTTTCGGCGCGTAAGATGCGTTGGCCCAGGGTGACGGGTTGGATGTTGTGCTGTTGGACGAGGGCGATTTCATCGATGGTAAAGCCGCCTTCGGGGCCAATGAAAAGGGAGACGGCCGTTCCGCCTTTTCCAACTAAATAATCGCCAATCGAGCCTGATTCGGCCGCTTCCCAGGGGATTAAACCGGTGTGATGGACAGGCAGTTCGGCGGCGGCCTGGGCTAACGTCAGCGGTTTGGTCAACTGTGGGATACGTCCCCGTCGTGATTGCTCGGCGGCTTCAGTGAGGATGCGCTGCCAACGGTCGATTTTCTTAGGGGGGCGGGCCACGGTGCGCTCGGTGGTGAGGGGAACGAAGCGGCTGACGCCCAACTCGGTTGCTTTTTGCAGCACCCACTCGAAATTATCGCGCTTGAGCAGGCTTTGGTACAGGGTAATCTGGCTGGCCGGTTCGGTGGTGACGGGCTGTTTGTGGTGGATAACGGCCGTTACCTGCTTCCGCCCCACCTCGGCCAACAGCGCTTCAAATTCCCAGCCGTTGTTGTCCAGGATGATTACCGGCTGGCCCGGTTCCATGCGCAGAACAGCGGCAATCTGGTGTGCCTGTTCTGGCGTGAAAACGACCTGGTTGTCGTGGATGTTAGTCACAAAGAATCTGTGCATGAGTAAAGGCAGAAATCAGAGGCCTGAAGGCAGAATAGTGCTGTTCCGTGCAGTCTCTAATCTCCAGTCTCCAGTTTTTCTATACAAAAAACCAGCTCGCCCTCAAATAACAGTTCTGTTATGGGCCAATCGTGGCCTTCGATGAGCTGGTACATGAATTCACGGTAGCGGTTGGTTAAATTACGCCCGCCGTGGGTGCTGATGGTGGGAAAGGAGAGAACCAGCCAGTGAACGTTGAGGCTCTCCAGTAACGGCCGTCCCCGGCCATGATAATTGCGTTCAAAACGGGGCATCTCTTTCAAAAACAGGGCCACATCGGCTTTTTCGACTGGGAACTGCAAGGCCACATCTTGCAGTCGGGCCAGCGGTTTTAACCCCTGAAGCCGAAAATAATGGTTCAAAAAGTCAATGCGCGGTTCGTGAATGTCGTAGGCGTAAAAATCGAGCGGCGGCTCTAACCCCATCCAGGGAAAGGCCAGCGGATTCAAGCCGCAGGCAATGTCTAAAATGGAGTGGGGGCGGCCGGTGACGGCGAAAATCTGGGCGTAAAAGTCGGCCAAAATGGGCTGCCGTTCCCGAGTGGAAAGATGGCTGTGCAAGATTTCCTGGCAAACGGTTTTGATTGCGTCGGGGTCGCCACCGGCAAAGACGGCCTCTAATTGGGCGACAGCGGCAATGTAGTCAGGGTCTCCCAGGTAGGGGGCCATGATGCTGTGCAGTTGGGTACGCACTGCTTTGATAGCCTTTTTGGGTTTTTTGTGCTGCTGTAAAGCGGTTTCGGCCAGGTCGCGGATGGTTTCCTCGCTGGTGTCGCCGTATTTGGGGGATTGTTTAACGGCCGTTACCACTTGCTCTAAATCATGCATATTAACCATGCGGTTATTATAGCTTGTTCAGACTTTAACCGACAGTGATATGAGCTGCGAAAAATATATGCGATAAGGACGGTGAATGAAGAAAATGATAACAATCCGGTGTTTCCGGTTTCTTATCACGTTTCCAGAAGCGGGGTGTTCTTACCGTGCCTACAAACTATTATGGTCTGTTCGCAGTTTGGTTTGCAGATGAGATTTATTCACCTAAAAACGAATGGGAAAATGTTCAAAGCAAATGCGATTTCGATGAACGGCAAATTAATCTTCCACATACTGCTAGGGAATAGGAGTAAATTCAAAAGTTGGCGGAGGCGGTAGCACCGTTGGACCAGGAGTGTTAGTCGGTGGCACGGATGTATTGGTCGGTGGCACGGATGTATTGGTCGGTGGCACGGATGTATTGGTCGGTGGCACGGGTGTATTAGTTGGCGGTGCAGGTGTGTTGGTCGGCGGTGCAGGTGTATTGGTTGGTGGTGCAGCGGTGTTAGTCGGCGGTATGGGTGTAGACGTATTGGGAGGTGGCGGAGCAGGTGTATTGGTGGAACGGGGTGGATTGGGTGTGTTAGTGCTAGTGGGCGGTACCGGTGTGAAAGTGCTTGTAGGTGGTATCGGTGTGCGACTGGGTGTGGCAGTTGGTCTGGGGGTATTGGATGGCGTGGCGGTGGGAACGGCCGTTGCCGTATTCGTAGTTATCGGAACGGCCGTTGCCGTATTTGTGGCCGTGGGCAGCCCCTCAGATGTCGCTGTTGCTGATGGTCCCGTACTTGCTGCGGTTGGGCTGGTAGTGTTGGTACTGCTGGTACTGGTTGCTGATGGGGTTGGGGAAGGGTTTGAACCTGTTTGGGGAGGTTGTGGCGTCGGCGTTTGTTGTAAATTGGCTTCGTCCGTGGCAATGGCATCGATAATGCTTTCGTCTAGCGGTTGAAATTGGGGCGTCCTTTCACCGGGCAAGGTACTGTAATCCGCACTGGTTTGAGCCAGCATATTGCCATCGATTGTCTTGCGTGAAAATTGAATCACATTCGCCAGCCAGACCGAGGTGAAGATACAGGTGAAATTAAGCAGCAGGGCAAATAAGAATAGAAGCCAGGCCCGCTTTTTTCGGCGTGGCTTTTCTTCTATTTCTACGGTATCTGCTGTCATTTCAGGCAGGTTCATCGGTTAACTCAAAGAGCGGCAGGGCCATTGTGAAGGTACTGCCTGACCCGGATTCACTTTCTAACCAGATACGGCCGTTTAATAACTCAACAATCGAACGCGCAATATATAAACCCAATCCAACGCCGCGAACATTATAGTTCAGCGCGTTACTGGCCCGGAAAAACCGGTCAAACAGATGGGGCTGATCCGCTGTCGCAATGCCTATGCCCGAATCAATCACCGCCAGACATGCTTCCGAATTTTCCACAAAGAGATTAACCTTTATGCCGCCTTCCGGCGTGTAATTTTGGGCATTGTTCAAAAGCACTTCAATCGCCCAGTTTAATTGATTGGGATCCGCGTTGATCCAGATGGGTCCACTCGGCAAATTTACGTCAAAAGTTAACCCTTTAGTCGTTATCCGTTCTTGCCAAATGTCGGCTACTTTTTGGACCAAAGCCACAAAATCAACCTTTTGCATTTCAATATTAAACGTGCCGGCTTGAATTTCCGAAATATTGATTAATTGATTGATATGCTGTTCCAAATGCAGACTATTTTTGCTGATTTTGTCCAAAAAGCCTAAATGACGTTCATCTAAATTGCCATTGGCCGATCGCTGCATCAGATCGGTATAGACTTTGATAACCGTTAACGGGGTTCGGAGTTCATGCGAAATGCTGGTGATAAAAGCATCTTTTAGTTGATCGGCCTCGGCTTCACTGGTAATGTCGCGTAGAACAATCACGGTTCCAATTTGATCGCCGTCTGGTGTAGTGACCGGAGCGGCCAGTGTGCTTAGAATGCGGTTGCCGACTTGATAGCGTTTAGGCTCGAGGTTGGTAGGAGAAAAAAGCGATTGGTTTTCGGCCGTATCATGGGAACTGCTGCCGGGTGAGGATAATTCTCGCATGGGACCGGCGTTAAAATCGTAGGACATGTCCAAGAGTAATTTTTCGGCGGCGGCATTGGTGCTAATGATTTCCTCAGCCATATCCAAAACAATTACGCCATCAACGATACTGTTTAGGATCGCTTCTAATTTACTGGCCTGTTCTGTCAATTCCTGATTTCTTTGAGCCAGGGTGGTGGTCATGTAGTCGAATGTCTGGGCCAGTTTGCCAATTTCATCTTTGGTGCGAACGCCAGAGCGACGTTCCAAGTCACCGGCGGTTACAGCCAGCGCTGTTTCAACCAGTTTGTCAACCGGCTTGATGATTTGCTGAGCAGTGAAGAAGCCAACCGCTAACACGGCAATTGTTGCTCCGGCAAAAATAAAACTGAATTGGTTGCGGCTTGTGGCTAACGTTGACAGGATAAAATTGCTCGACAGGGAGACGCTGAACATGCCAAAGGATTGCTCGCGCAGACGCCAATCACCGTAGGCCAGCAGGTAATCTTGTTCTAAAAAGCTGACGTCTCTCAGTTGGGTTTTGAAAGGTGCGTTGGTGATAACCTCCAGGTATTTTTCGGTTGATTCGTTCAGGAGGGAAATCGGGGCGATGTTTTCTGCATCTTGTGCGCCGCCTAATGTTGTTTCCAGTACCTGGCCATTTTTGTCATAGATTGTTACACGAGCGACAGCAGCGATGGTCAAGTCTTCAACCATTTGCCGCAGTTCGTCGCCGATCATGACAGCGCCGACTTGTACGCCATTTAGGAAGACAGGACCGATGGTGTACAGAACCAATTCCCCGTTTGTTTCATATAGAACAACGCGTTTGTCGCCAAATTCATCTATTTCGCCGGTCAATACCCGGCTAATTTCTGGGATGTCGGCTAGATTGGCACCGCTGCTTTGGGGGGGAACGGCCGTGTCCAGGTTAGGAAGCTGCTGCCAGCCATAAACTTCAATACCATTCATATCTAGCAGCTTAACAACATGGCTGTCACTGTTGGCAATAATTTGGGGCACTAATTGGGCCAGTCTCGCTGCATTGGCGTCGGCCAGTGCTCCTGGCACGCCAAAAGTACCGGCAACTGCACGTAAAGTTTGCAGCCGGTTTGCTTCATATTGGACAGTACTTTCTGATACACGACGCCCTGCATCCAAAAGCTGGTTATTGAATCGTTCTTGCAATGAGCTTGCTACCAGATTGCTGATAACAAATGCACCAATGCCCGCAACGATGAGCGTGAGCATCAAATAAGGCAGAATGATTTTTGTGCCAATACTTGGCCTTAACTCAAACCATTTTTTGCTGTCAGGATCGCGTAAAGAAAGTGGCGATCCACCGTTCATACTTGTCATAATACAAGATATGGTTTTCCATGGTCAAGCATACCTATCATCAATGTAGTAAACAACGCGTGAATTACGAACATTATTACGGAAGTGGATCTCCTTGTGAAGAAATAGTGAAAGCATCCTAACTTTTTTGGGATATTTCATCCACCATCATAAATGAAAAGTAAGAATTTGGGAATAAAAGAATCCCCTAAATGATGATTGAACCCCAAAATCAGCAGATGAATGACATAATGATGTTGCCTGGGCTGTGTTGAACAATTGATCCATATAAATTGTGTTAAAACGGTTGCCAATCAGGTCGAGTAACAGTAGTATAGACAGTGGTTAGTGAACATCCATAAATAAGTTTCCTTTATTATGAGGATGTTTCGGGAATTGCAATTCCCGAAACACGGAAGTAAATAATGGATGGTTACTTAGGTGAAAGCGGGAAAGTATTCGGAATTCTATGAAGGCTGTTTTCTCGCTTTCCCTAAGTAAACTGCAGAGAAATGATACCTTTTTCATTTGAAAACTTTCTGCGGTTTACCTAATTCCAAAAATTTAGAAGATGGGTGAAACATGACAGTGAGAGAACCTGAATTAATTTCAATCATTGAAGGACCGACCCCTGAGTTTCAACCGACACCGCAGCGTTGGTTGCAATCTATTTATGAAGGGCCGGATGATCAGGCCGTGGCTTTGTGCCAACTGCGGACAGGGAATGGCCCGGATATTTTAGCCCGCTGCCAAAATGCCTGGCGTGAAAATCGCCCGGTTAAACTTGATTTCCCCGATGAAATTCGGATGCGGCAGCAAGTAGACGTGGTGGCTATGCGCCTGGATGAGGTGGATGAAGGCCAGATGCTGCTTCTATGGGTTGCATTGCCGTATGAGTTAGTTGGTGTTGAAGATTTTGAAGACGGCGACTTTGACGACTTCGATGATGATTATGACGATGAGGATGATGGTCTGGATTATTATTAATCGTTGACCAATTGGTTGAGGCACATTCTCTTATTACTTTAATTGGATGAGTTTTTAGGAACGTAAAACGTAATGTGATTGTTACGTTTTACGTTTTTTGTTTTCCGGGAGATTTGAATGGCTTACAAATATATTTTGTTTTCCCAAAGTAATGGAATTGCAACTATTACGTTAAACCGGCCGGAGACGCTTAATGCGTTTACGGAAGAGATGATCTCGGAAACAACAGATGCTTTTAAGCTGGCCGGGCGTGATAAGTTGGTGCGTTGTGTGGTGATTACGGGAAACGGCCGTGCCTTCTCGTCTGGTCAGGATTTGGCTGAGGTACAGGCAAAGGCCGGGCAGTTTTCCATTGGCGAGCATCTGCGGCAGGGGTATAACCGGTTGATTCAACAAATGGTCAGCCTGGAAAAACCGATCATTGGCGCTATTAATGGCATTGCCGCCGGAGCTGGCTGTGGCGTGGCGTTGGCGACAGACATTCGGATTGCCTCGGATAAGGCCAGTTTTATGCTGGCTTTTAGCAAAGTGGGACTGGTGCCGGACAGCGGCCTCAATTGGATGCTGCCCCGGATTGTTGGTTATGCTCGTGCTTACGAAATGGCGTTAACCGCCGATAAAATCCCGGCCGAACAGGCGCTGGCTTGGGGATTGGTGAACCGGGTTGTGCCCGCGCCGCAGCTCATGGAAACGGTGGCCGCCTGGGCAGAGCGTTTAGCTGCCGGGCCAACGCTGGCTTATGCCCTGACCAAACGGGCGATGAATCAGGGTTGGATGATGAGTTTGGCCGAATCGTTGGCATATGAAGCCCATTTGCAAGAGGTATGCGGCCGTTCGGCAGATAATCAAGAAGGTGTGCAGGCGTTTTTGCAAAAGCGCCTGCCTCATTTTCAGGGAAAATGAACGAATAAATGGATACTGAATTAGTTTGGCAATGGTTTACTGAACATGGCGTCGCTGTTTTAGGCGTTGTTTTTATATCTGGGGTGGCCTATTGGCTGTTGGGTCTTATTACCCGATCGCTGAGCAGCCGCATCCAGCAAATGGATAATGAAGAAGACAGTGAGCTGGACAAGCGTACCGAAACGATTTTTCGGGTGGTGCGCAGTACGGGGATCGTGCTGATTTTGAGTACGGCCGTTCTCATGGTCTTGACTGAATTAGGTGTGGCTGTCACACCGGTGCTGGCCAGTGTGGGCTTTGTCGGCCTGGCCTTGGGGTTGGGCGCGCAAACCCTGGTCGGTGACATTATCAGCGGCTTGTTTATCTTAATCGAAAATCAATACACGGTCGGCGACGCCATCGAGATTAACGGTGTGGCTGGCAGCGTGGAGGAAATGAATCTGCGGGCGACGATGATACGTGATTTGTACGGCACGCTGCACATTGTTCCCAATGGCGAGATTCGCGTGGTGTCCAACAAATCGCGCGATTGGTCGCGGGCGGTAGTGGATGTGGGCATTACTTACGATGCTGATGTCGATACGGCAGTTGCAGCATTGAATGCAATTGGTGAGCAAATGATATTGGATACGGCCGTTGCCCCCTTATTATTGGAAACACCTACCGTTACCGGCGTGGAAGGGTTGGACGATTGGGCTGTGCGTTTGCGCATTATGGCCAAAACTGCGCCTGGTGCGCAGTGGGACGTGATGCGTCATTTTCGCCGCCAGATTCGATTGGATTTTGCCGAGAAAGGCATTGAGATTGCCTTCCCGCGTCAAGATGTGCTGGTGCTGCCGTCAGTTGATTGAGTTTGTGAGGCTGATACCCCAATCGATCAGGCGGGGGAACAGCCGGTTGACGTGAGTGAACAGCCAATCATACCAGGAAATGTAGACCTCGGTACGGCCGTACCGGATGGCTTTGATGATGGCTTGGGCGGCGCGTTCGGCTGGAATGCCCTTCAAACCAAACCGATTGCCACCTCGCTTACCTAACCGGGCGGTGGCGAATTCGGTAGCTGTCAGGCCAGGGTAGACCAGAGTGACGATGATATTGTCTGGCTTTAATTCCATGCGCAAGGTGCGACTGAGAAAGTTAACGGCCATTTTGCTGGCACAATAGACCCCGCTGCCGGGTAACGGCCGTTGTCCCACAATCGATGATACATTGATAATTTGACCGCCGCCCTGCTGTTTCATTTGGGCCACAGCCGCCTGTGTAGCCGCCATCAGCCCCATAACGTTTGTGTTCCAGATCGTTTGCATGTCGGTCAGGGACATATCGGCCAGCCGGCTGCGATGGCCCAACCCGGCGTTGTTGATGAGAACGTCCACCCGCCCGAACTCGGCCACAGTGCGTACCACCAGTTCTTGTGCAAAATCTGTATTTTGAATGTCTCCGGCGATGGTCATGACCCGACCGGGCGAATCGGCCAATTCAGCCAGTTCCTGTAACCGATCTTCCCGTCGGGCCGTGATGACAACATGAGCACCTGATTGGATGAGAGAAACGGCCGTTGCCCGCCCAATCCCTGCCGAAGCCCCGGTGACAATAACAACACACCCTTTAATTTCCACCAAAACCCCTTAAAATAGGATACGGCCGTTTTACCCCTTCACCCGTTCACTCCTTCTTCTCACGAGCCGCCTTCGACTGCCTTACCGGCTTCCTGCCAAGCTTTCCGGGCATCGTTATAGCCCATTTCATACAATCGTTCATGCCCTTCCTGGGTGTAGCGGATAATTTGCTCCACCGGGATCGCTTCATTCGGCGCAACAATGATTGGGTCCGGCAGTTCCTTATACTTTTTTTCTAAAATATCAGGGATGCCATTGCCGTCTTTATCTTCCAAATTAATTTGTTCACCGCGTAACTGCTGCATTAACATCCCATTCGTGGCCCGCAGGCGGGCGTTTTCTATTTGCAGCCGTACCAAATCATTGATCCGGTGAAACATCTTCATATCGGCCTGGAACGAAGCCAGTAGTGCCCATTCCAGCGTTGTACTGGCTGCTGTCAGCAAATTACGCGGCGCCTCTGCGGCTTTTGCCGTTTCATCATCCCACGGTGTCATTATGACCACAACAATCTCTTCCGCACCGGCATCAATAGCCGGTCCCAATGGGGTGTTGGCCACAGTCGCCCCATCCCAGTACAAATTTTCATGCAATTGCGTCGCCGGATACACAATCGGAATTGAACAACTGGCAATAATATGATCCAGGCTAAATGTTTCCTGCTGCATTGCACTGGGATAAACATCGGAGCTGTTGCCAAATACATGCAAGTGACCACTGTTAACTTCAGTAGCTGTGACCCGTAGATGAACCTTGGCTTCTTCTGAATTAATCCGGTCAAAATCAACCCAGCCTTCCCGCTGCAGCGTCTTCCGCAGGGGCGCTGTATCCAGCAAATAATGGCCATCCAGCGGATTAAGATGTGTTTTTTGCACGTCACTTGTTTTGAGCCGCTGCCACAATGCCCACAGAGATCGGGCCGTGTGCCCTGAAGCAATCGCCGCCCCATTTACTGCCCCTATTGATGTGCCTACGACAACGTCAGGCAGCCATTCATGCTCTTCCAAGAACCGCAGCACACCAACATGATAAGCGCCCCGTCCACCACCACCGGATAAAACCAAAGCCCGTTTCCTGCTTTCTGACAACATCAACCACCTCCATATATGTTCGGGCAAACCTCCCGGAGGTTCCCTGCTATCCAATCATAAAATCTGGACGACTACCTAAAATTGCTTCATTTTGGGCTTCCATGTCCGGCGGCCGCAGCGGTAAAATGATATGAAATTGACTGCCTGGTAAAAGCTGCTCATCTTCTCCCGCCGATTCAACCCAGATTTTGCCGCCATGTCCTTCAATGACCCCTTTGGCGATGGGTAGACCCAGTCCCGGGCCGGCTCCTTTGAATTTGGTGCTGCCGGTTGAATGAAGCTGCGTATCACCGACCCGGAAGAACTTCTCGAAGATTAATTCGTGGTAACGAGGATCGATGCCAATGCCTTGATCGGCCAAAACGATTTCAATATATTCTTCTTTTTCATCATGGCTGGAAACCAGCTCTGCTTCCAGTGAAACCGAGCCATGATCGGGCGTGTATTTGATGGAATTGCCAATCAAATTGGTGAATGCTTGTACCAGGCGTTTGAAATCGGCATGTAAGGGTGGGAGGTTGGCAAGCCCTTTTGTTTTCCAGGTTATATGCCGATCCTTCAAGGCTTGTGTGAGCGGCTCGACTGCCATGCGGATGATCATCTCCAATTTTGCTTCCATGAAGACCATGCGGAACCCTTCGGCATCTAATTGACTGGCGTCCAGCATCGCTGTGATTAACACATCCAGCCGATTGCCGGCCCGAATGATATGGTGGACGATTTCGCGGGTTTGTTCCCGGCTCAGATCTGTTTCTTCATTCATGGAATGCAGAATATCCGTGTAACCTTTGACCTGAGTGAGCGGTGTGCGTAGTTCGTGGGAAGCAATGGTGATAAAATCGGATTTGACGCGATCCATGATTTCCAACCGTTCGTTTTGGTTGGTTAAGTCAAGATTGAGATGACGTATTTTTTCGTTTTGCTGGCCTAATTCGCTGTAAAGACGGGCATTTTGCAGCGCAACGACGGTTTGATCGGCCAGGATTTGCATGAGTTCTAATTCGCCGGGTTGGTAGGGGACGCCGGATTTTTTGGGGCCGACAGCGATGACACCTTCCAGGTTGTCAGTAGCGATTACTGGCACGTATACATCCATAGCCATTTCCTGAAGCCAGCTTCGTATCGACGGATCGAGATTGGCAAAATCCCGATTGAAGTCAAGTTCATATTGCAGTAAGGGCTGATGCATTTGTGATAGGGTTTTGATAAACAGGCTTTTGGGAGGCAGTTGTGTTTTTTGCCGGTTGATGCTGCCCAGTGCCGGAATGGGTTCGATGGCGTAGCCATCTTGATTATTGTTGATAAGCATCAGTGCCCCGCGCCGTACATCAAGCAAATCACTCAGGGTACCAATGATGACTTGTGATAATTGTTGTACATCGAGGATTTGGTAAATATTTTGGCTGTAATGACGGAGTACCTGACTGGTATCGACTCCTTCACCAACCAGTAATCTTTGAAACAATTTTTCGATGATGCGGCGGAAAGGTGCGTAGAAGATGAACCCCACTACGACGACAATGAGCATGTAAACAAAGGCGAAGGGTTGAGTCTGGGTTAAGTTTTGGACAAGGATGATGGTTGCGGCTAAGGGCAGCGCCGAGATGATGGTGATGAGGATGAAGGCCAGAGCACTTTGGGATTGAGTACGTACGTCGATAATTCGGTGCGAGGAGACGGCGTAAGTTAATCCAAATACGCCAAGAAAACGGATGATTTGGCCGGCGAAAGTTAAGCCGGTGTAGTTGAAGAAAAGGAGCGCTTCACCGGTGAAGGTGAAGATCAGCAAAATGAGCCAGAAGAGGAGCCGGTTGGCGTGCCAGGGAAAGGTGGTGTGCCGGAAGTCGCGCCAGGTGCGAATGACGATGGTGCCGCTGAGGATGAGCCAGGTAATGGTGGTAACAAGGTCGCTGTAGCTGATGGTGTAGCGGGTGTAGGGGATGTTGATGGATTGGACGGGTAAGTAGATATCGAGGATGATGGTGGCGATGATGACGATGCCCCCAAACAGCAACCAAAGTCTTCTTCGGGACCAGTTGACGAAAGCAGCGGTAGTGGCGCCCAACAGCGTGAGACCAATGAACAAGGCTTTGGCCGGCAAATTGGCCGGGTAGGGGATTTCACGGGAAAAGTAGACGAGGAATTCCCACAAAACGGAAATGGCCAGGAAGGCGAATAAGGCTCTGGTTTGGCGCTGCTGTTGTTCGCGCCGGGTAAAGGCGTAGAGCAACAGCAGCGTGTAGCCAGCAGCAGCGATGAGGGCGATGAGGGGGTTGATTTCGATTAAGGTCATGGACTTTGTTTTCCGTTGAATGACGGGTTGTACTTTAGGTAAACCGCTTTTGCCTAATTGTAACGGCCGTATCTTATCACCGCAATTACTTTCTCCCCAGAAAACAAAAAAGACGTGACCCAAGCCACGTCTTTTTGTTCATCTGTCAGCGGAGAGGGCGGGATTCGAACCCGCGACCCCTTTCGGAGTACACGATTTCCAATCGTGCGCACTAGACCAACTATGCGACCTCTCCGAACCGATGAGGATTATAACAATGGCGACCTAGTTTAGCAAAGTGCAGTATTATCTGTCATGCGTCAATTTTCATTGCTCACGTACCAGTAACTGGCGGCGAGGGCAATCCAGGCGCCCAGGCTGGCACTGGCCAGGTGCAGCGCACCCAATTTAAGCAGGTTAATGTGAAATAGATCACCCAGGAAATGGCCAATCGTAAAGCCGAGCCAGGCAGCCAGGACGTAGAGCCAGATGCGCCGTGCCGGACCACCGAGGATAAAGTGGAATCCGGCTCCATATGCGGTAGCCAGTAAAAACCCAAGAATAATGCCTGATGCTGCTGGAATCATACAACGCTCTCCGCGATAATGCCGCCACCCAGGCAAATATCGCTATTGTAGAAGACGGCTCCCTGTCCGGCGGTGATGCCGAAAACGGGTTCTTGAAATTGGACGTGGACACGGCCGTTCCCCACATCTTCCACCATCGCATCGACCCCTTTGGCTTTATACCGAATTTTTACCTGCGCTTGAACCGGCCCAGGGGGCGGCGCACCGGCCAGCCAGTTGACATCCCGCGCTTCCAACGTCTGCTGGCCTAGCTCGTCCCGCGTGCCGACGATAAGTGCATTTTGCCGGGCGTTCTTTTGCAAAACGAACAGTGGTTCTGGTGACGAAATCCCCAGTCCCTTGCGTTGGCCGATGGTGTAGTTGGCGAGTCCGGTATGTTGGCCGAGGGTACGGCCGTTGCCATCCACAATCGGCCCCGGATTTTGCGCACTACCGTATTCCCGCAAGAAGCGTCGGTAATCACCATCACCCAAAAAGCACAAATCCTGGCTGTCATGTTTACTGGCCACCGGCAGGCCAAATTTGCGCGCCAGTTCCCGCACCGCAGCCTTCGTGTATTCACCGACGGGGAACAGCGCGTGAGCCAGCTTTTCTTGATTGAGAACGTGCAGGACGTACGATTGGTCTTTCGTCTCATCGATGCCTTTGAGCAGTTGGTATCCCGCTTCGGTCTGGCAGATGCGGGCGTAATGACCGGTGGCCAAATAATTGGCGTCCAGTGCCAGGGCTTGATTGAGCAGGTAGGTAAACCGAATTTGCCGGTTGCATTCAATGCACGGATTGGGCGTCCGTCCCTGAGCGTGCTCATCAATGAAATATTGGACGATGGTTTGGCGGAAATGTTCTTTTGTGTCCAGGACGTAGAACGGGATGTTGAGCTGGTCGGCGATGCGGCGGGCATCGGCCATTTGATCCGGCGTACAGCAGCGATTGGCGATAGGCGCGCCGTTACTGCCCGGCTCGCTCCACAACCGCATCATCATGCCCACGACTTCGTAGCCCTGTTCGACGAGCAGCGCCGCGGCCACGGAACTATCTACGCCGCCGCTCATCGCCACGACGACGCGATTTTTTACAACCTGATCGGTGATGGGTAATTCGGACGCCATATTATTCGTTGTCTTGCAAAAGGTTCTCAGCTAGAAAGTCGACCATTTTTTCCTCGTATTCCTGTGGGTGCAGTTGGAAGCCGCCGACGTGGCCCGCATCCGGGATGATCCACAAACTTTTTGGTTCCTGAGCCGATTCAAACAGATATTCTACCCGATGCTGCTCGGTTGGCATACCGCTGCTGATGAACAAAACAGGCCGGGGCGACATCTCGGCCAGCGCCTGTTTGAGCGAAATTGGCTCAGTCACACCGGTGTGCCGGGCCAAAAAGCGGTAGTAAAAGAAGTCGAACGGCCGATAATACCATTCTTCCAGCGTTTGCGGCGGCGGCCAATCTTCGAAAGCGGTTGCCCCCGGGCCATCAGCGATGATGGCCTTGAGGCCGGGAACCATGTAAGCGCCCATGATAGCCGTTTGCGCTCCCAATGACCAGCCGGCGATGCCGATGCGCTCCGGGTCAATGTCGTCCCGTTCTTGTTGTAAATAGGCGACGGCGGCGCGCACGTCTTCCGCTTCCGGACCGCCAAAGGGCAGCAACTCACCATCACTTTCGCCGTGGGCGCGCAAATCGAACAATAAGACGCCATAGCTGTGCCTGGCCAACATGGCTGCCTGATCCAGCAGCGTGACGCGGTTGGTGGCGATGCCGTGCAGGAGAATAACGGCCGTATCATTGCTCCCCGGAATATACCAGCCGGAAAGATTAAGGCCATCGCTCGTCTGGAAAGAAACTTCCTCGTAATCCAACCCCTTATCGGCCGGCGTTTCGCAGCAGACGGGTTGTGGTTTGGGATGACTGTGGCCGTAAGAGAGGTAGTAAGGGTAGCCGACGAATTGCAGAAAAGCCCAGCCAATCAAGACGCAAATCAATGTGAACAGGAGCAGATTGCGTCGATAATGTGGGTTGCGTTTGTGAGACATGGGCGTGGTGCTGGGAATACGGCCGTTACTCGACTCCTAATCCCGCTAACTGTCGCAGACGGGCCACCACCGTGACGATGGTTTCCAGGAAATAGGCCATGTCATTGGCCGTGTTTTGCGTGCCGACGGTGAGACGCAGACCGCCTTTGGTCCATTCCGAACCTAAACC
>JBNKZT010000131.1:0-15021 GCA_050301775.1 Promineifilaceae bacterium (SeqCode)
CTGCCCCACAATCAGGTTTGGGTTAATCGCCTTGCCCACATCATCAACACACACAACCCGATCCACACGAATGTGGCCTGTTTCGATATCCACCGTCACGTCTACCGCTTCGGCCACGTAACCATAGCTGAAATTGGGCATGCAAACACCCGTTTCAGGATCATACGGCTCCGTCTTGGGTGGGATGTAGTGCGACTTGCCGATAGCCGGCCGTTCTTCATTCACCCAGGCATCCAGCGCCAACTGGACCGCTTCCCGGATTGAGTTACCGGCCATAAACGTCATTCGTGAAGCCGACACCGAGCCGGAATTGTTGCTGGTCGCCGTGTCCGACATATCCAACTCCACCAGCTCAACGTCAACACCAATAGCCGCCGCCGCCATTTGCTTGAGCGCTGTATGCGTACCCTGCCCCACTTCGGACGCCGCATGACGCAAGATAACTTTCTCGACTTCGGCTTTGCCGTACAACTCAATGATCGCATCGCAGCTTTCCGGCGCACCAAATGAGAATCCCACATTTTTGAACGCGCAGGCAAACCCGCGGCCGTGTTTCAGAGACTGAGGACTGGAGACTAGTGACTGGAGACTGTTGAATTCTCCCTTGCCCCTAGCAACCTCTGGTTGCCGCTCCGCTGCTCCCCATCCGGCTTCTTCGGCACAGCGCTCCACCACTTCGGCCATGCTGATTCCTTTGGGCATCGGTGTTTGCACAGTCAGCAGGCTGTCCTCGCGCAGGACGTTTTTGAGGCGCAGTTCAACCGGGTCCATGCCCAGCGCTTCGGCCAGTTTGTTCATCTGGTTTTCGGCAGCAAATGCGCCCTGCGGCCCGCCAAAACCCCGGAATGCGCCGCCGGGCACGTTGTTTGTACCTACAGCGTAGCTGTCCAAATGGGCGTTGGGAATTTCGTAAGGGCCGGTGACCATCAGGTGAGCATTGCCCAACACTTTGGTGCTGGTATAGGCATAGGCGCCGCTGTCGAGGATGAGTTCAGCGGAAACGGCCGTAACCTTTCCCTCATTCGTCACCCCCCATTTCGTTTTAACATAAGCCGGATGCCGCTTGTGATGGCCAACCATCGACTCTTCCCGCGTCCAAATAATGCGTACCGGCTGATCAACACCCTGCTCATGCAGCCGCATCGCCGCCAACCCCAGCACAATTTGCAGCGTCATGTCTTCCCGGCCGCCAAACGCACCGCCAATCGCCGGATAAATAATACGTACCTGCTCTTCCGGCAGACCCAGTGCATGGGCGATTTGTTCCCGGTCTTCGTGCGTCCACTGCCCACCGATTTCCACCGTCACCCGACCTTCTTCGTCGATATAACCAACGCCTGCTTCCGGCTGCAAATAGGCATGTTCCTGATAAGGCAGCGTGTACTGCCCTTCCACAACAACCTCAGCCGCCGCCCAGCCGTCCGCCATATCACCCTTGCGAATTTTGTAATGTTTGATGATATTGCTGTCGTAATAACGGTTCAGGACAACTTCATCCTTCATCGCTTCATGCACATCAGAAATAATAGGCAGTTGTTCCCACTCAATCTCAATGAGATCACGGGCTTGTGCGGCGGCTAATTCTGTCTCAGCGATGATGACGGCAACATGATCCCCTTCCCAACGGCTAATGTCACTGTCCAATTTATCGCTGCCCAGCCCAACCATCACCGGTTGGTCAGGGAAAATCAAGCCATATTCATTAACCGGCACATCCTTGGCCGTCAAAATGGCGATGACGCCAGGTACAGCTTCGGCCGCGCTAATATCCATCGCCAGCATACGGGCATGAGGCTGGTGGCTAAACAACACTTTACCGTGCAGCAAGCCTTCCGGTGTGATGTCACCAGGGTAAAGCGCCTGGCCTGTTACTTTGGCCAGGGCATCAACACGAGTAATGGAGCGTGATTTGTAGGGTTTAATCTTAGCCTTGTCCATAATCATACGGATCCTTGGTCTTTGATTTGAGCGTGGGGTCACCGGTGCGCCGTCGTCCTTCTGGATTGGCAATCATAAAGCCAATGAATAGAAAAAACTGCATCACAACGACAACAAAAAACATCAGCACGATCTTGATAGCGATGGGCGGAATCGTTCGCGGAATGCCCACACCATAAATCATGTTGTAACTGACATACCCGGCATTGATGATCAAATCAATGACAAAATAAGCGATGACAAAAGAAATACCGAGCCAGATAAATTGAATAATCGTTTTACCTGTTGTCCCTTTGCGTCGCTCAAGTTCTTCTTCTCGTTTCTTTTCCAGGCGCATGTTTTCCTCCAAAAAGAGCCACAAAGCTAAAAAGTGGCGATTTGCTTTATTACATTACTGTTTCGCTGCTTTTTCTACCGCTTCAATAATTTTGTAGTAACCCGTACAACGGCATAGATTACCGGTAAATGCTTGTTCGATGTGAGCCAGATTGGGGTGCGGCTGTTCTTCCAACAATAAAGCACCAGACATGAGAAAGCCCGGCGTACAGTAGCCGCATTGGACTGCCCCGGTATCGATAAATGTTTGCTGTAAAGGATGGAGTTGGTTATTGCTGACTGGCTGCTGGTAGTTGGGCAGCCCTTCAATGGTGACGATGTTGGCCCCGTGGGCACGCGGCGCGGGAACGAGACAGGCCATGACAGCCATGCCGTCAAGAAAGACGGTGCAAGCGCCGCACTCACCCTCGGCACAACCTTCCTTGACGCCCGTAAGAAGTCCTTCCTCGCGCAGCCAACGCAGGAGGGTTTTGTGATTACCGCCAACGGCCGTTACCATTTTCCCGTTCACCGTTGCCGTAATCGGCGTCTCCAAATCGTGGCTGGCTTCAAATTGCGGGCCGGTGGGATAAACGCCCTGGGTGTTGCCCCAAAGCATGACCGGGTCTTGCGGCCAGTTGGCCCGTTCCTGCCCGGCGCGCAGCGTAGTCAGCCCGCGCTGTGTCATCACCCGGATCATCTCCCGGCGGTAGCTGGCCGGACCGCGCACATCGTCAATCGGCGTGGCCGTCGCAGCGGTCAGCCGGGCCGCTTCGGCAATTGTTTCGTCGGTTAGTTTTTTGCCGGTCAGGTAGGCTTCGGCGCTGGGTGTGGAGATGATGGTGGGGGCGACGCTGCCCTGGGCAATGGACACGGCCGTTACCGTTTCCCCATCAGATGCAAAATCCACCATAATGGACAAGTGCACTACCGAAATCGCCTGTGCCCGCCGCAAGCCCAATTTGACAAACGTCCCTCGCGCCGACGCGGGCATGGCGGGAATACTGATGTCGATCAGCATCTCATCCGGCTCCATCACCGTGCGCCGCACGCCGGTGTAAAACTGGCGCAGCGGCACATTGCGCTGACCGCGCACCGAGGCCAGAGTCACGCTGGCGTTGAGCGCCCACAACGGCGAAATCGTGTCGTTGGCCGGACTGCCGGTAATGAGATTGCCAGCAACCGTCGCCCGGTTGCGGATTTGCGGCGACGCCAATTCCCAACAGGCCTGGGCCAGTGGAAAGGCACGCTGCACAATCAAATCGGAAGCGATGACCTGGTTGTGGGTCACCAGCGGCCCTAAATGGATCGTGCCACCGCTATCCTGCGTAATTTGGTTCAAGCCAGGAATGCGAGTCACGTCGATGAGCATGTGGACACCGGGCCGTCCACCGCGTTCCAATTCCAGCAAGATGTCTGTGCCACCAGCAACGAGCCGGGCGGAACGGCCGTGTTCGGCCAGCAGCGCCAGCACTTTTTCAACAGTTGTGGGTGTTTCGTATTGGGAAATAATTTGTGTTTTCATAATCCTCAAGTGTGCAAGTAAGCAAGTTTGCGAGTGAGCAAGTGCGCGAGTAAGCGAGTCGCCCTAACGACCGAAGGTCGCCCACCCCTTCACCCCTTCATTCTTTCACCGGAGCCGCCCCGATGCAGCATAATAATTTCCGCCAGAATACTGATGGCGATTTCTTTGGGCGATTCGGCGTTTAATTCCAGGCCAAGCGGCGAGTGAAAACGGGCTAAATCTGCTTCACTGAGGCCATCGGCTAACAACAACTTTTTCGTTTCTGCCCAGCGGCGGCGGCTGCCCATCACCCCGATGTAGGGTGCGGCCGTTTCCGCCAGCAGCGGCAAAATTTGCCGATCCAGCGACACATTACGCGTCACCAACGCGATAAAAGTATTGCGGGTGATGGTTTGCGCGGCCAGGGCCTCTTCGATGTTGCCGGGTAAATAAATGTCAGCATGGGGGACGTGTTCCGGCGCCGCCAGTTCCGCCCGGTCATCGGTGACGACAATACGGAATCCCAGCCAGTGGCCTAAATTGGCCAACGCCTGCCCCACGTGGCCGCAGCCGATGATAAATAAGGTTGTCGGCGGCAAATAAGGCTCCAGATAAACTTCGATTTCGCCGCCACAGACGCCGGGGTCGCCCTGTGCCGGATCGACAAAGGCATAAGGCAGCGTACGGGCACGGCCGTCACCCATTGCCAATTGCGCCTCTTCAATAACCCGCGCTTCAACTTCGCCGCCGCCGATAGTGCCGGTGAAACGGCCGTCTTCGTACACCAGCATTTTTGTTCCCGCGTGCCGGGGAACTGAACCACGATCCTTGATGATGGTCGCCAGGACAACGGGAGTCCCCGATTCCTGGGCCGTCAACAGCTCTTTGATGATGCGCTGGTTGTCATTATTCATGGCTTATTGGACCGCGAGACACCAACCGGCTACCCAGCCATCGGGGCGGCCATCTGGAAACTGGATAGTATAAAAGCGAAGTTGGGACTGGCTGCCGTCGCTGACGGATTGGATGGTTTGGAGATTGCTGGACAGAATGGTAACGGCCGTGCCTGCCGGGAACAACCGATCATGATTTTCAACCAGTGGACCATTTTGCCCTCCCAGCACCATCTGAGTCCCTTCCGCTGTCGTACCGCATTGGCCGTACTCGGAACAGGTACTGTTACAACTGATTATGGCTTGTGTTTGTGGTTGGAATTCGGCTTCGTGGCCCAGGACAGGCCCACGATTGATTAGGCTGCAGGCAGAGAAGATGATCGTGGCAAAAGTCAGCCAGGCAAAAAACAGTCTGTACCGCCAATAAAATCGCCTGTTTGCGTACATCAAGAATGATTTTCTCCAGGCGGGCCGGAATGAACCCGTAACCCTGCTTCAAGTGTACCAAAATTGTGCTGATTTGTGAATTGGCAACAAGATCAGTCAATATGCCAGCCAAGCGCATCCAAGTTGACGCCTACCAACATTTCAGCAGGCACATCGGCCAGGGTCATAACCGATTCGACGGCAACCGTGCCATCCGGCAGCACCACTTCGCCCACGGCCTGCCCTAACCGGCCGCGCAGCTTAACAATACGGCCGATAATTTTTAACGGTGTTTCTGTTGGCACGGGGTGGCGGTATTTCACTTCCAGCTTGACCGACATCATAAAATGATGATGATCGCCAATCATGGACACCCGGCCGACAACTTCATCCAGCATGGTAGCCACGATGCCGCCGTGGACAATGCCGGGGTAACTCTGGTAATCTTCCGACACTGTGTACTCAGAAATGACTTCGTTTTCACCATTGTCATAGAAAGTCATGTACAAACCATGCGGATTTTTGCGGCCGCAGATGAAGCAGTGATCGGAATTAGGTTGTTTGTTAAGCGCCATAAGATCCGCCTTTGTCTGTTTTGCCGATTATTATACGTGCCTGCCGCCATATGCAAAGACATCCGATTTCTGGCAGAAATCGGATGTCTTTTACGAAACAGCGTGCGTCACTTCGTCACTTCAGGCCAGTTTGGCTGTGTCGGCAAACGTTTGTTTGAGGGCGGGGTAAAGTTGTTGGTAAAGAGGGTAGATTTGGTCGTAAACGGCCGTATCCTCCCCCACCTCCGTTCTGCCGGTCACATGAATCAACTGCTCACAAGCCGATTCGACCGACTCAAACGCCCCCGTTCCCACGGCGGCCAAAATAGCCGCGCCGTAAGCCGCACCCTCAGCCGTGTTAATCGTCACGATCTCGGCCTGGAGGACATCGGCTAGAATTTGCCGCCAGAGGGCGCTCTTGGTGCCGCCGCCAGACGCCCGCACCTGGGTGATGGGCGGCAAACCGGCATTTTTCATCAGTTCAAAACTGTCCCGCAGGCCAAAGGCGACCCCTTCGATGACAGCGCGGGTCATGTGGGCCTGCGTGTGGCGCACCGTCAGGCCGACAAACGCGCCGCGCGCCAACGGATCGGGATGCGGTGTCCGTTCGCCGGTGAGATAGGGTAAAAACAGCAACCCTTCGCTGCCGGGCGGGATGTCGGCGGCTGGGGCCAGCAGGTCATCGTAACCGGTATCGGGAGCCAGCGTGTCATGATACCAGCGCAAACTGCCCGCCGCCGACAGCATGACGCCCATCAAATGCCATTTGCCCGGCGCGGCGTGACAGAAAGCGTGTAAACGGCCGTCCGGCTCAACAATCGGTGCATCACTGCTGGCAAACACCACGCCTGATGTACCCAAACTCAGCGCCACGATGCCATCGACGACGGCCCCGGTTCCCACGGCGTTGGCCGCCTGGTCGCCGCCGCCGCCCATCACAGGAATGCCGGCGGGCAACCCTGTGGCTTCCGCTGCGATAGCAGAGAGGGTTCCGGTAACGGCCGTGCCCTCATACGTCTTGGGCAGCCAGGCCGGATCAATCTCCAGTGCCGCCAACAATTCCGCCGACCAGTCGCGCTGGCGAACATCAAACAACTGCGTACCTGCGCCGCCGGCCTTGTCCATTGCATAGCCGCCCGTCAGCTTGAAGCGGACGTAATCTTTGGGCAGCAGAATCTGAGCAATTCGGGCGTAAATCGCTGGCTCATTGTTTTTGACCCATAAAATTTTAGGCGCAGTAAAGCCAGTTAAGGCATCGTTGCCGGTGATGTCGATGAGGCGCTGCTTGCCAATTTTGGCCCGCATTTCATCACATTCAGCCCCGGTACGCTGATCATTCCACAAGATCGCCGGGCGCAAAACCTGGCCATCTTTATCCAGCAAAACCAACCCGTGCATCTGCCCGGTGAGACCGATCCCTTTGACTGCGGCCGGGTCGATGCCGGTATCGGCCAGCAGCTGCCGGATGCTCTTTACGGTTGCCGTCCACCACAATTCCGGCCGCTGTTCGCTCCACAGCGGCTGCGGTGTTTCGTAACTGTAGGATGATGAGGCGACGCCGATGACACGGCCGTTCTCAGCCATGAGCAGTGCTTTGGTTGCCGTTGTTGAACTATCAATGCCAATGAAATAATTCATGACATCCTCCTTGCTAAATGATGCCTAGTTGAGAAAGTTGAGTGGTAACGGCCGTTTCCTCAGCCGCCAGTGTCACATGGGGATAAACCCGCCACACTTCACGATGGGTGACCGACTCGTCCGGCGCCAGGATCGTCTGCGGTCCCAACGTCTCCAGTTCCATAAAACGATCATCACAATAACATTCGCTGGAGCTACCAAAATCGAAATAATTGGCCCCATCTTGATATGCTGCTTCTTTAATAAACAACGTGCCATCAATCCAGTAGCCCAACCAGCCAGACGGATTGGCCCAGCCCATTTTGAATGCTTCATTTTCCATCGCGGCCTGAACAAACACAAAACGGTCACCCAACTGCAAATGGGGCGAGTTGAGGCGAGTATAAGGCCAGAAAACGAGGTGGCGATTGGGCAGTAAGCCTGTATCGGTACGGGTTTGGGGCAGGATGGCAAAACCGCCCGCTTTGAGCTGGGTGATGGCCCAGGGCGCTAATTCCACCGGCCACGGCCCGTGGTTGATGAGGGTGTGGTCGATGATGACATGAGCCGCGTCATCGGGCAGGGTGATGGCCATCTGTTTTTCGATGCCGGTGCGGGCTTCAACGGCCTGTGTGGTTTGGATGCCGTTGGGGATGGGGGTGATGGTAACGGCCGTGTCATCAGGCACATACGTCCGTTCCGGGTCTTCCGGGGCGTGCCACAGCCGGTGGCCGCCGCGAAACTGGTACACGCTGCCCGACGGCGTGTTACTCACTACCTGCGGGTGTACGGCCAGCAAATTGTCGCCGCCCGCCACCTGTAATCCGATGATGCGCGGCCCAACATCCTGCGTCACCCACAACGCCAGGGAGTCGTTTTCCAGTTTGACACAATCATAATTGGCGTAACGTTCGTTGGTTTGTTTCATGTTCATCCCCTTCTTGACGAGAATATGATTTCACCGCAAAGGCGCAAAGTACGCTGAGAATTGGGCAAATTTATTTCAATTATCTCTGCGCTCTCTGCGCCTCTGCGGTTTTTCAAAACCTCTCCGTCTTCTGATTAATCTGCTCCAGTGTATGCCAAAACCCATCTGGTTCCCAGCCAAATCGGGTTGCTTCCAGGAGCAATTGAATAGTGTACAGGCCCCGGTAGGCGAGTTGGCGAAATTGGGTGGCGGCGTCGGTGGGGGGACGGCCGTACACATCCCACCACGCATCGGGTACATCATAATAATAAAAAATCCACTCCGCCAGCGGATCGCCCCAAATGCCCCGCTCCGCATCCAGCAGCCCCACAATTTGCGGCGGCGATTGGCTGCGATCAATGAGGACATTCTTGGGCCATAAATCGCCGTGCAAAAGATGCGGTTTGTCTACCGTGTCCAGCAATGCCTGGCCGGCATCAAGCCGGTCGGCAAAGGTTTGGGTGGCCGGCCGATCTAACTGCATGGCGGTTAAATCGGTGCGCATGATGGTGGTGATGTGGGCAACGGCCGTACTCCATCGCGCAAAACCGGGCTGACCATCAGGAAAACCGAAGTTAGCCCCGTTAACGGCATGAATTTGTTTAGCAATTCTGGCCAACTGTTGCCATAAAGCAATGTGATCCGCCTCCGATAGTTCCTCTTTAACCTCGTCCCATATCTCGCCCGGCAAACATGTTTGGATAACGTAATCACGATCCAGCAATTGACGGCTGAAATCAGCCGCCAGCGTGCGCGGAACCAGATGGGCAATCACACCGAAATGAGGTTCCAGCCCCTGCTCCCGCCGCAGCAAATGCAGTTCATGTGTAAAAGCCTCGGCTTGCGCGTGAGGCGATACCCGCAAAATAGCCTGCTGCCCATCATCAAGACTAACGAGATATGTGCTGTTAAACAAACCAGAACCCAACTCGCGAGCCGAAATGACCTGTGTGTGGGTTCCGAATGTTTGGTGGCAAACGGCCGTTAGCTCAGCAGCAGAAATGCCCTGTTGAAAATCATCAGATGGTCGGGCAATCGGGATGAAATCCATTATTTGAGGGAAACTAGAGATTGGAGACTGGTGATTGGTTTAGTCTCCAATCTCCAATCTCTAGTCTCGTTATCTTAATCCTTAACGAACGCCAAGCAGCAGTTCGACAACCAACTGGTCGAGCCGCTCGTACGGTTGACCGCGTCGTCCCAGCGCCGGACGGTCGAAGGTGTGGGCTTTGAGCGCGGCGGCTTTACCAGTTGAATAACTACCTTTATAAGCATCCATGCTGCCGTCATCGGCCGTGATGCCGGCCAGCAGCGCTTGAATTTCAGCGTCAGCATTGAACTGCTCGGCTTTTTCTTTCAGGATGAGGTAAGTGCGCATACAGCCTCGCGCAAACGCCTTCACATCTTCCAAATCGGAGGACCGGTAAGCATGGGCGTCGAAGTGGCGGCTGCTATCGTAACCAATATCTTCCAGGAATTTGACCAGGAAGAAAGCACTCTTCAGATTGACTGCGCCAAACCGGAAATCCTGGTCGTAACGGCCGATACTCTGGTCATTGAGGTCAATATGGAACAATTTGCCCATATCCCAGGCCTGAGCGACGTGATGCAGGAAATTCAGCCCGGCCATCGTCTCGTGAGCCACTTCAGGATTCACGCCAACCATTTCCGAATGATCCAGCGTTTCAATAAATCCCAGCATCGCCCCCGTAGTCGAGAGGTAGATGTCGCCGCGCGGCTCGTTGGGTTTGGCTTCCAGGGCAAACTTCAGGTCATACCCATTGTCGAGGACGTATTCGGTGAGGAAGTTGAGGGCTTCGCGGAACCATTTGCCCGCATCCAACGGATTTTTGCCGGCGTCAGTTTCGGTTCCTTCGCGGCCGCCCCAGAAGACGTAGGTTTTGGCCCCCACTTCCACGCCCAGGTCGATGGCGTGCATCGTTTTGTGAAGGGCGTAGGCGCGGACTTTGGGATCGTTGCTGGTGAAGGCCCCGTCACGAAAAGCCGGGTCGCTGAACAGATTCGTGGTCGCCATCGGCGCGGCAATGCCGGTATCGGCCAGCGCCTTCTTGAAGTCGCCGACGATCTTGTCGCGCTGCGCCGGTGTAGCATCAATGGGGACAAGATCGTTGTCGTGGAAGTTGACGCCCCAGGCGCCAACTTCGGCCAGCAAGTGGACAATCTCGACTGGCGAAAGGGCAGAGCGCACCGGTTCGCCAAAGGGATCGCGGCCGACGTTGCCTATAGTCCATAAGCCAAAGGTAAATTTGTGTTCGGGTTTCGGGGTATACATATTTGCTCCTGTTTTTCTTTTTCTATCGAGTTGACATTTCTGTTGATTTTTATTGACTTACCTGATTTTTAGACTGTAATCAGGCTGATCACATGTGCATTCTTGCAAAACCAAAAATATAACGTGGTGAGCGTTTAACGCCTGGTTCAGGTGCGCTGGCGCGGTCAACAAGTGCCTTTGCCATTCACCAAAACGGTAGCCTTCCGAGGCATCGCGCCAGCGTCACCTGGAACCAATGTTAGGCATATTGACATACGTGTTTTAGCTGTCCATAGGCGCAAGAGATGGTTTGAAGTGAACATTAAGGCTGTAGTTTACAATCTCCACCAATGGTGCTTTTCTTGCTTCTTTCACAACCTCCGAAGATAACTTGGAAGCTCCTCCATGTACAAGAATGCCACGAGGCATTTCTCCAACCTCTTCCATAAATAAACTCATGTAATGTCTTAGTTGCTTTATATCTTGATCACTAGGCGCGTTCTGTTTACACTCGACGATAACAGGCATGTTCTGTTTGTCTATCAACAGCACATCGAGTCGTGTTTTGTCTTTGAATACGCGCTCTCGAATTTTTGAATTTGGGTGCGGAAGTAGTCCATCTTCCAAATGGTTTGGGTAGTTCGCGATGTAATCAGAAAGCGTCCTTTCATATTTGAAATTGCCAAGAAGACTTACCCAATTAGCCGGTTCATTCATTTCAGCCTGTAGTTCATCAAGTGAAAGGGATCGAATTCGTGACACTGTGGGCCTTAATTCACCATTTGATAAGGTCTTTCCAACTGGAAGTTGCACAACTAAATCTTGGTTATCTGGACCAACAGTTAAATCCCATCGGACAAGTATTCTTCGACCCATCTCGCCCTCCGGCAGTCCTGTTCCAATTGGAACTAAGGGTTCCCACTCATGATCTTCAATTGCTTTGCTTGTAATTATTCCTAAACGTCCGACCCTGTTACCTCGTAATGCTACGATGACATAATCACCAGCTTTCATTTCTTTAATGGCGTTTCTGGCAGTACTCCAGCCTCGCCCACCTTCTGTTGCCCCGTTTAACTTATAACCCCAAGCTGCTGCCCAGCCTACAGCAACACATTGATTTCTATACCAACGCTGCCACATACCTGGATAAACATCTTCCTGGCAGGTTACTTTCCATAACTCAATCATAGTTTTACTGCGCTTTGCCTAACAGTTATTAACCGGACTCGTTGTGTAATGAATCTCGATCAACCAACCCTTCTAAATATGCAGATAATGATAGTTTTCTGATGGCGGCTCATTTATTATCTGTCTGATGTCAATTGGGGAAAAGGTTTGAAAAACGGCCCCCTCTTCAGCGACTGCGACGTTGCTCATGCCAGGTTAAGTTTGGGCCATCCAACAACAAAGCCACAAGGTTCAGAATATCCCTCCCAACAACACCCCATTCTTGATCAACTATCAAAAAACGCCCTCTGAAAGTTTTGTCCACAAAGAGCATTTCTAACCTTACGACAGAGGCAAAACTTGTACTGCCATCAAAACCCATTAACTCGTAAATTTCATCTGCATCGGCGAGCAAATCAAGTTGGTTTACCGATGCTGCCGGAATTAAAGTCACATCCGCGCCAGAATCTAGCAGCATCGGCACATCAGATACAATATTGGCATTTTTAGGATGACGCAGAGTCACTCTTGCCAGCGGTGCCGGCGGATCAAACAAGTTGTCATCATACATCGGCATTGGGCAATTCCTCAACGATTTCTTTCTTGAAATCAACAGCTTGTTCAGGATGTGCCAGACGAGGGCTGTAAACGTGGGCGACCTTTGGGGCTTCAAAACCGGGGATAATCACGTAAACTTTCATTTTTTCTGGCAAATTAATGTTTGTTTTTAGCCGTATTTTGCCATTCTCAATAACGCCTTCGAATGTTGTTACTTGCATGATGCACCTCATGGTTTGTCGGATCAGCTAATCAGTGAGTTGTTGCTGATTGTATCAGCGTGTTCCCACCTGAAATTGCTGAATTAAAGCCACAACTATTGATAATTATAACACCTCCCTACACAACACGAAATTGGGCAATTTGGGGCGCGGGCGCGCCCAAATCCTGGCCGCGCTGTCCGGGAGAACAACCGCCTACTTCCAGACGGAATTCCCCAGGCTCCAACGTCAGCTGGCCGTCATCGCCAAAGAAGGACATCATCTCCGGCGTCAGGATGAATTGCAGGCGGCGGCTTTCGTCCGGTTCCAGCGCGACTCGATCAAAAGCCACCAGTTTGGACAGGGGAACAATAGTCGAGGCCGCCAAATCGCTCAAATAAACCTGAACTACCTCAGCCGCTGCACACGCCCCCACATTTTTGACGGTGACGCTGACAGTCAGATTTTCGCCCGCGTGCACCGACGATTGCGCCAGCGACAAATCGGCGTACTCGAATTGGCTATAGCTCAAGCCAAAACCGAAGGGGTAGAGGGGTTCTTCGGTCATGTAGCGGTAGGTACGGCCGTTCATCCCATAATCTTCAAAAGGCGGCAGTTGATCCAACGATTTGGGAAAAGTGATCGGCAGTTTGCCACTCGGCGAAACATCCCCAAAAAGCACGTCGGCCACAGCTTTGCCGCCTTCCATGCCCGGATACCAGACGAAGATGATGGCTTCGACCATGTCTTCCACCTCGCCCAGGGCAATAGGGCTGCCGCCCGTGACCACCAGCACGATTTTGGCCCCATGAATGGCCAGCGTTTTGATATATTCCACCTGGCTGGCCTGAAGGCCAATATCTTCGCGGTCGCCGTTGACGGGGGTGAGTAAGGATTCGCCCTCTTCGCCTTCCAGCATGGAATTATTGCCCACACTGGCAATTGTGATATCCGCAGACTGTGCCATTTGGGGCGCCCAGGTTCGGCTGACCTCATTAGGATGTTTGAACTGCGCGCCGGGGTGATATTCCATCCCCATTCCTTCGGGCACGCGCCCGGTGATGCCTTCCAGGATGGTGCTCATCTCGTTGTTGAAACCGTAATAATTGCCAAGCAGAACTTCCAGACTGGTAGCAGAGGGACCAGTGAGGAAGATTTTCTTGGTTTCGGGTTTGATGGGCAGGATATTATTTTTGTTTTTGAGCAGTACCACCGATTCGGCCGCGGTTTGGTAGGCCAGTTGACGATGTTCAGGACAGGCAACCACATCCATTGAGATCGAGGTGTACGGAACGTCCTCCGGGGGGTCAAACATCCCTAATTTGAAGCGCGTCCCCAGGGTGCGTTCCAGGGCGTGGTCCACATCAGATTCGCAAATCAGGCCGCGTTCAATCGCCGTGGGAATTTCATCGAAAACCTGATCGCAACCCAAGTCGCAGCCTTTTTGCAGGGCCAGGGCCGCTGATTCGGCCGCGTCGGCGGTGATTTTGTGGCCGAGGTGAAAATCAGTGAGGGCACCGCAGTCGGAAACGACGTGACCCTGAAAATTCCATTCACCGCGCAATATCTTGCCTAATAGCAGGTCGCTGGCGCAGCAGGGTTCGCCAAGAGTACGGTTGTAAGCGCCCATGACCGCTTCGACCTGGGCATCAACCACTAATTTTTTGAAGGCCGGCAGGTAGGAATCGTAGAGTTCGCGGGTGGTGCAGATGGCATTGAAATGGTGGCGGTCCTTTTCCGGGCCGGAGTGGACCACATAGTGTTTGGCGCAGGCAGCGGCCTTCAGGTATTGGGGATGATCGCCTTGCAGGCCGGTCACGAAGGCGGTGGCCATTTCGCCGGAAAAGAAGGGGTCTTCGCCCCAGGTTTCCTGGCCGCGTCCCCAGCGGGGATCGCGGAACAGGTTGACGTTGGGCGACCAGAAGGTCAGGCCCTGGTACTGCTGAGTATACCCGTTGCGTTTCAGCGCGGCGTGATATTTGGCGCGGGCTTCATCCCCAATGGCCGAAGCGACTCGCCGAATCAGGTGGCGATCCCAGGTGGCGGCCATGCCGATGGCTTGCGGGAAAACGGTGGCACGGCCGTTACGCCCCACCCCGTGCAGCGCCTCGTTCCAATAGTTGTAGGCCGGGATGCCCAATCGCGGTATGCCTTTGGCCGGGTAGCTCATCAGGCCAACCTTTTCATCCAGGGTCAGGCGGGCGATTAAATCCTTAGCCCGCTCAGAAATCGGGAGCGACGAATCCAGGTAGTTGGGTTGGTTAGAATTTGTAGTCAAGGTCATCAATAATCCTCAAAATCGTCATTCATACGTTGTCAATTTCACGATACTCAAACCAATCGAAGTCAGCGTGATTGGCGCTGGCCTGGCCGTTGCTGCTGGCGTACATGGCGATCATCGTGCCCACAAATCCGCCGGCGACTGGGGTACTGAGGATACGGCCGTCCCCCCCTTCCGCCAGAGTCCGCCACTCACCCGGTTCACCGGCAAAGTAAAAACCATATGCCTGTTCATGCGCTTCCACCTTTAGGAACAACTTTCCAGCTTGAACAGACTGCTCGGCCAGAATTTCCTCTTTCCCCTGTGCCCGTTTGATCAGGCGTATGACC
>JBNKZT010000132.1:0-15005 GCA_050301775.1 Promineifilaceae bacterium (SeqCode)
CTGACACCCCCGAATTTGCTGTCCATGCCATTGCTCAATGGTGGTCTAACCCAGACCGCCCCCGCTTTCCTCATGAAGACAAACTGCTCATCCTCTGCGATGCCGGTGGCAGTAATAGTTGCCGTTATTGGCGTTGGAAAATCGAGGTTCAGCGACAATTGGCTGACCAATTCGGTATTGAGGTTATGATTTGTCACTATCCAACCGGTGCATCCAAGTGGAATCCCATTGAGCATCGGCTTTTCAGTGAAATATCCAAGAACTGGGCGGGTAAGCCATTGCGCTCTTTTCAGACCATGCTCAATTATATTCAGGATACGACAACCGAAACTGGATTGATCGTTAAATCCTTTTTGGTCAGACAGGTCTTTACAAAAGGAGTGAAGTATGATCCACAAGAGCGGGACGACCTCAACCTACAGCGTTGTCGTACTTGTCCGACTTGGAACTACATCCTCAGACCGCATGTTTGTTCTGGATGATATTCGATTGTTAATGTCCAAAGTTATTTATGATTGAACCCTTAGAAACTGAAGGAACAGCCAAACCGCGCCGCTGGCAGCAAGTGTTGTATATATTGGCTCCTTTTTTCTTACTTCTTGTATGTCTGGGCTTTATCAACTTTGTTCCCGGCCGATTTACGGCCGTGCCAACCACCCCGTCACCACAGCCCGAAAATGAAAGGGGTACGGCCGTTTCTCCGGCTACGATCAATCCTCTCCCAACCGTCACATTACCGCCCACCCCCACCCTGGTCCCTACTGTCACATTACCGCCAGATGCAGTTATTGAACTGCTTGGTCCACCGGCCAGCAGCAGCTTCCGCCGCAGCGACACCATCTCTTTTTACGCCAATTGGCCACTGCCATTGACAGAGTCGCAGCAGTTGGCCGCTTACATTCGTATTGACAACCAGCCCATCCTGCTGGGCACGTTGGAAGAACCCAACATAGGCCAGCTTTACCGCTGGCAAATGAATATCGGGGAAATGGCGGAAACGGCCGTATCCCTGGAATGGTGGGTTCAACTACAAACCGGCAGCAACACGCCTCCTTTATTAACCAGCACATCCCGCCCGGTGACTTTACTGCCCTGACCGGCATCTAATTTTCACGGTCCATTCACCCATCATTTATGCATCACTCATGGTGAGTGTAATATTGATTGTAATATACTGTTGGTACTTTTGTACTAGTCTAACTGTCGGGGCAGTAATAGTTTATTTGTGTAGGTATTTTGTATGGGAAAAACAAAGTTATTTCAGGAAAAACTAATTCGCCTACCTATTCTCCTCTTCACCATCATCACACCACTTTTATTCATTTTTTCACTCGGCATTGTTTTTGCATCGCCACCAATAGCCAATGACGACACATACAGCACCAATGAAGACGAAACACTCATCATAACAGCCCCTCTCGGCGTTCTGAGCAACGATAATGAAGTGGGCAGCGGCGTGGCTGTTTTAGAAACAGCACCACTTACGGGAACCGTTGAATTAATTTCCACTGGCGCTTTTACGTATACACCACTGTTGGATTTCAACGGCATCATTACATTTAGTTACTACGTTTCCAAAACCGACGAAATCACCGACGTAGCTAACGTCGAGATTACGGTAACGGCCGTAAACGACGCCCCCACAGCTGGTAATGACAATGCCACAACACCAGAAGACACGGCCGTTTCCATCCCTATTCTGGCCAACGACGGTGATATTGATGGCAGCCTGGACCCATCCAGCGTGGCCATTGTTACCGCGCCCACCAATGGCACAACCGGCGTCAACCTGACAACTGGCGCCGTTACTTACACACCCACCTTGAATTTCAACGGAAACGACAGTTTTGTCTATCAGGTGTATGATGATGGCATACCGACACCAGCGCTTTCGGTTACGGCGACGGTGTATTTGACGGTAACGGCCGTAAACGACGCACCCACAGCCGAAGATGACAGCGAAACTACAACCGAAGATTCCATTCGTAACATCGCTTCACCTGGCGTCCTGGAAAACGATAGTGATGTGGATAACGGTGACACAAGATTGGTTACGGATTTTGACGCCTTCAGCAGCAGTGGGGCTGTCGTCAGCGTGAATGTTGATGGCGGTTACACTTACAATCCCACGAATTCATCTGTGCTAAACGCGCTGGCCATCACCGAAACGACAATCGACACCTTTACTTACACCATCAGCGACAGCGGCGGGCTAACCGACACTGCCACCGTTAGTATCACGGTTACTGGCGTTAATGATTCGCCTACGGCCGTTGACGATTCTGCTTCGATCAATGAAGACAATATATTGACACCGCCCATACCGGGTGTGTTGGCAGGAGACACGGATCCAGATACCAGCGATACTTTAACGGCCGTTAGCGGAAATACAACCAGCACCCTGGGCGCTGCCGTCACCATCAACAGCAACGGCACCTATACCTACAATCCACAAAATGTCGCCATACTTCAGGCTCTCAACACGGGCGATTCTTTACAAGACACATTCAGCTACACGGTTACAGACGGACACGGTGGCAATGACAACGGCACTGTCACCGTGACAGTCGGCGGCTCAAATGATGCACCGGTCATTGACAACACAGGCAATATGGTCCTGGCCAATATCAATGAAGATCAATCCAACAGCAGCGGTACATTGGTCAGTGCTATAATTTCCTCTGTTAGTGGCGACCGGATCACCGATGCCGATTCCGGTGCAGTGGAAGGGATTGCCGTAGTCGGGGTAACCAATATAAACGGCAACTGGCAGTACTCGCTTAACGGCAGCGACTGGAGTCCCTTTAACACGGTGTCCGATTACAATGCTGTCCTGCTGGACACGACTGAATATATCCGCTTTGTTCCCAATGCTAACTACAACGGCTCGGCCGGAACGATTAGTTTCCGCGCCTGGGACCAAACGGTTGGCAGCAGTGGTGCGATCAATATCAACGTCTCCACCAATGGCTTGACAACCCCTTACAGCGTGGACTCAGAAACAGCAACCCTGACTGTACTGAGTGTCAATGATGCGCCTGTGTTGGATAACAGCGGCAACATGTACTTAACCAGTATTGGTGAAGACAACACGACAAATCCTGGTGATTCAGTTGCGGCAATCATAGCCAGCCCCGGCGGCGACCGGATTACAGATGTTGATTTTGGGGACGAAGAAGGTATCGCCGTCACCGGCGTTGATAATTCGCATGGAACCTGGCAATACTCCATTAATGGCGGATTGAATTGGTCCAGCTTAAATGGGTCACCTACCAGTGCCAGATTATTAGATTCCCAATCCCGCATTCGCTTTGTGCCTCAATCCAACTACTTTGGCACTTCCGGGAATATCACTTTTCAAGCTTGGGACCTTTCTTCGGGTACTTTAGGTGCTACAGAGAATGCATCCCAAAACGGCGGCACGACTGCTTTTAGTACCGCTACAGAAACAGCCAATTTGAATGTTTACAGTATCAACGATGCGCCATTCCTGGATCTGGATGGCGGGGGTATTGGGAGTACAAACTTTGGGGCAACGTTTACAGAGGATGGCGGGCCTATCCTAATTGTTGATACAGATTTATCCGTTTCAGATGTTGATGATTCTAATTTAACATCAGCCCAGGCAGTTTTGATTAATCCATTTGATGGCACGGCCGAGTCTTTGACTGTAAATACAGGAACGACAGGGATAACGGCCGTTTACAGCCCAACCACCGGCATCCTTAGCCTGACCGGTTCCGTTTCCCTCATTAATTACCAAACAGTATTACGCACCCTTTCCTATAACAACTCGTCCCAGGACCCAAACACCGACGGCAGAGTCGTACAAGTCCGGGTCAACGACGGAACAGATAACAGCAATCTGACGACCAGCTTTGTGTCAATTAACGCCGTCAATGACAATCCTATTCTGGTCAACAATACAACCTTGCCGGTCAACGAAGGCGGAACCGCCACCATTTCTGTGGCTCGACTGCAAGTAGCCGACGTGGACAATACAACTTCTGAAAGAACTTTTACTGTCATTTCACCACCCTCCCACGGTGATTTACTTTTATCCGGTTCACCATTAACCGCCAATGATACGTTTACTCAAGCCGACATAGACAGCAGTTTTGTGGATTACAGCAATGACGGGAGTGAATTTTCCAGTGACAGCTTCACTTTTACCGTCGCTGATGGCAGCGGCGGCTCAATTGGTGTTACCCCATTCAACATTGAGGTAAACCCCGATAATGATTCACCAGTGTTGGTCGTCAATGCTGCATTGGTATTAGATGAGCAGGCTACCCAAACCATTACTGTTTCACATTTGCAGGTTACCGATGCTGACAACACGGCCGTTGATCTAACCTACAGACTAGAAGCAGCGCCCGTCAACGGCGATTTACTGCTCAACAGCCTCCCTCTGCTGACCAATGCCACCTTTACCCAGGCCGATATTAATAATTCCAAACTCAGCTATGCCCACGATGGCAGCGAAACCACCAGTGACACCTTTACCTTTTCTGTAGAAGACGGCAGCGGCGGTACGATTGACAGCACTCTCTTCGCTATCACCATCAATCCGGTTAACGACGCGCCTTCCGTCGATTTGAATGGTCCTGCTGCCGGGGTTAATTTCGCAGCTGATTTCACCGAAGATGGTGGACCTGTAACCATCGCCGACAGCACATCGATTGTTTTCGACGCTGATAATAGCAGCTTGCTATCCGCGACAGCAGCATTGGCCAACCGCCCCGACGGAACGGCCGAATCCTTATCTGCCAACACCGGCGGAACCAACATATCGGCCAGTTATAATCCGGCTACAGGCGTTTTGACCCTGTCCGGAATAGATTCAATCAGCAATTACCAAACCGTTCTGCGCTCACTTCAATACAACAACGCTACCCAAGATCCAACGGTGACAAACCGCATCGTAAATGTCACCGTCCATGATGGATTGGCCAGCAGCAATGTTGCCTCCAGCACGGTCACCATCTATGCGGTGAATGACCTGCCCGTTTTATCGGTAAATGCCGGATTGACAGTTGATTATGGTCAAACGGGCATCATCAACAATTCCTTATTAAGAATTACTGATTTAGATAATTCGGTTTCAGAGCTGGTTTATACCGTAAAGTCTCTGCCGGTTAACGGCCAACTCAAGCGAAACGGGACTCCTTTAGCCCTCAACGGTACATTCACTCAGGCCGACATTAACGGTGGGTTACTGGCCTATACGCATAACAAAACCAATACAGAGAGCGACAGTTTCCAGTTCACGGCCGTTGACAGTTCCGGCGGCAGCATCAGTCAAAAAACGTTCGCCATCGTAATTCACCCGCAGCCGATTGTCTACCTGCCAGTCATCCTTAATAACTACATTTATAGCGAGCCAAATGATTCGGCTTGCGCGGCGTTTGGTGTCACCTTCAATAACTCATACCAGTTTTTACCGGATGATACTGAAGATTGGTACAAATTTACGCTCAACACCACTTCTAACATTGGCATTCAAATCAGCAACTATGCTTCTGTAGATGGCCAGATGATTGTTTATGCGGGCAGTAACTGCACATCTATCGTCCAAATTCGACATCTGCCAGATATTTCACCGGACGGCAGCATAACCTTGCCGGGCTTGACAGCGGGCACTTACTATGTCAGAGTGTACACGGCCGTTATCCCGACCAATCCGCCACCCTACACCCTCCGGATAACCAAACCATAACAAAACAGCGGAGCTGGAAGATCCAGCTCCGCTGCTCTCAAATTCCCGATTTTGGCTTATAAATTTAAAATGTGTCGGGCAATGACCAGTCGTTGAATCTCGCTGGTCCCTTCGCCAATCGTCATCAAACGGGTGTCGCGGTAAATGCGCTCCACTTCAAATTCACTACTGTAGCCGTAACCGCCGTGAATTTGAATCGCGTTACGACATACGCGTTCACTTACCTCAGTGGCAAACAGTTTGGCCATTGCCACCTGCTTGGTGAAGCGCTTCCCCGTTTGCTTGAACCAGGCCGCCCAGTAGACCATCAATCGTGCCGCTTCAATTTCGGTAGCGGCGTCGGCCAGCATCCATTGAATGGCTTGATGATGAGCAATCGGCTTACCAAATGTTTCCCGCTCGTGGGCATATTTAAGCGCCGCCTCGTAGGCGGCCTGAGCCAAACCAACCGCCAGTGCGCCAATGCTGATACGGCCGTGATCCAATGTCTCTAAAGTCTGCTGCAAACCCCGCCCTACAGAACCCAACACATTATCCAGCGGAACCCGAACCTCTTCAAAGGTAACGGCATGAGTCGGGGAACCTTTCAGCCCCATCTTTTTCTCGGCCGGGGCGATGGTAACGCCAGGTGTAGCAGTTGGGACGAGGATATGGCTCAAGCTGCGACTGCCGCCCGCTTTATCTGTCCGTACCAAGACAACCATTAAATCGGAAATAGAAGCGTTAGTCATCCACATTTTGCTGCCGTCAATGATCCAGGAATCACCTTCCTGAACGGCCGTTGTCCGCACCCCGCCCTGAATATCCGACCCAGCCCCAGGCTCAGTCAGAGAAAGGCAGCCTAATTTTCCTTTGCCGGTGGCCAGTTGAGGCAGCCATTCCTGCTTTTGCTTTTCCGTGCCGTAACGAACGACTGGCCCCAGAGCCAGGCCATTGTGAGCGGAAACGGCCAACGCCGTCGAGCCGCAGCCCCAACCCAACTCTTCCACAGCAATCGCCGCGCTGATGGGGTCAACGGCCGCTCCCCCATACGCTTCCGGCACTTCCAAGCCTAACAAGCCAATTGGCCCCATTTTGTGAACGGCCGTCCAGTTAAACTCGCCGCTCTCATCCGTGTGCCGGGCCATTGGCTTAACCTCTTTGGCCACAAACTCATGTACAAAATGACGAAACTCACGCTGTTCCTCAGTCAATTGAAAATCCATATCATTTCTCCCGAAACTTTGAGAGTTTGCAAGTTGCAAGTTTGCAAGTTTACGATGATCTGCTTACATGCCCACTTGCCACTTGCTTACTTGCCTAATTGCTTACTCGCCCACTTCCCCGGCAGCAGCCAGGCTAAGCAGAAGCATCTGCTGCATCCCGGCAGCAAGATAAGTTGTGTCAATGAATTCATCCAATCGATGGGCATTACCCGATTGAGTCAGGCCCACACAAACGGCCGTTAATCCCTGGCTTAAGGGAATATTTGCATCCGTGCTGCCGGCAATATACGTAATTGGGTGGCAGCCAACGAAGTGCAGTGCGTTCTCGGCCCACTGCACCAGCGGCTGGCTGCGTGGAATGCTGCCGGCCGGTCTATGGCCAATTTGAGTCATAGTGACAGCGCAGTCCCCGCTGCCTGATAATCTGTTTCGGGCATTGTCAACGATTTGGGATACGGTCGTTACCAATTCATCCAACATCGCCGGCTGTTCCGAGCGCAAATCCAGGAGCAGGCTGGCTGAAGCAGCAATGGTATTGATAGAAGTTCCCCCTTCGATCAGGCCCACGTTATACGTCGTTTTGGGTGATTGGGACACGGTCAGCCGGTCAATAGCTGTAATCAGATGGGCTAATTCGTGAATGGCACTTTTTTGACCAAAGTTACCCCAGGAATGGCCGCCTTCCACCGTTATATCGATCCGAAAACGGCGCACACCAATGGCTTGATGAGAAATCTGGCCGTACAATCCACCCTCAACAACGATATAGACAGCATTCTGTCCGAACCGCTCGACAACGGCCCGCATCCCCCGCAAATCACCCAGACCTTCTTCACCCACATTGGCAACAAACCAGATGTCGGCCTTAGTTGGCAACTCGTGGGCAAAATATGTTTGCGCCAGATGCAGCAGCCCGGCTACCCCGGTTGAATTATCGCCCAAACCAGGCCCATGAACCGTTTGGCCGCTGCGCCGGATGGTTAAATCAGTTTCTATTGGGAAAACGGTGTCGCTGTGGGCGGAGATGATGACGGGCGGCTGGGTCGGGTTTTGGGCTGGATAACGGCCGTACACATTCCCCAACGCATCCTGAGTTACATCAACCAGCCCAACCGTATGAAACTGCGACTCGATGAAAGCGGCCCGCTCCGCCTCGGCAAAAGTAGGGGCCGGAATTTGCTGGATGGCAACGGCCGTTGCCACTATTTGTTCCGTTTGTGCTGCTAAATCGTTGAGCGCTGCCTGAACCTGCGCTTTTTGGGCAATACGCTCAATTAAATTCATTCAAAAATACTCCGCCAAAACTACAATACCCGCACCAGCAAAAGGCCAATCAAACTCACAACCAGCCCTAAATGTAAAAAGAGATTGCTATCTACGATCCAGCCACCGCCCGGACCAGGCACAATCTGCAAAATTAAATTCAGGATAATCAATCCCAAGCCAATCAACGGCAGCAAACCACCCCGTTTTTCCAAAAAATCACCTAACCAGTCCAGAAATTGATTCATCCGTTTGTCCTTTAACTTTGTTTATAGGGTTCAAAATAGGGAACCAGGCGCGCAGGTAAACGGCCGTACAACACAAACCCATCTGCCCCATGCTCCTCACCATCCACCTGGCCGCGCTCGTGAAACAATGACAACAAATCACCGCGATTGTAAGGAATCAACACATGAATGGGCTGCAAAGACCCCACCATCGCCGCTTCAATCGCCACCATCAACTCTTCCATGCCCTGCCCCGTCCGGGCCGAAACCAGCACCGCCGGATTGGTGATGCCCAATGAGTGAACAGGATTGATCCCTTCAGACAGTAAATCAGCCTTATTTAGCGCCACAACACAGGGTAAATGGTCTACTTCCAGTTCGGCCAGCGTATCTTCAACCGCTTCAATTTGAGCCGCCGCCTGGGGATGCGTCGCATCCACCACATGCAGCAAAATATTGGCGTCGATGATTTCTTCCAGCGTTGCCCGAAAAGCAGCGACAATCTCCGTCGGCAGCTTTTGGATAAAGCCCACCGTATCCGTAAACAGCAGTTCGCGCCCACCCGGCATCTCCACTTTGCGCGTGGTCGGATCCAGCGTGGCAAACAACATATCGGCCGACAGCACATCGGAGCCGCTAATTTGATTGAGCAGTGTCGATTTACCGGCGTTGGTGTAGCCAACGATAGCCACTACCTGGAGTTCAGTCTGCTGCCGCTTGGCCCGGTACCGCTCCCGATGGGATATCACTGACTCCAACTGCTTTTTGATATGGGAAATGCGACGGCCAATTTCGCGCCGGTCGGTTTCCAACTGGGTTTCGCCAGGTCCGCGTAACCCAACACCGCCTGATGATCCACCGGCGCGCCCGCCAGCCTGCCGCGCCAGATGGGTCCACATCCGTGTCAGCCGGGGGACACGGTACTCCAATTGCGCCAGTTCGACTTGCAATTTGCCTTCGCGGGTTTGCGCATGGAGAGCAAAAATGTCCAGAATTAATGCTGTGCGGTCGATAACTTTGACCTCTTCACCAAAAACTTTTTCCAGTTCGCGCTGTTGGCGGGGCAGTAGTTCATCATCAAAAATGATCACGCCCACTTCGAGCGCTTCGACCTCGATTTTGACTTCTTCTACTTTGCCGGAGCCAATGTAAGTGGCTGGATGGGGTTGGTCAAAACGCTGAATAGTCTGGCCGACGACGGTCAAACCGGCCGTATCGGCCAAACGGGTTAATTCTTCCAGGCTTTCTTCAACCGGCAGCAACGGCCGTTCCGATTTTAACTCCACCCCTACCAAAAAAGCCCGTTCACGTGGTGCGCCTGTCTCAAATGATTTTTCGGAAATAACTACCTCCGCATTCTTTATTCTTTAATCCAATAAACCGGCCACTTGCAGCGAGCGAGGATGCTCAACCGAATATTCATAGCCAATTGTTTGTTCAGTACCGGCGGCTAATTCCAGATGCCACTCAAACAAATTCAACTCTGACTTTTCGGCCGGTTCCGGCTGGACTTTATCCAATTTTATCTTGATTTGCTCGTGCCGTGAAACGGGAATCTGATCTTGTAATTCAATTTTAGCCGCGTTCGACAGCAGGTTTTTGATTTTTATCTCGTAGCCATACCGCAGTTGGCGATTATCACGCAGCAACCGCTTATCCGTTTCCCGTTTCACCATCTCGCGTACGACCGTGATGCGTTCTTCAACCCCCAACAGCAGTTCGATTTTACCGCTGGTTGGTGTGTAGTCGATTTTGCTGCTGCCGATAAACTCATCACCGACAAACAGGTTGGCTGGTCCGGCCATAAGCGGGCTGGGACCAGAATTGGTCAGTTTGGCCCGCCGGTAAACGGCATCAGTGTGCCGGGGAATGGCCAGGTAATCCATTTCTGGCGGCAGTGTAAACTGGTTGAGGGTGGTTTTGTGCGGCGAACCATCGCTGGGGATGTCGCTTTTACCACCGACGGCAAAGGATACGGCCGTGCCGCTGTCCTGAACATCTGCTACAGCCACTTCAGCTTCAATGGTCGGTTGTGGTTCCGGAGCTGGAGCCGCCGCCTCGGCAGCAAAGCTCGCGGCTGCTGGCATTGCCGCCCGAGCGGCCGTCTTCATCATCCGCGGCTGCGGTGGCCGAAATTCATCTACAAACCAGGGTTTCAACTCCGGCAACCGCTGGTTGAGTGCCGGGCGGGCTGTAGACACCACCAGATCAACGCCTGACCAATCCTGGCCCGTATTTTGCGTGATTTGGGCCAGATAACCAACGGTGACATCCCCATCAGCCATCAGCCGGATGTCATACAACGGCTGCCAGCCGGCATTGCGCACCAGATAAGTTATCTCCGGCTGGAAACTGCCGGCGGCCAGAACCTCCACTTCGATCCGGGCTTGATAACGCTGCCGGGGTCGGGCCGAACTAATTTCTTTCAACTCGCGCTGCAATTTATCCAGACGGCGCTTCAACGCCCGCTGATCAGTATCCAACTGGCGCACAGCAGCCCGCATGGCACTGTCCTGCTCCTGTAAAAATTGCGTCAACTGCTGCTGGTCTTCAATGGTTGATTTCCCCCGCGAAAGACCTTTGGCAAATTCAACCGTCGCCTGCCGCAGACCATTCAGGTATTGGGCATGGGCCAGCCAGCCGGCTTTGTCATCCTCCAGGTGGCGCAGTTCATCGCCCAGCGTTTCGATTTCTTGCTCTAGGTGGCGCACCTGTTCGGCTGGGGTTTCCTCATAATGCTGGCGGCGTACATCAACGTTTAGCAAACGAACCTGGGCGCTGCCTGCCCCACCGGCGCGAACCGAATCTGGTTCCAGCGCCAGCGGCAGGTCGTCAAAGATTAACTGATGTGTGCCAATTTTTAAGTCGCTTCCATCTCTACACGAAATTCGAGCGCGATCCGGATAAACAAAAACGGCCGTTATCCTGGCCTTCAATAAAATCTCCATACTAACCCTCCGACAACTCCGGCTTTTTCAGCCAAATTGGCAGTTCAATGTGAAATACACTGCCGGGGAAAGTCGCTTCATCGCATCCTGAACTTTCAGCCCAGATACGGCCGCCGTGCGCCTCCATAATCCCCCGCACAATGGGCAGGCCCAGACCAGGCCCGCCGCCCTTGTAATTGGTCTTGCTCGACGAGTGCAGGGTCACGTCAGCCGTGCTGGTAAAACGGCCGAATATCGTTTCCAGGTTTTCCTTGTCAATCCCAATACCCGAATCGACAATTTGAATATTGGCATAACCGGCCACGTCCCCAGCCGCAGCTTCCAGCAGCGTTGTATGGCCGGCAATCATCACCTGTCCACCATCCGGCGTGTATTTCAGCGCATTCGTTATCACTTTGGCAAATGCTTTGGCCAGTTTCTCCGGATCCCCATAGGTTTGCGCGTTGCCTTCATAGGGCATAACCGTGAATGACACGTGCCGCTCTTTGAAATATTTGCCCAGGTTGTCAGAAACCAGCGAAATAAGATGCTGTAAGTCTATTTCTTGATAATTCAGGTCAATAGATTGCAAGTCGATGAGCGAAATATCGATCAAATCGGTGATAATCAGCTTCATGCGATTGATGCCATTTTCCAATCCATCGACAAAAATGCGCATCCGGCTGTCCGGCTCCGTTTCAAAGCGCAGCATATTGGCATAGCCTTCGACAATCGTTAAAGGCGTCCGCAGTTCGTGAGCAGCAATGGCGATAAAGTTCGATTTGCTCTGCTCGAACCGCTCGATTTCTCGCTTCAAATCAGCCATGTGCTGCAAACTGGCTGAACGGTCAATGTCACTGGCCAACTGGGATGCCTCAATCAAGGCAAAGGTGTAAATGCTGTCCATCTCCAGCAAAAAATCAATCACATCTATCGCTGGGAAGGCTTTGCGCAGTTCGGCGCTGATCTCCTGCTTCAATACGCGCAAAATGGTCAGCCAATCAAAAGCCGCCGGTGCATCATGGCCAATGGTGGTCAGCGCCCAAAATTGGATGGTCGAAAGCTGTAATTCGCGGGCCGTGCCAATGTTGTCAGTCAGCAGATTGATGAAAGCAAGCACATCTTCATCATCGGGCAGCAGTGTAGGCGCGCGCTGCAACGTGGCCTGGCAAAGGCTTTCCGCTTGGGAGCGCAGCCATCGTTGTAGTGGCCCGTTCACGATGCTAATTCTCCCTCAGCCATCTGGCGGTCATAACGTAGGCTATTTTCGCGGGCAAAGCGGCGCAGCTGCTGCAAAGCGCGCTGACTGTACCATTGGTAACGCTCGGCTTTGCCCAGGCGCTGCTCCGGTGGTGGCAAAATGCCAAAGTTGGCCTTCATCGGCTGGAAATGTTTGGCATCGGCATGGGTCACGTAGTGACACAATGCCCCCAGCATGGTGCTGGGCGGTAAGATAATCGGATGCTGGCCCAACAGAAAGCGAGCGGCATTGATGCCGGCCAGCAAACCAGAAGCCGCATTGCCCATGTAGCCCTCAACGCCAATAATTTGCCCGGCAAAGAAGAGGTCGCTGCGGCGGCGAAATTGCATCGTCGGGTGCAGCATTTGCGGCGAATTGATGTAGGTGTTGCGGTGCATCATGCCATAGCGCATGAATTCGGCGTTCTCCAGGCCGGGAATGAGACGCAAAACACGCCGCTGGTCGCCCCATTTGAGGTTGGTTTGGAAGCCAACGATGTTGTAAAGCGTGCCAATGAGATTATCCTGCCGTAACTGGACGACGGCATACGGCCGTTTCCCATTTCGCGGATCCACCAATCCCACCGGCCGCATCGGGCCAAAAGCCAATGCCTCTTTTCCCCGCTTAGCCATCACCTCAATGGGCATACAGCCTTCAAAAAAATGGGGGTCTTCCTGTTCAAACTGACGCAGGTCGATGGTTTCCGCTTCGATCAGCGCCTCATGGAAATGTTCGTACTCTTCCCGTGTCATCGGGCAGTTAATGTAATCCCCTTCTTCCAGTTCGCCATTGTCGTATCGTGACTGGCGGAAGGCGATGTTCAGGTCAATGGTTTCGTGGTTGACGATGGGCGACAGGGCATCGTAAAAGTACAGATATTCCTGTCCGGCTAATTGGCTGATACTGGCAGTTAAAGCGGCCGAGGTTAAGGGTCCGGTGGCGATAATGCAGGGGGTGGTGGGCACGGCCGTTACCTCTTCCCGCACCAGTTCAATGTTAGGATGGGACTCGATCTTCGCCGTCACACAAGCTGCAAAGATGTCCCGGTCTACCGCCAGCGACGAACCGGCGGGAACGGCCGCTTGCTTGGCACAGGCCAAAATCATCGAACCCAGGCCACGCATTTCGGCCTTGAGCAGACCCGGCGCTTTATTCGGCAGCACCGATCCCATCGAATTGCTGCACACCAGTTCAGCCAGGTTATTGGTGGCATGAGCCGGTGTCATTCGCTGCGGCCGCATCTCATACAGCCGCACTCGAATGCCCAATTCAGCCGCCTGCCAGGCCGCTTCTGTTCCGGCTAAACCGCCGCCAATCACCAGTAATTCTTGATCCATGCGCTAATTCTAACACAAGCGCCAGTAAATGCGGGGGACAATCTTGTTGGTTTTCAGTGAAAATTGTCGCCGGGCTTATTGACATGACCGGCAATTGCCACGTATTATGGCAGAAAATTATTCAAAACATTATTGCGTGTTACGTATTTTGTATTGATACGCAATACGTAACACGCAATACGCAATAACAGGGGGCAAGACACATGGCCGGAATTTTAGAAACAGTTGGATTACGCAAACAGTACCAGATGGGCGAAGTGACCGTTGAGGCGCTGCGCGGGGTAGATTTTGCCGTTGAGAAAGGCGAATTTGTCGCCATCATGGGGCCGTCCGGCTCTGGCAAATCCACTTTGCTGCATTTGCTTGGCGGGTTAGATGCGCCCAGCGACGGCGAGGTGATGCTGGGTGGGCGGCGGCTGGCGCACCTCAGCGACGATGATATTACGATTGTGCGGCGGCGGCAGATTGGCTTTATTTTCCAGTTTTTCAACCTGCTGCCTACTCTGTCGGCGGCGGAAAATGTGGCGTTACCTTTGTTGATTGACGGCCGTTCCCTCGATGAGTACCGCCTGCGCATTGACGAACTACTCACCCTGGTCGGCCTGGGCGACCGGCAGGGCCACAAACCCGATCAGCTTTCCGGCGGCCAGCAGCAGCGGGTAGCCATCGCCCGCGCCCTGGTCACCGACCCCGTTATCGTTCTGGCCGACGAACCCACCGGAAACCTGGACAGCGAATCAGGCGACGAAATTCTGCGCCTGCTGCGCCGCGCCTGTGATGAAAAGCAGCAAACCATCATCATGGTTACCCACGACCCCAAAGCGGCCGAGTACGCCGACCGCATTGTCAAATTAAAAGATGGACTGGTCGAGATGCTTTGACGCACGATTGTCTGGAAGCGACTCTGATATTTGCTTGCTCAAGCACAATACCCATTATTTTCGGGACAGCTCTATTCAAAGTGTCAAAGGTAGGCTCTGGTATTATCGTATTTTTAGGCATTGTCATTGCTGACTCTTCCGAAAAAAGCCCTTCAAGACCAAAAGTTCAACTTTTCGCCTCGGCAGAAAGTTTCAATTAATGACAA
>JBNKZT010000133.1:0-14923 GCA_050301775.1 Promineifilaceae bacterium (SeqCode)
CCGTCCAGATGGTACAAAAAACTGCGTTCGGCCAGAACGCAGGCCCGGATTTCCGGTTGGTCAATTGTTTGCAGCAGATTCAATGTGCCCGGGTCATCGGCACGGCATTGAACGGCCAATGCGCCCTGTCCTGGCGCGGGTAACATGGTTGTCAGTGGCAGCCACTGCGTGATGTGGCCGTCAAGCCCCAGGCGGATGAGACCGGCGGCAGCTAAAACGGCCGCATCATAATCGCCGGCCAACACTTTGCCGACGCGTGTGCCGACATTGCCGCGGATGGACTGGATTTTCAGGTCGGGGCGAATGGCCAGGAGTTGGGCCTGGCGGCGCAGGCTGCTGGTTCCGACGACTGCACCTTGGGGTAAAGTATTGAGCGTCCAGTTGTTTTTGGCGACCAGGACGTCGCGTACGTCAGCGCGGCCAACGATGGCTCCCAGGGTTAAGCCAGCAGCATCTTCGACCGGTAAATCTTTGAGCGAATGGACGGCTAAATGGATACGGCCGTCCCTCAACGCCTCTTCCAATTCCAGCGTAAATAACCCTTTGCCACCGATTTGGGGCAGGGGTTTATCCAGCGTTTTGTCGCCTTTGGTTACAAACGGCTCGACCTGTACGTTCAGCCCAGGCCAGGCATCACGTAGTTTTTGGCTGATGTGATTGGTTTGCCACATGGCCAGTTCAGATGTACGGCTGCCAATGATGAGTTCAGTAAGTGTGGGTGGCATCATAATTATTTTAGCCAGGGCTGGAGGCGATTTCCCACCCTTTAGCTGTGGCTTTCTCCCCTGGCTTCCTCTAATCCAAAAAGATGGCGAGCGGTGGCCACGTATTTAGCGGAACGGCCGTTGCTGGCCTGTTCTTTGACGCGAATGGTTGGTTCGTGCAGTAATTTGTTGACCAATGACCGGGAAAGGTACTGTAAATGGGCGGCCACCTGCGGGTCAACTTCACCCAGATGGCGCAGGGTACGTTCTAATTCTCGTTGGCGAATTATTTCTGCCCATTGCCGCAAATCGGTGATGAAGGGCTGGGCCGCTAATTCGTGTAGTTGGCCGGTTAAAATGGTTTGTTCTTCAGCAATGATGGCTTCGGCTTGGGGTACTTCCTGCCGCCTCGCGGCCAATGCCTTGTCCAGATTATCTTGCAAATCATCGACGTCAAACAGGCGCACGCCGGGAATTTGGGCCGTTTGCGGATCGATGTCGCGCGGCACGGCAATATCGATGAGAACCAGGGAACGGCCGTTGCGCTCAACCATCAACCGGCCAATCAACGCTGCCTCCAAAATAAAATGAGGCGCACCAGTGGCACTAATCACAATATCGGCCTCTGGCAGCAACACTTCAAGCTGCTCCATCCCGCTTGCCGCGCCGCCCCATTTGGCCGTCAGTGATTGGGCACGGGGACAGGTGCGATTGATAACGGTGACTGCACCAATTTTGCGTGCTTGAAGTGCTTTCAAGGCCAGTTCAGCCATTTCCCCAGCGCCGATGATGAGTGCTCTTTTGTCAGTCAGGTCTCCTGCCGCTGCCTGTGCCAGGGTAACAGCTACCGAACTGATGCTGGCTGGACTGCTGCTGATGGCAGTTTCGGTACGGACTCGTTTGCCGGCGCGGATGGCAGCCTCGAAAAGACGGCGCAGGACCGGCCCGGCGGCATGGGTGTGGGCAGCGGTTGTGTAGGCGGTATTCACCTGGCCCAGGATTTGTGGTTCGCCCAGAACGAGCGAGTCCAGTCCAGCGGCAACGCGCATAAGATGGTTGATGGCGTCCTGGCCGGTGAAGTAATGGAGGTGTTTGGCAAAAACGGCCGTGTCCACGCCGCGCAGGTCTGCTAAATAGTGTGTTAATTGCTGGCGTGGGTCCGGTTGGATGGCGTCGGCATAAGCATATAATTCGACCCGGTTGCAGGTGGACAAGATGACTAATTCGTGAATGCCGGGGAAACGGCCGTGCTCCTCCAATGTGGCTTCTTCGCGAAAGGCTAACAATAGATTGTTGAGGTCCGTTAAGGAGCAGCTAAACTGTTCCCGTAAAGCAACTGGAGCCGTGTGATGGCTCAATCCCAGGCAAACGATGTGGGTGGAATGGGTAGTCATGAGTCAGGTAGTCGAGTAGTCTGGTCGTCTAATGGTTATACGGATCGCGAGAAAATTTGCGTTTCCGGCTTGTTTCGTCGCAGGCGGAGGTCCAAAGCCAGAGCCGCGTTGCGCAGAAACGGCCGTCCCTGTTCTGTCAGCCGCATTTCCCGTCCGGCAAACGTTACCAGGCCATCTTCAACCATTGGCGTTAAAAATTGGCGGGCATCTTCTGCCTGGGCTTCGTCGTTCAGGGTGACGTGCAGCTGCGTCATGAATTGTAAGATTTGCTCCCGCTGCTGTTGATCTTCCCTGTCCAGCAGGTGGCCGCGCATGGTAGGGATTTCGCCGGCTGTCACACGGTTTTTGTAGTCGTTCAACCCTTTTTCGTTTTGATGGAAGCAGGTTGGCGATTCTGAGATAGAACTGACACCCAATCCCAACATGACATCGGTGCGCTGGTCAGTATAGCCCATGAAGTTACGGTGGAGACGGCCGTTAACAAACGCCTGAGTCATGGCATCATCAGGTAGGGCAAAATGGTCCAACCCCATTTCAACATAACCCGCGTCCAGGAAAATGGCCCGCGCCGTCTCATACAACGCCCGTTTTTCTGCGCCCTTTGGCAAATCCTCTTCTGTGAAAAGCCGGTGCGATTTCTTGACCCAGGGGACAAAGGCAAAGCTGTATAAAGCAACGCGGTCGGGCCTCATATCTACCGTAATTTCGGCCGAACGTTTGATTTTTTCTAAAGTCTGTCCTGGCAAGCCATAAATCAAATCATGATTAACCGATTCGAAGCCCACCTCCCGCGCCACTTGTGTAATGCGGCGGGTTAGCGCTTCAGGCTGGATGCGGTTAATCAGCCGCTGCACTTCAGGATCATAGTCCTGTACCCCCATGCTTAACCGTTGAAAACCCAGTTCCCGTAAAGCTATGAGTTGGTCGGGACTGGTTACGCGCGGGCCAACTTCGATGGAACCCTCAAAGTCGTTCCGATCAATGGCTGCCTGGGCCATGATTGGTTCCAGCAGCCTTTTCAAATTGTCGGCCGAGAAGAAGGTCGGGGTGCCGCCGCCTAAATGGATTTGTTTGATGGGGGCAGTGGCCAGTTGGGGAATTTGTTCCAGATATAACTGCCATTCTTTGTGAATGGATTCAGTGTAGCTGATCTCGTTATCATGATTGTGGGTAATGAAGGTGTTGCAGCCGCAAAATGTGCATAAGGTTTCACAAAATGGAATATGAATATACATGGACCAGGCCGCCTCTTTTTGGCTGAATGCTTGCCGCAGTGCCTTGATCCATTGAGTGGTTGTGGGGTTGTCCTGCCAATAAGGGACAGTGGGGTAGCTGGTGTAGCGGGGTACCGGAACATCATATTTGGCCAGCAAATCAGTTCGATTCATGAAGTTTTCCTTCTTACAAAGGCCGGTCTAGCCTTGAAAAATTGGTGATATGACGCCAAAAATTTACCACAAAACTAATCAAATATAAGTAAATCTATGTATTTATTAATGTTAACGTGCTGCTTTCATAAAGGAAGTGACAAATGGCATGGCATTGCGTGCCATTTGTCATAGATTGGGGGCAATTGCAAAGGGGACAATATTAGTTTAAATCACTGATGCAGGGGCGTTGATTTTTTTAGCGGATCGTGTGCGCAAAGAATTGATAGTCGAGTTAGCATTGGAGGCAGTCTGGCCGCAGCTGGCTTGAATTTGAATTGGCTCAGTTTTGGGGTGTTGTCCAAAGATTAAACGGCCGTCACATGACTTTATTGCCAGATTTGAAGAGGGTAGGTAACGGCCGTGCCCCCATCGGCTCCCCAACAGCCCGCGAAACCAGGCTGCAATACGAATCAGCGTTGAAAACCGGAGATGACATTGGGAGAGGACGCAGATTTACAAGATAACGCAGATCTTTATGAGGTTAAACAAAAATCTGTATTCATCAGCGTTCATCTGCGTCCTACAAAAAACATTATGCACCGGCTGAGGCTTCTGCGGCAGCACGGGCGGCCAGGGTGCGGCGGACGTAATCTTCCACCAGCAGCAGGCTGCTGCCGGCGTGTTTGATCGTTTGCAGCAAGGTGGTCATTGAATCAATTTCCTCGACTTGCTCATCGACAAACCATTGTAAGAAATTGACGCTAGCGTAATCATTCTCTTCTCGAGCAATGCGGACGATATTGTTAATTTCATTCGTCACTCGTTCCTCTTGTTCCAGGGCAAATTGGACGGCCTCGGCCGCGCCGCCAAACTCATTGCGCATCTCTGGCAGGCCGGGGATGATTGGTTTAGCGCCTGTTTCCAGCAAAAAATGAACGAATTTCATGGCATGGAATCGCTCTTCTTCGGACTGGGTGTAAAAGAATTGAGCTAGATCGGGCAGCCCTTCTTCATCGAAGTAAACGGCAATGGCGATATATTGGGCCGATGCGCCAAATTCGCTTTTGATTTGGGCGTTCATAGCCTCAACGACACGTTGTTTAATAATCATGATTTTCTCCTTGGCAAAAAAGTAACACAGAGGGGCGCAGAGTAGACACAGAGGTTCACAGAGAGAAGCGAGGCTAATCTGCGTTCGTCTAATCAGCGTCTTGTATTCTATTTGAATTTGTACACCAAGGAGATGGGTTGGGTCAAGTTTGGGCGGGGTTTATGATGGGTTTCTTATACGGCCGTTTCCCCTAATCAGCCAACGCATACCCCTTCATCGAAACGGTGGGACTGGTGGCGCAAAAATGTTCCAACGGGCAGGTGTCGCAGCCGGCACAGCCGCCAACCTCCACCAACCGGCCGCGCTGCACCAGCGTCAACAGCATCTGATCCAGCAGCGCCGGCGACACGTCCAGATGGCTGCGGATGGCTTCTTTAGACAGCGTGCGCCCCTGATACGCTTCAAACAAGGTCAAAATTTCGCGCAGCATCAGCTTATCCCCAGCAGTCGGCCGCCCTGGTAGATGAGCACCGCCAGCGTCCAGGGTACGGTCAGCATGATGACCATTGAGAACAACGCCCAGCGCCAGCCAAATTCATGGACCTGGGCACTGACAGTGGCGATGCAGGGAATGTAAAGCAAGACGAATACGAGAAAAGCGAAGGCGGTCAATGGCGTAAAGGCATTCTGTAAAGCCGTCGTCAATGCTGTGTCCTGACCATCATCTGTTTCGGCAAAAATGGTCAGGCCAGGGGTTAGCGTTTCAATGAGTTTCTTACCTGCGTCAATGGTGGCGGTGACGAAGCCGAGGGTGATTTGTTGGATGTCGTCGAGGAAGGTGGGGGAAACGGCCGTTTCCTCCACCTCAACCTCGCCCACATAAACCTGGGCCATTGTCGAAATCACCATTTCCTTAGCCAATAGTCCGGTCAGCAGCGCCCCCGTTTGCTGCCAATCGCCGAATCCGGCGGGGGCAAAAATAGGGGACACGGTTCCGCTGACGCGGCCAAAATAACTTTCCTGCGTCGATTCCACACCCCAGGGCAGATGCATTAACGCCCAAAAGACAATCGTCCCGGCCAGGATGAAGGTGCCCGCTTTGCGCACAAACGACGCCGATTGCTCCCAGGCATAATTCAAGACGCGGCGTGACTTGGGCCGGCGATACGGTGGCATTTCCATGAGCAAGATGCCGGGCGGCGCCCCTTTGAAGACGGTACGCGATAAAATCGTGCCCACCAGCGCGGCCATGAGGATGCCAATCATGTACAGCGACCAAATCACTAAATCGCCATTGCGCGGAAAAAAGGCCAGACCAAAAATGACGTAAACCGGCAGCCGGGCCGAGCAAGACATGAAGGGGATGAGCAAGCCGGTCAGCACACGAGCCGACCGGTTTTCGATGGTGCGCGTGGCGTAGATGGCCGGTACGTTGCAGCCAAAACCTAAAATCATGGGAACGAAGGAACGGCCGTGCAGCCCTAATTTAGCCATAAACCGATCCGTCACAAAAGCCGCCCGCGCCAGATAGCCGCTGTCTTCCAAAATGGCCAGAGCGATGTACATGACCAGCAGGCCAGGCAAAAAGACCAGGATACCACCCACCCCGGCGATGATGCCATCGGTGATTAATGAAATGAGCCAGACGGGGGCATGCAGCCATGCCAGAAGTGCTGTTGTCCACCCGGTCAGTGGCCCGCTAACGACGCCATCGATGTAATCAAGGTAAGGCGCGGAGACGTTTTGCACCAGATTGAAGACCAGGTACATCAAAGCCAGGAATATGGGGATGCCCAGCCACTTGTGGATGACGATCTGATCGATGCGGTCGGACAGACTGACAGATGTTGGCGGGCGGGTAACGACTTCCTGCACCAATTCGTGGACGCGCTGGTAGCGGGCGTCGGTGATGGCGATGTCCACGTCTTCGCCGAAGTGAGTTTGCAGCCGGCTCTGGCTGGCCGCCAGGGCCGACTCGATAGCGGCACGCTGTCCGTTGGCAACGCTTTCCAGCAGATTGGTGTCGCCTTCGAGAAGTTGAATGGCCAGCCAGCGGTGGGGGAAACGGCCGTTCACCCCCGTATCGGCCATGACATCCACCAAACTTTCGATTTCCGCTTCAATTTCGGGGCTATAAGTGACTACAGTGGTTGTTGAATTGAACACGTTCGCCTAAACACCTTTCTCCCGGTTCGTAAACGTCGATAAATTGGCTCTCTTTCCCTTGGGTAAACTGATGGAGAACCTGACGCAGCTCGTCCAACCCTTGGCCACGGCCAGCGGCGGCGCAAATGATCGGCACCCCGCCGAGGAGTTGGGACAGTTTTTGTGTGTTAACGGCCGTGCCATTGCGCTCAGCCACATCATGCATATTCAAAACCACAATCAGCGGCGATCCGGTTTCCAAAATTTGCATCGTCAAGTACAAATTACGTTCCAGATTGGTCACATCCAACACATTCACAACCACATCCGGCTTCTCCAGGACAATGTAATCACGGGCAACCTGTTCGTCAGGCGAATAGGCCGACAGGCTGTAAGTGCCTGGCAGATCGATTAGCTCCACACACAGACCACCTTCGTGGTAACAGCCTTCTTTTTTAGCCACCGTTTTACCCGGCCAGTTGCCCACGTGCTGGTTCGAGCCGGTCAGGGCGTTAAAAATGGTACTTTTGCCTGTGTTGGGATTCCCCGCCAGCGCAACGCGTAATCTCATAACTTTTTTAGCCACAGATTTCACCGATTGCACAAATTCATGTTCTTTAATCTGCGAAATTTGCGTAATCGGTGGATTCCTTTCCTCTTAAATCGTCGCCACATCCAGTTTGTGGGCGATGCCCCGACCCAGGGCGATGCGCGAATTGCGCACAGATACCAGGACTGGACCGCCGGAGTCCTGGATTATCATCATTTCGACGCCCGGTGTCAGACCTAGTTCGGCCAGCCGATGCATCAGCCGTTTGCCGCCATGGACATTGACCAGGCGCAAGATTTGCCCGCTGGGGGCCATCGTTAAAGCGACAGTGGATTCCATGTTATTCCTCATCGATTGGCTTAACGAAGATGTGCGTGGCCACTTCCTGGCCTAAAGCGTGGGTTTGTCCCTCAATCGTGACCATAATAGGCCCGTTAAACGGGGCAATTTCGGTCACGTCCAGGCGGCGGCCCGGTTTGACATCGTGACCTGCCAGATATTCCAGCAGCAGATTACTTTCCGGGTGAATGCGTTCGATGACGCCGTAGTCGCCAGGAACCAGTTCATTTAACGTCCGGCTGGCAGTTGTCTTTAACCGTCTTCCTGCTTCCGGGATCGAATTACCATGGGGGCAGGTTTGAGGATTGCCTAAAAATTGAGCCAGTGCATTAGTGACTTCAGGATCCGTGGCGTGTTCCAGGCGGCAGGCGACGTCGTGAACCTTTTCCCAGGAAAGTTTCAGATGATCGACCAGGAATCGTTCCCACAAACGATGACTGCGGATAATTTCGCTGGCATGGGTGCAGCCATTATTGGTGAGCTGGACACCTTTGTAAGGCGTATGAGTCACCAGATCGTGGTCTTCCAACCTGTGGATCATTTCCGTGGCTGAGACGGTGGAGACTTCCAGGCGGCGGGCCAGGGCAGAAATGGGAACCGGTGTGTTGTTGTCGGTCAGTTCCCGGATGGTTTTGAGGTACATTTCGGTGCTTTCGTTAAATGACTCGTGCATATTGTCCAATCCACAGTAGTTGGTAAGCCAAAACAAGATTATAAGGCAAACCTAATAATACCGGCAAAGGTTTGCCCATCATAGTGACATTTGTCCTGAAATCATATGACGTTTGTCGTTTTTGGGGCAAGGAAGAAAGGGGGATTAATGAGTGCAGTTTAGTGCAAATATACCAACGAAGGGCATAAACTGACGGTTTCTTTGAGACTGGAGATTGGAGACTGGCAAATCTCCAATCTCTAATCTCCTTTGGCAAAGTGCCAGTTAATAACGTTGCTCAGTATAAACCGACAATTACCAATCAGATCGACGCCAAACTGTTTAAGTGTTTCGCAGTATCTTTCAGTTGTTGGTTTACTTAAGCCGCGAAACACTAGTAAGTTTGCAGGGCTTCCGCAACGCGGCGCAGCCGGGCTTCGGCGTCGCAGGCGACCTCTTCTAGTTGGGGATGGTCGAGGACGCTCATCATTTTGTTAGGATCAATGATGGAAACGAGGATACGGCCGTCACTCTCCTCCGACACCGTTACATTGCAAGGTAGGAGCAGGCCGGCTTCGGGTACGGCCGTTAACGCCTTGTAGGCCAGCGGCGGGTTGCAAGCGCCCAAAATCTTGTACGGCCGAAAATCGACGTCCAGTTTCTTCTTCAACGTGGCCTTGACGTCAATTTCAGTCAAGACGCCAAAGCCCTCTTTCTTCAATTCTTCCGTTACTCGTTCCAGGGCTGATTCGTAGCTGTCGTTTAAGTAAACTTGAAATCCTAAACTTTCGCTCATCGTTACTCCTTCGGTAGGTTATTCATTTGTCCATTGTATTAGATAGTCTACTAAAGCGAAAGTTACAAGCGTTCTGTTATCTACCAACAAGGGTTACGAAAACATCTTCCAGGGTTGGTTCGGCGGGGGTAACGGCCGTGTCCCCAAACCCCAATCCCGCCAAAACAGACTGCAAGGAAACGGCCGTGTGCGATTGATTCCGGGTAACAACACGCAGCCGGTCGCCAAACAGACCCACCCGCAGCACATTTTCCGCTCCGGTCAACGCCGTTAACGCCGCCATCAACGGTGTGACCGCCACCTCCCAGATGGAACCATTAAGGATTTGCTGTTTAAGATTATCCGGCGTGTCTAGTGCCAACAGTTGTCCCTGGTACATGATGCCCAAACGACCGCAGTACTCGGCCTCGTCCATGTAATGCGTCGTCACAAAAATCGTCGTCCCGGTTTCAGCCAGGTCGTAAATCAAATCCCAAAAAGCGCGCCGGGCCTGCGGGTCCACGCCGCTGGTCGGCTCATCCAGGAACAGCAGTTTGGGCTGATGGGTAAGCGCCACGCCCAACGCCAATCGCTGCCGCCAACCGCCCGATAATTCACCGGCGCGCTCATCTTCCCGTCCGGTTAATCCAATCAAATCCAGCACTTCGGCCACCCGCTGCGCCCGATCTTTGACACTGTAAACGCCGGCGTAGAAATCCAGGTTTTCGGCCATCGTCAGCTCATCGTACAAGGCAAACTTTTGCGAGGTATAGCCGACTTGCGGCCGGATCGCCTCGGCCTGGGTATCGATGTCATAGCCCAATACCCGCCCCATTCCCGACGTGGGCCGCAAAATGCCCAACAGCATCCGAATGGTCGTCGTTTTGCCGGAGCCGTTTGGTCCCAAAAAGCCAAAAATTTCGCCCGGCTGCACTGCAAAACTGACCCGGTCAACGGCCGTAAACTCACCAAACAGTTTTGTCAATTCCTGGACTTCGATCGCGGGTTCCATAATCAATCTTTTTCCAACAACGCAATAAACGCATCCTCCACCGATGGCGCGATGGGCCGCAAGAGTTGAACGGTCACGTCGGCGGCGGTCAGTGCGGCGGGGAGGCGCTGCTGCACCATTTCGGCCGTACCCGGCCGGATGCGCAGATGTAGTTTCTCGCCAAACGCCTGCACCTCTTCCACATCCGGGTCCTGAGCGGCGATGGCGTGCAGTTGGCGGCGGGGTGTGCCGCTCAATTCGAGGATACGGCCGTTTAGCCGATTGGCAATGGTTTGTGGTTGGCCTTCGTCGAGGATACGGCCGTTCTTCATAAACCCGATTCGCGTACAGCGGCTGGCCTCATCCATGTAGGGTGTGCTGACCACCACCGTCACCCCTTCCTGGGTCACCGCTCGCCCGATGAGCTGCCAGAAATCCTGCCGCGTTACCGGATCGACTCCGCCCGTCGGTTCGTCCAGCAGCAGCAAGCGGGGCCGGTGGATGAGCGCCGTCGCCAGACCCAATTTTTGCTTCATACCGCCGGAAAGGTGATCGGCCCGGCGCTGGGCAAATTCGGCCAGACCGACAAAGTCCAGCATCTCATCGCGGCGTGGCTGCCAATCGCTGGCGGCAATACCGTTGACCTCGGCGAAAAAGCGCAAATTTTCATCCACTGTCAAATCGCCGTACAGGCTAAACCGCTGCGGCAAATAGCCAATTTGCGTCCGCACCCGGTTGATTTCTTTGACCAGATCATAACCAGCGACCTGACCGCCGCCGCCATCCAGCCGCAGCGCACCCACCAGCAGGCGAAACGTCGTCGTCTTGCCCGCGCCATCCGGCCCAATCAGGCCATAAACTTCACCGGATCCCACGCGTAAACTGACGCCATCTACGGCCGTTACATGCCCGAAAGACTTCGTTAAATCGTTTACGTCAACCAGCAAATCGTTCATAGATCGAGACTACGAGACTACGAGACTGGAGACTACGAGACTGGAGACTACGAGACTTACCAGTCTCCAATCTCTAATCTCCAGTCCCCATAAACTCCACATCCGCCGGCATACCCGGTTTGAGCTTGCCGCCGGTGTCGCTGACGGTCAGCTTGACAGCAAAGACGGTCGTGCGGCGGCCGCTTTCGGTTTGCACGTTGCGCGGCGTAAACTCGGCCTGGTCGGCAATGCGTGTCACAGTGGCCGTAAAGATTTCACCGGGGAACGAATCGGCCGTGACGCGGGCTTCCTGCCCCAACGCGATCTGGCCGTATCGCGCCTCGGAGACAAAAACGGTGATTGTCAGCTCATCAAGCTGGCCAATAGTCAAAGCGGCCGTACCGGGTTGAACGGTTTCACCCGGTTCGATGTTACGGGTCATGACGATGCCGGAAACGGCCGTTGTCACCACCAACTTCTCCATCTGCACGTCAATCAAGGCCAGTTCTGCCTCGGCCTGGGCCACTTGCGATTGCAGAACGGCCACCTCTTCGGCAGTTGCTCCCAATTCCAGCCGGTCGCGCTGCGCTTCGGCCTGGGCCAACTGCCCTTTGGCGATTTCTACCTGCACCTGCGCCCCCTGAATCCCGGCATCAGCCACGGCTACCTGGTCTTCCGTTGTCGCCGGTGCTGCTTGTGATTGGGCCAGTCCGGCCTTGGCCATGTCCACCCCCGCTTCGGCAAATCCCACCTGGGCCTGGGCCGCGTTGACGGCGGCGGCAGCGGCGGCAATATCTTCGGCGCTGGCTCCAGCCAGTACCAGATCAAGCTGAGCCTGGGCCGCATCCCGTGCACCTCTGGCGCTTTCCATCTGGTAACGCGACCGTTCTTCCGGCCAGCCGCCAATATCCCGATCCACAAAGTCCACAAAATGAACGCTCTCTGCCAGAAGAAACTGCGATTCAGCCTGGTTGAGACGGGCTTGATACGCCGCAATCTCCTCCGGGCGGGCGCCCGCTTTTAACCGGGCTAACTGAGCCTGGGCTTGAGCCAGATTGGCTCTGGCAATGCCGGCCGACGCTTCGGCCTGGGCCACGGCCGCTTCCGCCGACGACACAGAACTTTCAGTCTCTTCCACCACGCGAGCGCTGTTAGCGTTGATTTGAGCTTGAGTTAGTGCTGCTTCGGCGGCGGCCACGGAGCCGCGCGCCGCCGCAACCACCGCTTCGGCGGCGGCGATGTCTTCTGGCGTTGCGCCGGCGCGCACTTTGGTAAGCTGGGCCTGGGCAGTGTTCAGCGCCGCCAGCGCCCGATTGCGCTGGGCCTGCATGATGTCGTCTTCCAGCCGGAAGAGGACGTCGCTGGCCTGTACCAGATCGCCTTCATCAACCAATATTTCCTTGACGCGCCCGGCTATTTCCGGGGCGGCAGTGATTTCAACTGTCTCCACCGTGCCGGAGGCTTGCAGCGCACCCACTGCCTCGGCCCCAGACACGGTGTAGAGGTAGATGAGGACGGCCGTTACCACCGCCACCACCACCACAACCGGCGCAATTTTACGAATACGATTGTGCATATCAACCTCCATTAAGAGAACTACGCGGAGTTACACAGAGGAGACACAGAGATTCGCGGAGAAAGAAAAAGGAAAAGAATATTTTAGTAAAAATCCATTTGATTTGCCAGACATTAATTGAAAAGCATTCATTTTTTCTCTTTTTCTCTGCGTTTCTCCGCCTCTCTGCGAATCTCCGCGTCCCATTTTTCTTAATCTAGCCGCTTGCGGAACCGCATCGCCGCCAGCGCCATAATACCAATACCAAACAACGTCAGGGCGATTACATCTCCGCGAATCGCACTAAACCCGACACCCTTAATCAGCAAGGCGCGAATGATCGTCAGGTAATAGCGCAGCGGCATCAAATAAGAAACCCATTGCAAGAATTGGGGCATGGCTTCCAAAGGGAAGAAAAATCCCGACAAGAAGATGCTGGGCAGCATGGTCATGAAGACCGTCAACATCGCTTCTTGTTGGGTGTTGGCCACAGTAGACGCCAGCAGCCCAATTCCCAAACCGGACGCCAAAAACAGCCCGGAAAACAGCAATATCATGGTTAAATCGCCGCGAATAGGCATACCAAAAAGCAAATGACCGATTAAAAGTACCTCGATGATATTGCTGAAAGCGAGAATCACATACGGAACCAGCTTGCCGACGATGAGTTCCCAGGAGTGGATGGGGGTGACAATGAGCTGCTCAATCGTGCCTCTTTCTCGTTCACGGACAACGGCCGTTGCCGTCAAAATAGAAGTAATGGCGTACAAAATCATGCCGATGACGCCGGGAACCATGAAGTAGGCGCTGACCAGATCAGGGTTGTACCAGACCTGTGTCCGCACTTCAATGGGCTGCTGAAGGGTGACGGATTGGCCGCGCCTGGCCAATCGGGCATTCAATACCTGTGTGCCGTGCTGTTGGGCAATCAGCTGCGCCGCCGACAGCGCCGTTGAAGCAATTGTTGGGTCGCTGCCATCAAGCACAAAAGCCACGGCCGCCGAGCCATTGCCCTCCAACTGGTCGCTGTAATCAGGCGGAATGATGAGGCCCACGCGCGCCTGACCATTGTCAATCAAATCGCGCATCTCCGCTTCCGAATCAACGTCGAACGCAATGTGGAAATAGTCGGCGGCGCGATAAGCGTCCAGCAAACGGCGGGCTGATGATCCCCGATCCTGGTCGAAGACGGCCATCGGCACATTGCGCACGTCGTTGGTGGCGGCGTAGCCCAGCAGCAGCAGTTGGAGGATGGGCATCACCAGAACCAATGCCACCGTGCGCGGATCGCGGATGATTTGCAGAAATTCTTTGCGGATCAGTGATTTCAGGCGAGAATTAACCATCGTTAAGCCCTTGTTTGCAATCCTGCTAGGAAAATATCGATGATATTTTGTATATGTATTTCATTGGTCAACTCATCGGCGTTGAGGCGTGGGAAAAGGATCATGGTAAATACTTGAGGCAAGAGCATTCCCATGAAGGCCCGCGCACTGGAACGCACGTCATGGGAACGCAGCCGGCCCGTTTCGACCTGGTGCGACAGATAGGTTTTTAGGAAATCCAGTGTCGGTTCTATGAAGCCTTGACTGACCAGTTCGGCCAGTTGCGGCCGTTTCCCCATTTCTGAGAGAAACAAACGAATGAGTTTTTGAATGTCGGGCTGGCTCATGAAATGGAGGTAGCTTTGGGCCAACTGGGTCAACACTTCGTCGGGTGGACGACCCAGAAATGGGGTGGGATCAAGGACCGCTTCCGTGAAGGGTGAACGCGATTCGACGATTGCCTGGAACAAGTCTTCTTTAGTAGGGAAATACCAGTAAATGAGGGATGGCGATTGCAACCCGGCTCTTTGAGCAATACTTTTGATAGTCGCTCCCCGGAACCCTTTGTCGGCAAATTCGGCAAAGGCGGCGTCTAAAATCTTTTGACGGCTTTCCTGTTCCTCGGTCATGCTTACTCCCATATACTTGATTGAATGTTCAATCAAAATTGTAGATCGAATGGATTCGGAAGTCAAGGTGGAAAGAGAGCGTTTTGAGAGGAAACGGCCGTTTTTCATTTGTGACTTTATAGTTAAAATAATGTCTATCGTTCCAGACACGGTCGAACACAGTCGGCATAGCTTCCTGACATGTCTGTCTAAAAAATTTTTCGGAGGAAAATGTGTGATGTTGAAAGAATTTGGTGATTTTATTAAGAAAGGTAATGTCCTGGACCTGGCGGTCGCGGTTATCATTGGCGGGGCGTTCGGGGCGATTGTGACCTCATTGGTCAACGATCTGCTCATGCCTTTGATCGGCATTATTTTGGGTGGCGTTGATTTTACTGCGTTGGCGTTGACAGTTGGCAGTGCCACGTTGACTTATGGCAATTTTATTCAGGCTGTGATCAATTTCCTGGTCATTGCTTCTGTGATTTTTTTGCTGGTGCGCCAGGTGAAAAAGCTGGAGAAGCAGGAA
>JBNKZT010000134.1:0-14731 GCA_050301775.1 Promineifilaceae bacterium (SeqCode)
AAACGGCCGTGCCCTTTGCCATGGAACCGGTCGTCTACGATTTCGCCATCAACGAAAATGGGACATTTGCCGACCTGCTGCTGGGCGATGCGGCGCTAATGCCACCCGGCTATTACAGCCTCACCGTTCCTAGCCTGCTGCGCATGGAAACCCGCCAACTCTCCGCCTTCCGCCGCGCCGAACTGGACCGTTTTGGGCGGGCGGCGCGCACCGAACCGACGCTGGGCGGCATGGTCCAAAACCTGTTTGACCGGCTGCTACCCCGCGCCGCTGATGGCGACGGCTCCGGACAAAACCTGGAATCGCTGCTGAACGAGTTCGGCTTTGACCGGGTGCAGCATGAGCAAATCCGGGCCGATTTACGCAGCGGCCGTATCGGATTGGCGCAAAATCGCCTGCCGGTGAACAGCCAAATCGAGGATGTACGGCCGGATGATGTGTTTGATATGTCAACGGCCGTACCCAATCATCTACACGAATTAGGCCTGAAGGCGCTGCGCGATGGGGCCGTTGCCGTCGTCTCGTTGGCGGGCGGCGCGGGCAGCCGCTGGACAAAAGGCGCCGGTGTTGTGAAATCGCTCAATCCTTTTGCCCGGCTGGGCGGCCAACATCGCAACTTCATCGAAATCCATCTGGCCAAAAGCCGCCGCCTCAGCCGCCAGGTGGGGACACCAGTCCCCCACATCATCACCACCAGCTACCTGACGCACAAACCCATCGCCGATTATCTGGCGCGGGAGGACAATTACAATTATCCTGGCCCGCTGCTGCTCTCGCCGGGGCGCGTCGTCGGCCTGCGCCTGATTCCGATGGCCCGCGATTTGCGCTTTGCCTGGGAGGAAATGCCGCAGCAAATCCTCGACGAGCAGGCGCAAAAAGTGCTAGAAAGCCTGCACGCCGCCCTCATCGGCTGGGCCGAGCAGATGGGCGAAGGCGGCGACTACACCGATAATTTGCCGCTGCAATGTCTGCATCCGGTGGGCCACTGGTACGAAATCCCCAATCTGCTGCGCAATGGCGTTTTGGCCCAACTGCTGGCCGAACGGCCGCAGCTAAAATATCTCATGGTTCACAACATCGACACATTGGGCGCGGACGTCGATCCGGCGATTTTGGGCTACCATATCGAGCAGGATGCAGCGTTGACGGTGGAGATGATCACCCGGCGATTGGAAGATAGGGGCGGCGGTTTGGCGCGAATTAACGGCCGTGTCCGGCTCATCGAAGGATTGGCTCTACCCCGCGAAGAAATCGAGTTCAATCTTTCCTACTACAATTCCAACACGTTCTGGCTGTCGATTGACAAGCTGCTGGCCCTGTTTGGCCTGTCGCGGGCTGATTTGGCCGATGAGGTGAAGGTGGCCACGGCCGTACGCACTCTCGCCGCCCGGATGCCCACCTACATCACGCTAAAAGATGTGAAAAAGCGCTGGGGCCACGGCCAGGAGGACATCTTCCCCGTGACCCAGTTTGAGAAGTTGTGGGGGGATATGACCGCGCTGCCGGAGGTAGACGGCCGTTACGTCATCGTCCCCCGTTTGCGCGGCCAGCAGCTTAAAGAAGTAGACCAGCTAGACGGCTGGCTGCGCGACGGCTCAGCCGCTTACCTGGAATCGCTCTGTGAGTGGGCGTAAGCTTGGTGGTTGTTAAAATGAATGCGCAAAAAAAACCGGAGCAAGTTTAGAGCTTGCTCCGGTTTAACGATTTTCACTCTATTTGTGTTGAACTGGGGTCAATCATCCCAACTGACGCTGCCCCAATTGACAGACCCCCAGTTGACACTGCCCCAATTAACCGAACCCCAATTCACACTACCCCAGTTAACAGACCCCCAATTGACGCTGCCCCAATTGATTGGATCACTACCCGTCCATAAAAGTTGACTGGCCTGAATACCAGTATTGGCTGATTCTGTTGTGTGTGTCGTAACGGCCGCATACACATCCAGGTATGGGAATTCGCCATCGCTAAAAGTACCGTCTATCGAGCGCGCCGTGTGTATCAAACGATATTTTACCTGGTCGGGGGTCAAACCCGGTTCCGCTTGCAACAGCAGTGCTGCGGCCCCGGCCACCATTGGCGTAGACATTGAAGTCCCGCTGATCCGGAAATAATCATTGTTCACAACTCGTGATGGGTAACCATTTCGCCACCAGGAATTGGCGGATAACACGCTAATAATATGTTGTCCCGGAGCGATTATGTCCGGTTTTTCATACCCATCCACCGTTGTTCCCTGAGCCGAAAAGAAGGGGATGTAATCGTCATTTGTACTTCCGGAGAACAATTCGCTGCTAGCTCCCACTGTAATAACGAAGGGATCGTTGGCTGGCGGCGCGATGACAGGATTGAACCAATCGTATATCGTATCACGGTTCCCAGCCGACGTAATAACAACAATACCATTAAACCAGAGAATCTCTGCCGCCGCGTTCATTGGACTGACGTGATACGAAGCCTCTTGGGCAGAATTGACAGACAGGTTGACCACTCGGATGTTGTATTCATCCTTGTGATCTAACACCCATTGCATCGCCTCAATGGTGTCGGATTCATAAGCCACACCCGCGTCATCGCTGATTTTCAAACCGATGAGGTTGGCATCGGGAGCCATACCTTTGTATTGACCATTGGATTTGGCTCCGTTACCGGCGATGATTCCGGCAATATGAGTGCCATGACCATAGTTATCGACGGTGGTAGTCGCGTTATCGTAAAAGTTTTCTTGAACCAGCAAACGCGAGGAAGTACCGGATGAATTATAAAAATCGGCATTATCGGAAATGCCGCTGTCAATAACGGCGACAGTGACACCTTGTCCGGTGATACCCATCGCCCATACGTCTTTCAGTCCTAATGTTTCCGTATAATAATTAGCCTGCCAATCGTATGGTTGACCATCGAATTCAATTTTAATATTATCGAGCCAAACCAGGGGCGACCCGTTATATTTGGAAATGGCTGTGAAGCGTACGGCCGTATTCCAGGAAATATACTGGCTAATATCGTATTGGGCGGCATGCATTGATGGTTCCGAAGGGACAATTGAAATCCTATCCAACTCTGACCAGGTAGCACCGCCATCGGTCGACATCTCAACCAACAATTCATCCTGGTAATATAAAGCAGAGGCATAATCAAACTTCAAGGTGGCGTATGAAGCGCCAGCCAGATTAACTTCACGCCAAACACGGCTATAATTTTGGGCAAGCGCCAAATTTCGACCAAGCTGATTGTTGGATATATAAATCGAGCCATTGTAAGGGCCATTGTTTTCCCCAACCTCATACCAGCCGCCGGTCCAATCGCGGGTTCCGCTGTTATTGTTATACACTGGCGGATCAGGTTCAAAATCATCCTCAACCGTCAAAGCAACATTGTCAACCGGCGCATCCGGTGTATCTGGTGATGTATCTCCAGTTGCGTTTGTGTACTCGATTTGAACATTATCGACGTAAAAACGGTCATAACGACCAAGAGATGGCGAAGTAATGAACCGAACGGCGCTATTTTCATTGGCATAAGCGGATATATCGTAACTGGCCGGCCGCATGTAGCAATCGTTGGCCGGCCCTTCCAGTTGGTCTAGTTGATGCCATGAATTGCCGCCATCGGACGAGATTTCAATCGTGACGTAATCGGATGAAGAATCGAAGCTGTATAGACGGTAGTCAAAAGTGAGCACAGCCGTTTCTGCGCCAGATAAATTCGCCGATCGTTCCAAGCTGCGATTGTAATTACTGATAAGGAGCCGGCCAAAATAAGCCCGTATATCACCATAGCTCGGACCGTTACTCTCTCCGCCTTCTTGCCAATCAGATGCCCAGTGAGCTGACCCATCGTTATTGGAATAAGCGGTATTATTAAACTCATCACGAACTGTGAAAGTCTCATAGGTTTGTGATTTTACGACGGGGCTGTCCAGGCTGACCCAATTCACGCTGGCATCAAGGGCAAGGTCAACGGCCGTTTTCGCCTCCATTTCGGCCACAACCGCATTAATGATGGAGAGGTCCTTAATGACCACACCGCCAAGGTTAGTAATTAGATCTTTTACTTTGTCCCTGGAATCGCCTGTTTGAATCATGACGCGTACGGCCGTGTCCGGTTGTTCCGCCGCCAGCGCTAATAATTCCGGTTGAACGTTGATCGCGACCGCCGTATCGGTCGGGGGAGCCAAAGTTAAAATGAAAATGAGGAGGGTGGCTAGAAGCACTGCTGCCAGTCCCAAGCTTTTTCGCTGTAATGTCGTGTCTTTTGTCAGCATCGGTTTGCTCCTTGTTGTCGCTAGATAGCCAAAAAGGAAAAGGAATTGGCCTTTTCCTGCTGTTTTTAGTTTAGGCGTGAATTGTTACAATTGGCGTTACAATATAGTTCTTTCTGACTATAGAATATAGGGTATTGGTACTGAAATAGATGGCTATTTCGTACCATGCGTGTCTTCATTTAGAGGTTGACGGCCGTACCATCATCGTCCCCCGTTTGCGCGGCCAGCAGTTCAAAGAGGTAGACCAGCTAGACAGCTGGCTGCGATGGTTCGCTCGCTTATCTGGAATCGCTCTGCGAGTGGGCGTAAGTTTGATTTTGCCGCCATGAAGCTGCAAAAAACCGGAGCAAGCTCTAACCTTGATCCGGTTTATCGATTTAGATTCTACTGGTTATGAGATGAAATCAATTATCCCAACTGACGTTGTCCCAATTGAAAGATTGGAAGGAGGTTGAGATTGCGAAATTCGGGGGATCAATCGAGACAAAGTGTGATAATCAATCGGTTTAATAAGCGTAAAATTGGCCAGTTCTTTAACTTCCTGACTCAAAGTTTGGCTTTCGCCGGTCAAGACGACGACAGGCACGTGTTGCAAAGAGTTTGTGGCCCGTACATGCTGCAAAATCTCGGCGCCAGTGATATCGGGTAAAAACATATCCAGCAAAATCATGGCTGGCGTTGTGTGATGTAGGAACTTTAATGCACCAATACCATTGTAGGCAATGATCGCTTCGTAGCCCAGTGTCTGGACCGTAAAATCCAGAAACCCGGCGACATCCTTGTTATCTTCAATGATAATGATTTTTTGCTTGTCCACTGTGTGTTACTCCTGGGTGCACAGAATGATTAAGGGCTAACGATTAAATAAGATGAGCATTTCATCGTTAGCCTGGAGGAACGGTAAGGAAACAACTTCGTTGTCTTATTTATTTTCCGTTCCTAAACGATTTCATTGTTACGGCAGTAGGAAAAGATTTTGGCCTTTTCCTGCTGCTTTTTAGTGTGGTCGAGAATGGTTACAATTTGCGTTACAATACAGTTCTTTTGGACTAAGAAAAATAGGTTATTGGTACTAAAATAAATGACTGTGTTAGTATTTAAGAAAATAATGGGGGAATGCTGTGGCCGGCCTTTGGCCGCGCCATCCGATACAGTCGGGAGAGCAGCCCTTCGGGATTGAGAAGCGGTCGAAGCGATTGGTGAAAGGCACTTGATTATGAGTTAGCGAAATAATAATGGCATAGAACTGCGGCCTGAGAGGCCCCTTTACTATCATTAACCAGCATTAACCAGAGTAAAAGAGCCTCTCAGGCTCCGGCTTTAGAAAAGACAAAACTCGCGTTAATTTTTCAATCTGAAAAGAAGTGCCTGTCAGTTTCAGTTACTCTGTTTCTAACGGGGCAAGCTGCTCCTGCAGCCTGGCAATTTCCTGCTGGCGTCGTTCAATAGCGGCTTCCAGTTCGCGGCGGACGATGTCCCACCAATTATCACCGGCTTCCTCCAGCCGCTGAGCGCGATGGTAGAGACGGGCCGTGTTTTCCTGGCGCAGCAGCATCATCTGCCGCTTGACCCGGCGCAGCCGCCGCTGGACCTGCATCACCCGCTGCCGTAGTTTGCGGGTGGCCGGGGTTTCAATGCCTTCTAACTCGGCCATTGCTTCCGGTTCCAGTTCGCCAGCCAAATCGTAAAGAGCCTGGATGTCGTGTTTTTCGTAGGCGTTGTTAACGGCCGTCATCATCGTCGTGGCATAATCGCGGGTAACGGCCGTGTTGACCAAATCCGGATGAAAGCGACGGGCCAGTTCACGGTACAGCCGCTTTTCAGCCAACTTGTCATGGGGGACGTCAGTCGGCAGGAGCAGATCAGTTTCATCTTCCATTTCCCCGGCCGCAAACACATCATCCGGCGTCCCAAAAGGATCAGCTTCATCGGGCGGCATCGAGGCAGCCTGTTCCTGGCGCAGCAGCTGCAAGCGGGTCAGGCAGTCCTGCTTCTCCCCGTTCAAAGCCAGCAGTTCATCAACCAGGTCGTCCAGCTTGAGGCGGCAGTGCATGCGAAAGGCGTTGACCTCGGCTTGATAAGCAGCCAATTCCGCTTCGGTGGCCACCAATGCTTCTCGCGCAGTCTCAAATTCGGACTGCCACTTTTTCTGCTGTTCCCGGGGAGTCAGGACAGGTTCAATTGCTTTATCGTTCATCTGTTCACCTAATTTTGCTAGAAATTATAACCGGTTTAGGGCGGTTGGTCATGGGGTGTGGAGCGAGAAACGATTGTTGCCCCACCCCCCAGCAACCCAAATTGGTACTTATATGCCACCATATTGCCACTTACTTGACACCAAAAAGTCTTTCATGTATAGTGTAAACAGACTTGAGGCCCAAGTAAAAAATTTTTAGCCATTTGCGGTTACGGCCGTTGTTTGTACGGCTGGCTGCATCATTTCAAGGCCATAGCTTTGGAGGAAATTCAAAGATGTTTAAGAAGAGAAATAGTTTACTGATTGCTGCCATCATGCTTCTGGCTGTTGTCCTAGTTGCCTGCCAGCCAGAAACTGTCATTGAAGAAGTCCCTGTCGAAGTAACCCGCGTCGTTACCGAAACGGTCATCGAAGAAGGTCAGCCCGTCGAAGTGACCCGCGAGGTTGTCGTTGAAGTGCCAGGCACAGCAGTTTCTGGTGAAGAAGAAATGGCTGTCCCGATCACTTATGATTCATACAGCACCAGCGACATTCCCACTCTGGACCCCCAGGTTGCTGAAGACGCTATCTCCATCAACTACATCGAAGGCATGTTTGTCCACCTGACCAACTACGACCTGGAAACGTCGGAAGTTGTGCCGGAAGCGGCAACCAGTTGGGAAATCAGCGAAGATGGTCTGGTATACACCTTCAATATACGCACCGACATCCCCTGGGTGCGGCACAATCCCGTTACCGGCGAAACTGTTCAGGAAGTCGATGAGGAAGGCAATCCCCGTTTTGTAACAGCCAACGACTTTGCCTATGGCATCAAACGGGCCTGCGACCCCAACATCGGCTCGTACTACAGCAGCGTGGTCGCCCCGCAAATCTCCGGCTGTTCTGAAGTCCTGAATTATGAAGACCCAACGGCCATTCCACAAGATTTGTTGGATGCCATTGGCGTTTCCGCGCCAGATGAAGCGACGCTGATGATTGAGTTGGCTTTCCCGGCCGGTTACTTCCTCTCCATGACCCCGATGTGGACGCTGGCAGCTACCCCACAGTGGGCGATTGATGAGTATGGCGAGAGCTGGATTGAAGCTGGTACGATTGTGACGAACGGCCGTTACGTCCTCAACGAATGGGTTCACAACGTCCGCCGAACCCTGCTGCGCAATCCGCTCATGCCCGCCGACATGCAAGGCAGCGGTAACATCGAAAAAATCGTAGTTCCTGTCGTACCCGATACCAGCACCGGTTATGCCCTCTGGTTGAATAACGAAGTAGACCTCTCCGGAGCCATTCCCGACGCTGAACTGCAAGGGTTCCTGACCGAATTCCCGGATGAAGCCGTACAGGTCGCCGATCTGACTGTATTCTACATCGCCTTCCGCATGACCAAACCGCCGTTTGATGATGTCCATGTGCGCCGCGCCTTTAGCGCCGCCTTTGACCGGGCTACCTTTGTAGAAACCGTTCGCCAGAGCCAAGGCCTGCCCATGAAACATTTCGCGCCTCCCGGCATCTTTGGCGCACCGTCAATCAATGACATTGGCGTTGGGTTTGACGTGGCATATGCTCAGGACGAACTGGCCGCCGCCGGTTACCCGAACTGTGAAGGGTTCCCCAGTGTCTCCTTGTTGGGCTACAGCGGCCAAAACACCTTGAACTGGATCGAGTTTGCTCAGGCTAACTGGGCGGAAAATCTAGGCTGCGATCCCAGCCTGATCCAAATCGAGCAGCAGCCATTTGCCGAACTGCTTACAGCAACAGCGGCCAGCGTGGACGATGCCGAAGCGCCACACATGTGGACATTGGCCTGGGGACCTGATTATGCCGACGAGAATAACTGGGTTGGCGATGTGTTAGGCTGTGAAACGGAAAATCGTTCCAAGCGGACTTGCAATGAGATTGATGATCTGATTGCCGAAGCCCGGCTCGAACCGGATCCGGCCCGCCGCATTGAATTGTATGGCCAGGTTGAAGATGCGTTCTTTGGAGCAGAGGGTGAATTCCCATTCGCCCCGTTGTACCTGCGCATTCAATATATCGCCGTACACGCCTGGCTTGATCAAATGCAGGCCCTCTTTGGCGGCCAACAGTGGTACAACTGGTCCATTGATATGGATGCCAAACTGGCGATGCAGAAGTAAATCGTATGCAGTGAGCGGTGAGCAGCAGCTGATTGAGAACGGCGACTGCTCACTGATAATTGAGTTGTGCGTAAACCTTTTAGAGCACGCTCCGTTTCGCCGAACGGGGCGTGTTCGTATTTTGGGCCGCAGGCGGCGTGTTTATTCAGATTAGCGGGAATGATTGGGGTTGGGTTTTCAATTGACCAGGGTAACGTAGGATAACGGCCGTTTCCGGTACCATCATCTCTCCATCACGAACAAGTACAGAAGAATTACTCAACAAATCGGTGTATTGACCATCGGGCAGGGGCGTGGTCATCACATCCTCGAACCCAGAGACGTTGAAAATGCCATAGAGACCTTCGTTTTCGGTTTGCCAGTGGGCGCTGATGGCGGGCACGGCCGTTAACAACTCAAATTTTCCTTCCACCACCACCCTGTCTTTCTTTAATTTACTCAGCGTCGCCAAAAACGATTGCAGCGAATAGTCAGCCCACTTGATTGGGTCTAAATCAAACAGGCTGTTTTGATGGCTGCTGGCCGATTCCTGGCCGGCGTAGATGAGGAATGCGCCTTCGTTGAACGCCTGGAATGCCGTCCAGGCCAGGGCTTGCGCCGGACTGGGGACACGGCCCATGATGCGCGGCTGGTCGTGGTTTTCGACGCAGCGCATTTTGATGGCGTGGGCCGGCAAAGTGGCTTGTTGATGCTGGAGGAGGGCGAGATAGTGGGGCATGGCCTTATCATCCATCATTGCTTTTTCCCAGGCCGGCCAAATATCATAATCGTAGGAAAGGTCGAAAGCGCTGTGCATTTCGGCATCGGCGTGGGCCACCAGCCCCTGCCGCCGCCGCTTGCGGATGAAGTCGGTGTGGGTCGTTTCGGCCAGCCAGATGATGTCGGGTTTGAGTTCGGCCAGTTCACGGCGGGCACGCTGCCAGAATTCGAGAGGAACGGCCGTAGCCACATCACAGCGAAAACCATCCACACCCAGCCGAACCCACTGTTTGAGGGTGTCGATCTGGTAATCCCACAGATCGGGCTGGCTGTAATCCAGGTCGATGATGTCATCCCAGGCGGGTTCGGTGTTGGTGAAACGGCCATGTTCATCGCGGTAAAACCAGTCCGGGTGCTGCGCCGCCAACAGTGAATCGGGCGAGGTGTGATTGTAAACCACGTCAATCATCACCTTTAGTCCCAGCGCATGGGCATATTTGCACATCAGTTCAAACTCTTTGTTTGTACCATAATCGGGATGCACCAGGCGATAATCGCTGATGGCGTAGGGGCTGCCCATCTCTCCTTTACGCTTTTCCGTGCCGATGGGGTGGATGGGCATGAACCAGACCACATCCACGCCCATTTCGCGCAGGCGGGGCAGGTCTTTGGTGACGTCGGCCAGGTTTCCGGAACGGCCGTGATTGCGGATAAAAACCTCGTAAATGACCAGATTACGATGATGTTTGGGCGTATTAACAGCCATGAAAATCCTTTTATAAATCAGGGAATGTCTGTCTGTTTTATAAGTTTCAGGTTTGTAATTCGTTGGAAATGTTTTTTGTTATGGGTGAGTAGAGGAACGTCATGGGCCAGGCAAATGCCGCCAATTAACGTATCGGGGAGGCCAATTATCTGACCTTTTTGCTGCAAACCACGCCAAATTTGAGCTGCCATTGAAGCAGATGCGTGATCGAATGGCAAAACAGCAACAGTTGTCAAAAATTCAGCAAATAGTTCTTCCTGGCGTTGGGACCGAACAGCAACGGCTTGAAGTTCATAAAGCGAAACGGCCGTTATGCCGCAATCAAATTGTTCAACCGCTTTTTGTAATAACATTGATTTACCACGCAGAAAATCAATGATAATGTTGGTATCAATTACGAGTTGAACGGTGTCCATTGCTGCCACATCGTCTGCCGTTGTTGGTCAAAGTCAGTTAAATCTGAAGAATCCCATGCTTTTGCCAATCGGTTCAAAATTTGGCGTCGTCTCACCATCTCCTCTGAAGAGACAGAACCGGATTCCAAAAGCTTTTGTGACCGGACAACTACCGTGTCCCCGGGTTTGAGACCCATTGCTTCCAGGGTTTCTCGTGATATGACCAAGTCTTTTCCTTGATAAATTTGGCGAAACAAACTCATAAATATTCTCCAAATAAAAAGCTCATAATTCCATTATACCCCAGAATCTTGAGCTTTTGTCTATCTTAAAAAAGGTACAAATAGATCACCAAGTGGTTTTTTGTTTAATCCATCATCAAGACCGCTTCAATATGATCGGCGGCCCAATCGATTTCGTCTTTGGTGATGACCAACGGCGGGGCAAAACGCAAGACGGTTTTGTGCGTTTCCTTGCACAGGATGCCCCGGTCGCGCAGCGCTTCGGCAAAACGGCGGGCGGGGACTTTTAGCTCAACGCCGATGAACAGTCCTTTGCCGCGAATTTCCTGAATGTGATCGCTCTCGATTCGTTCCAGCCGGCCTTTGAAATAGGCACCCAGTTCGCGGGAGCGGCTGACCAAATCCTCGTCTTTGATGACTTGCAAGGCCGCCCGGCCGATGGCTGCGCCTAGCGGATTGCCGCCGAAGGTGCTGCCGTGGTCGCCAGGTTGGAACAGGCCCAAAACTGGTTTATCGCTGAGCACGGCCGAAACCGGATAAAAACCGCCGCTCAATGCCTTGCCCAGGATCATCATGTCGGGGCGGACGCCTTCGTGTTCACAAGCAAACAATTTGCCGGTACGGCCCAGCCCGGTCTGAATTTCATCGGCGATGAAGAGGATGTTGTGTTTGGCGCAAATGTTGGCTGCTTCGTGCAGATAGCCGTCGGGCGGGGTCACAACGCCGCCTTCACCCTGAATCGGTTCAACAAGGAAAGCGACGGTATTGGGCGTGATGGCCGCTTCCAACGCGGCGGCATCGCCGTAGGGGATAATCACAAAACCGGGGGTGTAGGGACCAAAATCCTTGCGGTAGGCCAACTGGCTGGTAAAGCTGATGATGGTGGTGGTACGGCCGTGGAAATTCCCCTGACATACAATAATCTCAGCCTGGTTGTCGGGCACACCCTTTGTCTGGTAGCCCCATTTGCGGGCGGCTTTAACGGCCGTTTCTACCGCCTCAGCCCCCGTATTCATCGGCAAAGCCAGTTCATAGCCCGCATACTCACACAACTCTTGCAAAAACGGTCCCATCTGGTCATTACGGAAAGCGCGGGAAGTCAGCGTCACCTTGCCCATTTGGGCGACAGCCGCATCGCGGATGGCCGGGTGACAATGGCCTTGATTCACAGCCGAATAAGCGCTCAGGCAGTCCAGATATTTTTTGCCGTCTACGTCATACACCCACACGCCATCTCCCCGTTCAATGACCACATCCAACGGATGATAATTGTGGGCGCTGTAGGTTTCATCCAATTCAATGAAATGTTGACTGTTCATCTATAAATCTCCTTGTCAATGGGTAATGAAAAATAGCAGGTGGGCAATCTGACAAAAAAAGCCTGATTCAGGAAAAATCAGGCTTTGCTCGGACCAATACCGAATTAGCATCGGCTCTTGATCTTCTTTTATTTTGTTTGTTGACCCGACTATATTATAAATGGGTGGTTACAATCTGTCTATGGGAGTATAGCAACGTTTTGTGGGAAAATGTCATTCCGAAGTCCTCTGAAGAATCTTTGCTCCGGTTAAGCATGACAAAGATTTCTCCCTACGGTCGAAATGACACCTTTCCCCACGATTTCTTGCTAAACTCTGTCTATGGTTTCTGTTGATAATTCTGCCATCTTGTGTGATCATTTGGACTCAGACTATTAATTTTGCGAGGCTAATCATGCGTTTTAACCGTTCTTGCGGCATCTTACTCCATCCCACCTCCCTACCCGGCCGTTATGGCATCGGCGATTTAGGCGAGGCGGCTTACCAATTTGTTGATTTTTTGGCCGGCAGCCGGCAGTCGTTGTGGCAGATTTTGCCGCTTGGTCCTACCGGCTACGGCGATTCACCGTATCAATGTTTTTCAGCTTTTGCCGGTAACCCTTTGCTCATCAGCCCCGACAAGATGATTGAGTCCGGTTATTTACCAGCCGATGCGGTGGCTGATGGTCCGGCTTTCCCAACGAATCAGGTTGATTTCGGCTGGGTGATTTATTACAAAAACCAACTATTTGATAAAGCGTTTGCCTATTTCCAGGAAAAGGGCACGGCCGTACAAAAAGCCGCCTATGACCAATTCTGTGCCGAAAACCGGGCCTGGCTGGACGATTTTGCGCTCTTCATGGCCCTCAAAACGGAATATATGCACGATGATGGCGGCGTCTGGAACACCTGGCCCGCGCCAATTGCCCAACGGGAACCGACAGCCATTGCCCGCTGGTCGGCCGAAAAAGCAGATGAAATCGGCCGTCATAAATTCCTGCAATTCGTCTTTTTCGAGCAGTGGCTGGCGCTGAAAGCCTATGCTAACGACAAAGACATCCAAATCATTGGCGACGCGCCCATCTTTGTCGCCTACGACAGCGCCGATGTCTGGGCCAACCCTGACCTGTTTTATTTGAATGACGACGGTTCGCCAAAAGTAATTGCCGGGGTTCCGCCGGATTATTTCAGTGAAACGGGGCAGCGCTGGGGTAATCCGCTCTACCGCTGGCCGGAGATGAAGAAGAACGGCTACGCCTGGTGGATGAGCCGCCTGCAAGCGATTTTTACCCAGGTAGATATTGTGCGGCTGGACCATTTTCGCGGTTTTGAAGCGTATTGGGAGATTCCGGCGGAAGAGGAAACGGCCGTTATCGGTCAATGGGTCAAGGGGCCGGGACTGGATTTCTTCCACACCATACAAGAAAAGATGGGCGAACTACCTATCATCGCCGAGGATTTGGGCGTCATTACCCCGGAAGTTGAGGAACTGCGCGACACCTTCGATTTCCCCGGCATGAAAATTCTGCAATTTGCTTTTGGCGGCGAAAAAAATTCCGATTTCCTGCCCCACAATTTCAGACGCAACTGCGTTGTCTACACCGGCACCCACGACAACGAAACAACCCTCGGCTGGTACAAAAACGCCAGCCTGGTTGAACAAGACCATGTGCGCCGTTACATGGCCAGCGACGGCCACGATATTGCCTGGGATATGATCCGGCTGGCCTTTTCATCGTCCGCCGACCTGGCCGTGATTCCTCTGCAAGACCACATGAAGCTAGACAATGCCGCCCGGATGAATTTCCCCGGCAAGTCCAACGGTTACTGGCAGTGGCGCTTTACACCGGAGATGCTGACCGGTGAGATTCAAAAGCGGTTGGTGGAGATGACGGAGTTATACGGCCGTTTACCCCAAACCGATGAGTCGTCCTAATCCTCGGCATACATCGCCGCAATCTGCGCCGCATACCGTTCCGAGATCACTTTGCGCTTCATCTTTTGTGTGGGGGTCAGCTCGCCCGTTTCCTGGGCAAAGGGAGTGGACAGCAGCGTGAATATCTTCACCCGTTCGTAATTGGCTAGTTCTTGGGAACGGCCGTCAATCCGCTCTTTGTAAAAAGCATAAATCTCATCATTCCCGACCAGTTCTTCACGGCTGTAATAAGCAATACCCTGCTGTTGCGCGTACGCTTCCAACGCCACAAAATTCGGCACCAGCAGCGCACTAATAAACTTAAACCGGTCGCCAATCACAATAAACTGCTCAATAAAATGGTCTTTGGCATACACTGTTTCAATCTTTTGCGGGGCAACATTCTTGCCGCCGGACGTGATAATCAAATCCTTGATACGATCCGTAATAACCAGAAACCCTTCCTCATCAAACTCGCCCACATCGCCCGTGTGGAACCAGCCGCTGCGAAACGCTTCGGCCGTCGCTTCGGGCTTGTTGTAATAGCCTTGAGTCACGCTGGGGCTTTTCACCAAAATCTCGCCATCATCGGCAATTTTTACCTGGCAGTCGGGAATTGGTTTGCCCACTGTGCCAAATTTGAACGCTTTGGGCGTGTTAAACGTCACCATCGGCGACGTTTCCGTCAAACCGTAGCCTTCACAAACCAGCAACCCCACGGCAAAGAAAAACTCCTCAATATCTTTGGACAGCGGCGCGCCACCGGCTGAAAAAAAGTTCTTGGGGCCACCCACCACAGCACGTACTTTGCTCAAAA
>JBNKZT010000135.1:0-14707 GCA_050301775.1 Promineifilaceae bacterium (SeqCode)
TTTCTCTTTGCGTTCGGCAACCGAAGGTTGCATGCGTTTCTGCGGTTAGGAGAATTTTATGACTGTATTGGCTCAGAAGAAAAAGCAGATTGAAATTAGCCGGGCGGTGGCAACGGCCGTGCCCCGTGCTGCAGTAATTGTCGTTGCCGCCTACATTGGGGCGCAGATGTTGGCCGACATCACCAGCCTCAAAATTGGCATGGTCGCCGGATTTGCCGTTGATATGGGCACCTTCATTTACCCTATCACCTTTACCCTGCGTGACGTGGTGCATAAGCTGCTGGGCAAACGCAACGCCCAGACTTTGATTATCATGGCCGGAATCATCAACCTGTTTATGGCCGCTTATTTGTCCTGGGCCTCTGGCGTACCCAGTGATCCATCGTGGGGGTTAGGCGCGGAATTTAGCGCTATTTTAGGCCCGCTGTGGCGTATTGTTATCGCCTCGATTCTGGCTGAAGTGGCCAGTGAGTTAATTGATACCGAGGTGTACCACTGGTTTGTAACCAAGATTACCCGCCGCTACCAGTGGGCGCGGGTGCTGATTAGCAACAGCGTCAGCGTGCCCGTTGACAATTTGATTTTTGCGGTGGGTGCGTTTGGGGCGCTGCCTTATTTGCAAGACCATTTTCTGACGCTGCCCTGGGCAGTCGTGTGGCAGATTTTCGTCTTCAATTTGATTATTAAATATGGCGTAACGCTGGTTAGTTTGCCGTTTATTTATATTTCGCCGGATGGCGAGTGGGCAGAAGGCGCGTAATCTGTTATACTGCCCCCCGTTATCCACCTGAGGATTCCAATTTTTAGTAAAATATTTTGATTCCAAGATGTCTTGCCCATGTTGATTTTGTTGGCGGCAAGACATTTTTGTTGCAACGGCCGGACTTCTACTTATGGGATGAGTCTGCTGTTAGCAGGAAATGGGGGCACGGCCCGCAAGGGCTGTGCCGCGCTGTGGACTCATCAAGAGTTGGTGTGTCATGTATCACGTGTCATCTGTCACGGATAAGGGGCCGCCACTAATAAGTAGGAGATTATGACAACTGAATTTACCCAATTAAACCTGCATCCGCAGTTGGTGCAGGCTGTAACTGAACTTGGCTATACCGAGCCGACTCCGATCCAATCATCAATGATTCCTTTGATGCTGGAAGGGCATGATGTGCTGGGCCAGGCGCAAACGGGCACAGGCAAAACGGCGGCTTTTGCGCTGCCTATTTTGCACAGTATTGAACCGGGCCAGGGGAATGTCCAGGCCCTTATTGTGGCCCCCACCCGGGAATTGGCGCTGCAAGTAGCGAAGGCGATTTATGAGTACGGCCGTTACCGCGAGGTCCGCGTTCTTTGCATCTACGGTGGGCAGCCATACGGCCGTCAAATCAGCCGCCTCAACAAGGGAGTCGATGTCGTTGTGGGTACACCGGGACGGCTCCTCGACCTCATCAAACGCAATTCGCTTGACCTGAGTCACATCCAAACCGTTGTCTTGGACGAAGCCGACGAAATGCTCAGCATGGGCTTTATCGAAGACATTGAAGCCATTTTGGACGAAACCCCATCCGAACGACAAACGGCGCTTTTCTCGGCGACACTGCCCTCCCAAATCCGGCGGCTGGCCGATAAATATTTACGCGATCCCCAGTCTATTACTATCGAACATAAGCAGATGACCGTTGCCGCTATTGAACAACGGTATTATCTGGTGAACGAGAATGATAAACTGGCGGCGCTGACACGGCTGTTTGAGGTGGAGGATATGACCTCGGCTTTGATTTTTGCCCGAACCCGGTTGGGAACGGGCGAGTTAGCCAATGAATTGACGGTGCGCGGCTTCCCGGCCGAGTCGTTGAACGGCGATTTGAGCCAGGATGCCCGCGAACGAGTGATGAACCGCTTCCGGCAGGGTCAGATTCAGGTGTTGGTGGCGACGGATGTGGCGGCCCGCGGGCTGGATATTGATGATATTTCCCACGTGTTTAATTTTGATCTGCCGCCAGACCCGGAGATTTATGTCCATCGTATCGGGCGTACCGGCCGGGCCGGACGGACGGGGATCGCCATTTCGTTGGCCACGCCGCAGGAGCGCCGCCGATTGCAGCGGATTGAGCAGTATGCGCGGCAAAAGATTGCCAAAGCGGATCTGCCAACGGTAGAAGATATTCTGGCACGACGGGAAGGGCAGTTGGTGGAACGGATGAAGGTCTGGTTGAATCGTGACCGGGCACGGCGTGAGAAAGAGATGGTGGCGGAACTGGTCGAAGCCGGGTACGACGTTGTGGATATTGCCGCCGCCGCGTTGAAGTTAGCCCGCGCCGAGGAAAAACAACGGCCGATTCCGCGGATTAGTGAAGTGTCGGAACGTGATTTTCGGCCGAGAAATGAACGGCGGGGTAGGGGAAATGGGAACGGCCGTAGTCAAAACCATCATGGTAATGGCAGCAACGGCAGCAGCCGCTTCCAATCCAAAAAATCACACGAAAACGGGATGGTGCGCTTACAGCTTAACGCTGGCAAGGAACAGGGTGTGCGCCCTAACGATGTTGTCGGCACCATTGCCTTCCATGCCGACATTCCTGGCCGCAGCCTGGGCGCTATTCGTATTCAGCCAGAGTACACCTGGGTCGATGTGCCGGAAGAGTTTGTGACGCAGGTGTTAGCCAAGTCAGGTAACTACCAGATTCACCGGCAAACGATTGAGGTTGCGCGGGCGTAAGAACGATTCATGAAACAACAATGCTCAGGAAATCGACCGAGAGAAAGGGTGAAAACTTTGCCGGAACCGAGGTAAAATCCAGCATATAATTTTTTTGGGAGTGAAGTATGGCGACGGTATTTGTCACCGGGTTTCCGGGGTTTATCGGTTCGGAGTTAGTTAAACGGCTGCTGGTCCGTTATCCGGCTGACGTTCACATTACCTGCCTGGTGCAGGAATCGTACCGCCCATTGGCTGAGAGGCGCACCCGGGAGATTGAAAGTCTGGGTGCGGCTTACAAAGGCCGGATACACGTTTGGCCGGGTGATATTCGCTGCCCTGATTTGTGTCTGGATGGCCAATATGGACCGCTTTCTGAAGATGTGGTGGAGATTTTTCATTTAGCGGCCGTTTACGATCTGGGTGTCCGGCGTGAAGTGGGAATGGCCATCAACCTGGATGGGACGCGGCACATGCGCGATTTGGCGGCCCAATGTCCCCATTTGCGCCGTTTCCATTACGTCAGCACCTGTTACGTCAGCGGCAGTAATCCCGGTGATTTCCGCGAGAACGATCTGGTCAACGGGCAGCAGTTCAACAATTATTACGAAGAAACCAAATACCTGGCCGAAGTGGAAGTGCAAAAGCGGATGCAGACCGGACTGCCGGCGACCATTTACCGGCCGGCCATTGTTGTTGGTGACAGCCAAACCGGCGAGACACAGAAATACGATGGCATTTATTACGTTTTGCAGTGGCTTTTACGCCAGCCCAAAGCGGCTGCCTTTTTAACCGTTATCGGCGATCCAACTCAGTACGAAGTGAACTTTGTGCCCCGCGATTTTGTCGTTAATGCGTTGGCCTATTTGAGCGGGTTGGAGGGTTCGGTGAGTAAAGTGTATCACCTGAGCGATCCTCGGCCGCCGCTGGTGGATGATGTCATTGACGTGATGGCCGAAGCGACGCAGCGGCGGGTGGTGCGGGTTAAACTTCCCGGCTGGCTGCTGAAGGGGGCGATGCAGCGCATTCCTGGGGTGGCCAAATTTGTGGGCATTGAGCCGGCAGCGATGGATTATTTCACACAGCCCACTCGTTACCGCTGTGAAAACACCCTGGCCGATCTGACCGGATCGGGTATTGCCTGCCCGCCGTTTGCCGGTTATGCCCCTAAATTGGTGCAGTTTATGCAGGCCCACCCTGAAATTTCGCCGCAGGCGATGGTTTGAGAAGAGTGGACAGTCACTCCTGATTTTTCGGACGGTATCAGGAACGAAAGATTGAATCTTCCAATTTATTGATGCCGCGAACAACACGTTCAAAATCCTTCCAGAGCGCATCTTGGTCTTTTGGTGAGGAAACGGCCGTACTCGCCAACGCCAGACTCGCCTTCACTAAACTAAATGCCGGTCCCCAGGTAATTGGCGAACCGCTTTGAGCGCGCAGCGTCTTTGCTCCCTCAGATAAACTGTCCAATACAGGCCGCCAGTCTTTCAAATCCACCTTGAGTTCGGCTTTGGCTCTGGCTTGAACATCTGAATTAAAGCTGACAATTAGCTCCCCATTCCGTTTAGCGTCCATATAGGTTTCTTTGAATCCCAGAGCCATATTTCGGCCGATGTATATGTTCCCGCCCATCAAAAGCCCATCATAAACAATGTGATCACCAAATGGCAGCAGGACGGTTTCGGCCAGCACCGGCAGCGCCTGTTTGGGAATCATCTGGTCAAACGAACTTTGCAGCCCTAAAACACCATAAACCTGATCGTTGCCCATAAAGATAGCGTATTTCTTCAAGTACCTTTCAATGACAAACCGGTCTTTTATGAACGACTGCCAACCGGCCACGATTTCCAGATGTTCTGGTGAAAGTTGATTGGGATTCTCGGCAACGTATTGGGCGATCAATGCCGGATTTTCCCATAGCTCATCTCTGACCACCTTTTGAAATTCTGTATCCAGTTCAATATAGTCGGCCAAAGATTGGATTTCGGGAAAAATTTGCCGCTTCTCATTAACGTAGAGTTGAAGGGGGAACATCAACTCAAAAAACAAATCAGCGTCTTTTTTTGATAGGTTCATAGATTCCTCTCAGTTGCACCTGGTTGTTGAAATTATAGTGGAATTTGGTTGGGAAGGGGAACGGCCGTTTTCCCCAACTTCTCAACGGATGACAACAACTTCTACCCCGATATTGGCCTGCTGCCACACCTGATCAGCTGTCAGCGCCGGAATTCCCCGCGAAAGGGCCAGCGCCAGACAGGCCCGGTCGGCCAATGACAAACCTAAGTGGCGTGTCGGCGGTAAGAATGCGGCCGTCAGCGCTGCTTGATTGGCGGTAAATGGAACGATTTCAATGGATGTCGCTGCGAGTTGGTGTAACGCTATTTGCGGATCATGACCATCGCGGGCAAATCGGGCAATCACTTCGCTCAAGTTGACGGTTGAAAGACAACAATCATCGATGTGACTGGCGACGATTTCGTGGCCGTTTTCGCGGAACAGGAGAGCCAGCAAGGCTGACGCGTCCAGGGCAATCATTCCTGGTTTACCTCATAGGCTGCTTCTTGCCGCCGTTCGGCGATGAGCGTCTCAACGACATTGGCCGGCTTTTGTTGCCCATAAAGCTGGTCTACCCAGTTTTGCAAAGCAGCGGCCGATAGCTTGTCGTCTTCCTGGGTGACAGCGGCCGTTAAGATTTCTCGTGCCTCTGCTTCCATACTGCGCCCTGCTTTGGCGGCCCGAATGCGCAGTCGAGCGTGTACATCTTCGGGTAAATTTCGAATATTGAGTATGGCCATTTCTCCACAACCTCTCTATAAATTGGATTGCTCGTATTGTAGGCATTGTAGGCAACAGTGTCAATTATTTGGTCACAAAATTTAGTTGACAGAAGCCATGAATCTGCGTAGTCTTGACGATGAGGTTTTCGACTTATGAGCGGCAAGCAAACACCCAAACTGACCGATCCCACCGGACGCGCCCACAACTTAACCGGCGACGTGACGACGATTGGCCGGGCGGTGGAAAACGGGATCGTCGTCAGCAGCCAGCGCATCTCGCGGGAACATGCCTGTGTGCGCCGCGAGGGATGGCGGGTTATTCTGGAGGATTTGGGCAGCACCAACGGCACGTTCCTGAATGGCCAGCGCCTTACCGAACCGGCGCAACTGCGCGATGGTGACCATATCAAGGTGGGCGACGTCGAGTTCGTTTTCCGCGATCCGGATGTGACCTACCAGGACACGATGCTGCCAGAACTGGAAATGGACGTGCCCGCCGGTTTGGTGCGGGTCAACCGGCAGTTGGTGGAGTTGGCCCCCAAGGAGTTTGAACTGCTGGCTTACCTGTTTTCGCGGCCAGGCCTGGTTTGCTCGAAGGATGAAATTGGAACGGCCGTATGGCCCGAATATAAAGACGGCGTTTACGATTATCAGATCGAAAACCTGGTCAGCCGCCTGCGTACCAAATTGGAGCCGGATTCAGCCAACCCTCAGCTTCTCCTCACTGTGCGCGGGCGCGGCTACAAGCTGGTGGTGTAGAATTCGATAGCCAGTTGTTAGCCAACGGTTAGGCAGCCCAACACCCCTTTCGGTATCATCAAATCATCGCAAGACCGCCAGGGCATGAATGCCCCTGGCTAAAAAACGACGCCGGATCAATCCGGCTGGAAAGTTTAGATTGGTTCAATCTTGGAGATTGGACCAATCTTGCCGGAGGTGAATGATGAAACAAGAAGTAGTACAGCAGATAGAACGTTCGCGGCGGTTGTCCTGGTCAGATTTGGGTGGGGCGACGCTGTTGTTTGTTGGGCTGATGTTTGTAGCGATTAATTTGTTGGGCGCCGGCCGTCTGGAGAATTGGTGGGGCTTTTTTATTTTACTGCCCGGATTGCTATTTTTGGGGATGGGCTGGCAGGGGCGGCTTCGACAGGCTCAGCCAACGGGACAGGCTCAGTTGGTGGGGAACGGCCGTTTCCCCTTCATCGTCCGGCTTAGCCTGGGGGTCGGATTAGTAGTAACGACGGTGGCGGTCATGTTCCTGCTTAACCTGAATTGGGGGACGTGGTGGCCGATGATGATCATCATGCCCGGCGCGGCTTTGTGGATTGTGGGTGGCAGCGATGGCTGGGTGGGGGTAACGGCCGTGCTGCGTCTAGGCCGCTGGTTTGCCGTGACCATGATCTTACTGGGCCTGACTTTCTTGGCCGACCAGTTATCGTTCATCAATCTAAACGCGTTGTTTGGCGACTTCCACTGGTGGGGTTTCTTCATCCTTCTCCCCGGCGTGGGCGCGTTTGTTGAGGCCGGGCGCGTTTTGCGGCGGGCTACCTGGACGGCCACCGGCCTGCTCATCGTCGGCGTTTGGCTGCTCAGCGCCGGTGTGATGGAATTACTTGATCCGAATTGGATTTCGTGGGAAGGTATGGTAGGCGTTGGATTAATCGGAACCGGTTTGATGAGCCGGGTTTGGCTTATGGTTCAACCGGTGGCTGAATAATAAAACTAGCAGTTTGCAGAGTTATGAGACTGGAGACTTGGGACTAGAGATTGACCAGTCTCCAGTCTCTAAAACGAAGAGGAAATTGTGGCGCGGACATCGTTGGAAGGTCAAACATTAGGCAAATATCGCGTGTTAGAGCCGTTGGGCAGCGGCGGCATGGCCCGTGTTTATCGCGGCTACCATCCCCAGCTAGATCGTTTTGTAGCTATCAAAGTGCTGCGTTCCGATCTGGTGGATGACGAATCATTTTTGACCCGCTTCCGCCGCGAAGCTCAGGCGGTGGCGGCGCTGCGCCATCCCAACATCATCCAGGTTCACGATTTTGACGTGGAAGATGACATCTATTTCATGGTCATGGAATTGTTGAATGGCGATACGCTGCACACCCGTCTCAACGATTACCGGGTGCGCGACGAGCCGATGCCCTGGGGCGAGATGGTGCGCATCCTGCTGGACGTGCTCGATGGCCTGGCCTATGCCCATCAAGAAGGCATGGTCCACCGCGACATCAAGCCGGCCAACATTTTATTGACGCAGCGCGGCCAGGCGGTGCTGGCCGATTTTGGTATTGCCCAGATTGTAGGCGGCACAAGGCACACCGTTTCTGGCGCGCTGCTGGGCACGCTCAATTACATGGCCCCGGAGCAGGGATTGGAGGGTATCAGCGACGTGCGCAGTGATTTGTACTCGCTGGGCATTGTCTTTTATGAGATGTTGACCCGGCAGCCACCGTTTGACGCCGATACGCCGCTGGCTATCTTGCTTAAACACGTCAACGACCCGCTGCCCCTGCCCCGCGACCTGAATCCCGATATTCCGGCTCCATTGGAACGGATTGTGTTGAAGGCGCTGACGAAGGATCGGAACGGTCGTTTCCAATCCGCCGCTGAAATGGCCGAAACACTTAAAAAGGCCACTGTCGAGTCCAAAATCGAATTACCTTCCCGCATTTCGTTACCCCTTTCCTTTTCCACCAACGATGCGCCGTCGGAATCGGTAGCCGTCTTTTCCGGCACGGCCCGGGCCAAACTGGTTGATGCCGATTTTGCGGCGCAGGATACGGCAGCTACCCGCCAGGAAGATATGGTTGCTGACCTGGCCGCCCTGAAAGCTCAGGAACCGCCAGTAAGCCGTGTTGCTTCCAATCCTGCCGTGCCGCGGACGACCGGTGAGCCATCGTTATGGCGCAGCATCGTTAACAGCGTCGGCGGGTTGGTTCTGTTTAATTTGCTGGTGATTATGGTTTCCGGTCGGGCTGGTCCGGTCTGGTTTTTTGAGCAGGGTTGGCCGGTGGAGTTGTTGTTAATTGCCATTTTCTTTTGCCAACTCATGGCCAACCGGCGCAACATCTGGCTGTTTATTCCGGCCGGGCTGCTGTTCGGAGAAGGCATACTGATGAGCTATTATTCGGTGTCCGGTCGCTGGGATGATTGGACGTTTCTCTGGCCGCTGCAAATTTTTATCATCATGGGCGTTATCTGGTACACAATTAATCATGCTTCCCCCAAAGCGCAGGCGCGGGAACAGGCCGTTTTGCTGGGCCGCCGTTACCGCCGCCTGTCGATTATCGGCATCGGCGTCATTTCCTTTTTTGCTTTGGTTATCGGTTGATAGCCAACAGTTAGCTAACAGATAGGCAGGGAAACGGCCGTTCCCTTACACTCCAAATATAGGACGCAAATTAACACGGATGACACAGACATTACTCTGCGTATCTTTGCGCATTCTCTGTGAAACTCCGCGTAACTTTCATTTGAAGGAGTGAAATCATGGAAAAACGAACAACAAAATTCAGCGGAATGTTCTTGATTGTTTTAGGCGGTCTGGCCTTGCTGCACACGACTATCTTGCCCTTGTTGGGCTGGGAATATGGCTTATGGCGCTTTTGGCCCTTGTTTGTTGCCGCCGTTGGCTTGGCCTTAGTGGCTGCCCCCTTCATTTTTATGGAGCGGCGCGGCTTAAAGGCTTTATTCATCCCCGGCCTGCCCATACTGGTTGTGAGTTCCTTGCTTTTGTGGGGCAGTATCTTCAATGCCTGGGGCATTTGGGATTATCTCTGGCCGATGGTGATTTTGGGACTGGCGCTGGGTTTCACGGCAACGGCCGTGTTCATGCATAACATCTGGTTCATGATTCCAGCCATCATCATTGGCGTCAATGGCCTCATCTTCCAGTTTTGTGCCATTACCGGCTTATGGGATTTGTGGGCGATTTTGTGGACGATGGAACCGCTCTCGGTGGGCCTGGCTTTGATGGTCGCCAGCGCCGGAAAACGCCCTGGGTTGATGAAAGCCGGGCTGATTGTCAGTACAATTGCTGCCGTGTTCTTCAGCTTGATGAGCTTTATCTTGTCTGGTTGGGTGAGCATCGTTGGGGCAGCGCTGTTGATTGTTGCCGGGGCTGGCTTGCTGGCCCGTGGACGTGCTTCCATCCTGCTCCATGAAAAGTCACCGGATGAGAAGCTGGTGGATGCGATTGAGTTTTAGAATCGTTGGATTGTGATGTGGAAACGGCCGTTCCCACTAAACGCAGTGGCGAACGGCCGTTTTTCATTCCTGATGATTAAGCCTTGTTCCCCCGCAGAATAAAGAAAACAGCCACCAGCACAAGCGTCACCTGGAACTCCATCCCGCCCATTGGATAACCGTCAGCCGGTGTAAAAGACCAGCGACCCCAATGAACCATCATAATCGCGCCCAACATCGGCGGTAGGATGAGCAGCCCACCGATGCGGGTAACAATATCTTTGGTGAAAGCGCCCAGCACAATCAGCGCCCCGCCAGCCGTTTCTGCCAGCGCCACCAGGGCAAGGACGGCTACGGGCAGGCCCATCATGGCTGCCTGGGCACTAAGGCCGGCGAATTTGGTCAGGCCGTGATAAAGAAACACACTGGCCAACGCAATGCGCGGCAGCCAATGGGCCTGTTGGGCCAGATTATCCAAGACCTTGCTGTTTGTCCGACTCGACATCATAGAATTATCAATCGCTTTTGTCATTTGATTTTCTCCTTTAATTTGAATGGTTGACGATACGATTGATTATGCGGGGCGGGGCGGTTTTTTTGTGTAAGCGCACTTACCAGATAAGAATTAATTTATTCTGTAAGCCGGCTTACGGAAAGAGGCAAAGACATCCGATTTCTTGGAGAAATCGGATGTCCAAATGACTTTATTTGCTTTGTTGGACGTATTGATTAAGACGCTCCACGTACCGTTCCAGGCTCATGGTGTCGACGATGCGTTTACGGCCGTTTCTCCCCATCCTGGCTGCCTCTTCCGGGTTACCTAGCAGCTTGATGATAGCTTCACGCAGCGCCGCCGCATCTTCTGGCGGAACGTACAGCCCCGTTTCGCCTCCAACCACGACGTCCGTCTGCCCTGGCGTGGCCGAACAAATGATTGCCTTTTCTAAAGCCATTGCTTCCAGTAAGGCCGTGACGCCAGCCTGAAATTCCACGTTGAACAATGGCATAACCATAAAAGCGCTCATCGCGTACACATCGCGCAGTTCAAACTGAGTGAAGCGGCGTACCAGGACGTTGTCGGGAATTTCCTGATCGGCCGTCGTGTCGGCCCGTTTGGACCAGGGGCTGCCGGCGGCGATGACGACGTTGATGTCCAGCCCTTTGACCGCGTCCATCAACGTTGGATAATCGCGGAACTCCAGCCCGACGGAGCAGATGATGGGCCGCTTCCCTGGTGCAAAGGGCAGCAAGTTTTGCGTTTGGCCAGCCTGATCGGGCGCAAAAAAGTCGGCATCGACCATGAAGGGGGTGAATACTACCTGGTCGCCGGGCACTTTCCAGCGGTCTTCGATGAATTCTTTTTGCCGCGTGGCGTAGACAAAAAAGAGGTCGATGTGGCTTCGCAACTTCAGCCAATCGAGCAAAATCATCTTTTTGCCCACTGACAAAATGTGGACGATCATCAAATGGCGCGGGCGGGCGCCAAACCCCAGGAATTTCAAAAAGATGGCCAGCGGCAGGCCAATTTGCTCGCCATCGGTGAAGATGACGCGGTATTTTTTGCGCAGCGTGAAGCAGACCCAGGCCAGCATCAACTTGGGTCCGCCGATCTTTTCCATGAGCTTGCCGACAAACCCAGCCTGGCGGCGGGCTTCGGCAAAATCAATCAGGTCGGCGTTGAAAGTGCGGGCCATAGCGACGTAATCGGTGAACGGCCGTTCCCCCCGTTCAATTTGTGCTTCAAGGTCGGTCGGGATCGTGCCCGATACAGTCAATAAAACGTCGTTCATGAAAATTCCTTTGTTTGTTTTGGTTGAATTAATCCGACAACGGCCGGCAGGGCGACCAGGGCAATGCCGCCCAATTCAACGATCCAATTGGGCTGGATGCCGACGACGCGCTGGTACAAGAAGGCGTCAATGGCGTGCAACGAAACGGCGCGAATGATGGCAAATCCGGTCAGAAATACGAGGCCAAACAAGGCCAATCCCTGCCAGCGAGATTTTGGTTTGGCTTTTCGCGCCAGCAGGAAGAATAAGAAGGCGAAAATAAGCCCGGCAGCGGCGATGATGGCCAACTGGACAGGCTGGCGCGAAAAATACCATTCTTCCTGCCAGGCTGCGCCGCGAACCAACCTGGTCAGGACGCCGGTCAAATCTTGTTGTTTGTTGATGCCCAGGAGCAGGATGCCCAGCGCCAGGCCAGACCAGAATCTCTTCGAGGATTTGGTTTGGCGAGCGGTTAACAGGCAGAGTACGGCCGTTATGCCATAAGCCCCCACCGTTAGTAGCCACCACATGACAGAAACCGGTATTTCACTCATAAAATCATCTTTTCAGGTCGTTTTGCTTGATTGATCGTTAACAGGCCCCATTATGCCCCATCATTCTTTACAAACAACTTAATATGATTCTTGGGGATTGGATACAAAAAAACACGCACCGGGTCAGGGTGCGTGTTTTTGAGGGATGTGGGCCGTGTTGTTACTTACGAACGCTGTAAAGTTGTGATGAAGGGCAGCGCGTTGAGCATGGGAACCCCCAGAGGCAGGAAGAGGATCGTGGCGCATAAAATCCAGGCCAGCGCTGCCCAGAGCAGACTAAACCACCAGCCAATCAGGATAAAGTAGATGGCGCGGATGAAAAAGTTGGGCTGGCTGGCGGGCAGGAATTGGGAACGGCCGTTTTTCAAATCAACCACGTACGCCCCGGGCCGGGCCTTCAGGGTCAGTACCTGGGGCACACGATCAATCATCCACAGGCCTAAAGGCAGGAAGAGGATGGTGACGTTCAGCGCCCAGGCGATTAAAATCCAGACGCCGGTGAGTTCCCAGCCGAGGACGAAGAACCAGATGACGCGCAGCAGGAACGGGATTTCCTGTACTGGTTTAACTTTTGTTGTAATTGTTGCTGTTGACATGTTTGCATACCTTTTTCATGCCGGATTTTGTGACCGGCAATGACTCATTTTCTAAACTATTTTCTGGGTCACAGTACGCAAAAAAGGGGAGCGAGTTGCGGAAACGGCCGTTTGGCTAAACGGCCGTTTAGCCGCCATTATTTTGATTCAATAAGTCAGGCAGTATAAGTGGCATAATCGGGCCAGGGTAACAAGGATTGCCGTTTAATGCGGCCAGAGGCAGCCATTGCAGCGAGTAGATGTTGTCGGGTGTTTGTTTGTCTAGCATTTCCGGGTCATCTAGTATGGGTTGGCCATCATAGCTGTTGACCAGGAAGGCATATTCCATTTGCTGGAAACGGCCGTCATCCCAGGGACGGGTGTACAGCAGCGGACCAAGTTCTATGTCCAGGCTCAATTCTTCCTGCGCTTCGCGGACGGCGGCCTGGGCCAGAGACTCACCCGGCTCCACACCGCCGCCGGGAATGACGTAGTAGGAACGGCCGTTGCGCCGCCGGTCAATCAACAAAATCTTGTCGTTTTGAACAATGATCAGGGTTACTCTTAATCGCATTTCACGTAAGGTTGTGGTCATATGGGATATAATCCGTGTGTAGTTCGTTTAGCTAGATTCCCTTTTCTGGAGACAAGCATAACATAAAGAAGGGTCATTTCCATGTCAGAATCCAAATTTATTGTCACCAATAAACGCCACACGCTCTTTATTGTAAGTGTTGGACTGTTAGTGACCATTGTCTTCTCAATTATCCTAATCATCAATCATGACAATAAATCATTTGGAGAGCTTACCTTTGTTGGGAGGTTGCCTGATATTTCCACGGCCGTTAATACGGTTAACTCAGATGGTTCTGCTATGATTCAATTGACAAAAGGGGGCCATCGTCTTGAAAACCAGAACCCAACATTAAATTACTATATTGAATGGTTGCGCATGAAAATAAATCATTATGAGCGCCTGCCACCTTTATTCATATCAGTCACAGATCAGGACGTTCAATGGTCACCGGATGGCTCATCTTTGACCTATAGGTCTGACCGAGATGGCGAAGATAGCATCTATTTGATAAAAGAAAATCTCTCTCGCGAGAGGCAATTGACCCAAGATATTACTGTTGACCATTATGTTTGGTTAAATAGTAAAGAAATATTGTTTATGGCATATGATGAGAAGGTTTATCGTTTAAACACTGATTCGACTCAAATGACTATAGTTCCTTGTCTAAACAATGGTTTTATATACCCATCTCCTGATGGAGCACAAGTAGCCACCTTGGATTTCAACACAAGCATGGAATATGAAAATGATGAGTGGCATGCTCATACAATTACTCAATTATCCGTTATTAAACCTGATTGTTCTGAGCGAATCATCATTATTGAGCGGGAACACGGGATTTGTGACGTAGCTTGGTCACCTGATGGAAAGCAAATCCTCTTTGTAGGCACATATTTTGTACCTTATCCAGATGGACATGGTGGAACTGAATATTGCAGTCAAGTTTTTTTGGTCAATGTTGATAATTCTGCTTTGATCAGACTTGATAATGATGATGAATCAATCGAACGTTACTTGGCATGGTCGCCGGACGGGAAGCATATTGCATTCACGTCAAACCGGGATGGAGATGAAGAACTATACTGCGCCCGGTCATAAAATGGCATTTTGAAATCTAAATCCTTGAACCCCAGTTTTGTAGGTGTATCATATGGCTAAAAAACACAGCCAAAGAAACGGGCCGATAACAAGGAAATCCCATGATTCAACTGCAATTCACCCCGAAAGAAATTGACCAACTGTATCGTGAACGGACGGCTCATCCGCACCCCCGTGTGCGTCAAATGATGGAAGTCCTCTATTTGAAAGCATTGGGATTACCCCATCAAGAAATATGCCGCATTACCCGCATTCGGCCGACTACCTTGCGCCGCTACTTGCGACTTTATAAGGATGGCGGCATTGCGGCCCTCAAACAGCTTGATTTCTATCGACCAAGCAGTGAATTGGCCGCTCATGAAGCGACAATTCGTCAGGCATTTACAGAAAAACCACCGGCAACGGTCAAAGAAGCGGCCGAGCGGATTGAAAAGCTGACCGGGATTCGACGCGAGCAAAGTCAGGTGGCGGTCTTCA
>JBNKZT010000136.1:0-14666 GCA_050301775.1 Promineifilaceae bacterium (SeqCode)
AATTGATGAGAGCATAATCGGCATAAGCTGGTTCGTAATTACCAAAACCGACACCCTGCCATAAATTATTGCGGGCCATATCCAGGGCAGCTTGCCAATGGGCCAGCCGCTCCAAAACAGCATAATTCGTGTCGTTTATATCCACGCCGCGTACATCACCAAACTGCAAATCCTGGCTAAAGCTGGTCACACGCTCGGTGATGGAAGCCGGAATGAGATGGAACTGCATTCCGATTAGCAGCAGTGCCGCGCCTAAACCAAGCATGATGATGCCCTGCCGCCGCTTTTGGGGCCAGTAGAAGATGAGCACGGCCGTTCCCGCAGCAAATCCCAACCACGCCCCCCGGCTCCAGGATGCAATCAGGGCGGTTGTGGTAACGGCCGTTGCACCAGCCAGTAAGAGAAGGGGTGAAGAGGTGATGGGGTGATGGGGTGATCCTTTTCTCCCCTGCCAATAATAAATCAACCAGCCCACCAACGCCCCCAGGGCCAGCAGCGCCGACAAATTCATAAAGCCGCCAAACGGATTGGGCTGCTCATAGGTGCCATACGCGCGATAAAATCGACCCAGAACGAGAAAATGTTCCGGCCCATCACCGCGCAAACCAAACTGCCAGATGCCTACCAATGCTTGTGTTACGCCAGCCAGCAGCAGCATCGCCAAAATGGAATGATGAATGCGGAATGATGAATGCAGAACTTGTCCTGAGCCTGTCGAAGGATTGTCGTCGGCCTTCTCCCTGCCTAAGTCGGCAACCAACCAGATGATGAGCAGGATTTCAATCCATTTCAAAAGCTCCTTAAAGCCAATTGTTACCGATGGAGCATTGAGCAAGGTCAAGGCCATCACGAAGAGGAACATGAGCAATGGTAGGTTGAGAAAGGTGGGCGGGGTGATGATCTGGCGGCGGCGCAAACTGCGGGCCAGCCAGACAGCCAGCGTAAACAAGAGCATCAATTGGCCGCTGTCCAGAACTGTGCCGCCGAACAGAACGCTCTCCAGCGCCCCCAACGGCCCCAACAGCAGCGCCAACCCCAGTCCGATCAGAGGTTGGATGAGGATGAGGAGGAATACGGCCGTTCCCCACACCAACCCTACAGCCCAGGTTAAAGGCAGCCGGGCCAACAACAGCCCAATTAGCAGCGATACAAGATAAATGGCGGCCGGCCATCGATCAGCCCACCGCCATTTAGCAGTTTCAATCTTCAAACCTGATCACACTCGCGAGCGGAAGTATTCCACCGTTTGCGCCAGCCCTTCGGCCAAATTAACCTTGGGTTCCCAATCCAGCACCCGCTTTGCTTTGCTGATGTCCGGGCGCCGCACCTTGGGATCATCTGTGAAACGGCCGTCCTTCGGCTGCACATAAACAATATCCGAACTGCTGCCGGCAACCTCTATGACCGCCTGGGCAAATTCCAAAACACTCATTTCCACCGGATTCCCAATATTGACCGGCAAATCCTCGGCTGAGAATAAAAGCCGGTAAACCCCTTCCACCAAATCGGTATAATATTGGAATGAACGGGTTTGGCTGCCGTCACCATAAACTGTCAGCGGCTTATTCGTCAATGCCTGAGCAATGAAATTAGGCACGACACGGCCGTCATTCAACCGCATCCGGGGGCCATAAGTGTTAAAAATACGGACAATCCGCGTTTCCAGGCCATGATACCGCTGGTAGGCCAACGTCAACGCCTCACCAAACCGCTTCGCTTCATCGTAACAACTGCGCGGTCCATTAGGGTTCACATTGCCCCAATACGTCTCTGGCTGCGGGTTTACCAATGGATCGCCATACGTTTCCGATGTCGAGGCGAACAAATAGCGCGCCCCTTTCACTTTGGCTAATCCCAGCGTGTTATGGGTTCCTAGCGATCCCACTTTCATCGTGGGGATAGGATGTTCCAAATAATCATTAGGGCTGGCTGGCGAAGCAAAATGCAAAACCGCATCCAGTTCCCCCGCGACATAAATAAAATTGCTCACATCTTGATTCACAAAACTGAATCGTTCATGACCCATCAAGTGAGCGATATTGTCCATACTGCCCGTAATCAGGTTGTCCATCCCGACAACGGTATGTCCTTCCTCGATAAAACGATCCGATAAATGGGAGCCGAGAAAGCCGGCGGCTCCTGTAATTAATACGCGCATGTTACCTCCAAATGATTGTTACCTCGATCAAATATTGTATCGTAGCTGCCGAATGTGGACGACTCCGAAAGCTGACTCGGATAACGGCCGTACCCAATCCGCAGCCAACCCGTCAGATAATTTACCCGGGAACCCTTACCACCCGCCTTTCAAACTCGCAAAACAGCGGCGGCCAATGTAAAATCAGTAAAAATCACCAACTGGAGTATCTATGAGTTTTCCAACGCCGCCCCCACCCAGCGACAGCATCCACGAAAAACGCAAGGCCGACCACATTCGCATCAATCTGGAAGAAGATGTGACTTTCAAGCAGGTAACTACCGGCCTTGAAAAATTCTTCTTCATGCATCAGGCGCTGCCTGAATTAGACCTGGCTCAAATCAACACCCAGACTCACATCTTCGGCAAAAAACTCAACACGCCGCTGCTCATCTCTTCAATGACCGGCGGCACGGCCGAAGCGCAGGCCATCAATCGCACCCTGGCCGCAGCCGCCCAAGAAGTCGGCATGGCCATGGGGCTGGGGTCGCAGCGGGCGGCTATCGAAGACGACAGCCTGGCCGACACCTTCCGCGTTCGCGACGTGGCTCCCGACATCCCCTTGTTCGCCAACCTGGGCGCGGTGCAGCTTAATTACGGTTATGGTCTGAAACAATGCCAGCGTGCCGTCGACATGATCGAAGCCGACGCCTTGATTCTGCACTTCAACGCCATCCAGGAAGCGGTCCAGCCCGAAGGCGATAGCAATTTTGCCGGACTGCTGGGCAAAATCGAAACCATCTGCCGCCAACTGCCGGTGCCGGTCATCGCCAAAGAGGTCGGCTGGGGTTTTTCCCGTGAAGCCGCCCGCCAACTGGCCGACGCCGGGGTGGCCGCCATTGACGTGGCCGGGGCTGGCGGCACGTCGTGGAGCCAGGTGGAGATGCACCGCGCCCCCACTGCCCGCCATGCCCGTGTTGCGGGCGCGTTTATTGATTGGGGGATTCCAACGGCCGTTTCCATCCAATACTGCCGCCAGGCCACCAATCTGCCCATCATCGCCAGCGGCGGCATCAAAAATGGCATCGACGTCGCCAAATGCATCGCCCTGGGCGCGCGGCTGGTCGGTTTTGCCGGTAACTTTTTGCGCGCCGCCGACAAGAACGGCGTCGAAGGCGTCGTCGAGATGGCCCAAACCATCACCGACGAACTGCGCGTCACCATGTTCGGCAGCGGCGCCGGCGATTTGACAGCTTTGTCCGAAACCCAACTTCACACGGAATTCTGAAACGGATAATTGATGTTAGGCGTTTAGCAAAATCCGTTGGAAGGCTAGATCTGTAATATGTCAAATCATCCAAGAAACACATCAAAGAGTACGGACAATGGGTAAGAAAAATTACCTGATTGAGGGGGTCTCTGGCACGGGCAAAACCTCGGTGGCTGAAGAATTGCAGCGGCGCGGTTATCACGTCCTCCATGGTGACCGGGAGTTGAAATATCGGGGAGATCCAAAGACAGGGGAACCAGTAAATGAACCTGTCCATGAGAGCGAGAGGGACAAGGCCGTATGGCAACAGAAACATCTACTTTGGGATATAGACAAAGTTAAATCCGTGAGCGCTGATCATAGCAAAGCAATCTCTTTCTTCTGCGGTGGTTCGAGGAATTTTTCAAAATTCATAGATTTATTTGACGGCGTTTTTGTTCTTGAAGTCGACGACCTTAACATATTGTATCGGCGGCTTGATGAGCGTGTGTCGCGAGACCCAACTGACTGGGGCGGAAAACCAGAGGAAAAGGAACTCGTTGCGCAGTTGAATCGAACTAAAGAAGATATACCCAGCGGTGGCATCGTCATAGATGCAACACAGCCGCTTGTCAGCGTCGTGAACGAAATCCTTCGCCATGTTCAAACTTAGGGAATCTTATGCCACTTAAAAACGCCTAACAATGCTTGCGGCCGATGAGCCGCTGGAAATACAGGCGCCGGGGGGAGCATTCAATCAGCGCCGCGCAAATTCTTATTTGCGCACTGCAAATTTTATTTTCCGCACTGCTGTTTGATCGTTTCCGCACTGCAAATTTTATTTTGCGCCCGGCTGTTTGAACGTTTCCCGTGCAGTGTATAATTGATTAGATAGAATAACTACTAACAGTGACCAGGGGCGGCAAAGGTTTCAAAGTGAGAATAGCTACTTTAAGGACGGAAACCTGGAGATTAACGCCTGGCAATGATACAATCCCCGTCTTTAATCTTTTAGTTCTTGAAATGGAGGGAGCAATCCGTGAAGAACATCCGTAAACCATGGTCCAAAATTCTAGTTCTATTCTTCACCGCCTGTATGCTACTAGGCGGCGGCATCGCCTACGCCGCACCCATGCTCTGGTCTTACCCTGACGACCACCTGCTAATTTCCGAAGTGGAATATTATGGTGCTCCGTCATCCGACCCAAGCTCAGAGTGGATAGAAATTTATAATCCCACCAATCTCTCAGTTCCTTCAGATATGCTTACCATTTTCGCATTCAATAATACAAATAATATGGTAGATATCTTAAATCTCTTTGCTACACCCATACCTGATTCTCCTTACGTTTCAATTGACAGTCACTGTTTTTTGTATATAGCAAACAATGCCGCTGCCTTTTTTAACGAATATGGCCAATGCCCAGACCTTGCTGAGAATTTAGACCCGACCAATTGTCCAGCGACTCTGTCCACTCATCCTTCTGGCTCTTGGAGTACAAGGGGGCTGGAAAACAATGGTAGCGTCTTATGCCTTTATGGCGAGGGGGCCGCTGATTCAGTCGGTTGGGGAACATATACTGCACCTAATAATCCCTCTTGTTATGCTGTGAACGCACTACCTGCATTAGCCAGCCCTGGAGAAAGTTATCTACGAGGCAGTAACTCGCCTGAGTGGATTGGTCCTGGTGGCGAAGGAACTGAAATCGGTCTTGCCAGCACAGAACAACTGGATGAGGTATGGAATCTCTCCGGAAGCGTCGATGTACCCTGGGAAGGACCAGAAGTAGGCGCTTGCCGGCAGCCCACAGCCATCGGGCTGCAAAATCCACAGGCCAGTGCCGCCCAAGACGGCGGCTATGCGCTGCTTTTGTTTGGCCTCATCGGCTTGGCCGTTACCACAACCGCCATTGTCTGGCGTAAGGGGCAAAACTAGTAGGGGCGGGATGACCGGGACAGGCTTTTGATTTGATAAACAGCCTCCTCTCCCGGTCATCTCGCCCTAATCAACAAGCACTTTGGGCGAGACGGCGCGGCGACAAAGTTTTTTGTTTTGGACAAAGCCATACTGCGCCGTCCCACCCTTAGTAACCGTCCAACAATTACTTCCCTTTTTGGAAGGACGGTTACTCGAGGGTCATCCACCAATTCCGATAACTTATTTGTGGATGACCCCTTACAAAACACAAATTCGTTAGAGTCAGGGACAAAATATCCTTATTGAGAGAAGTGAGTAATTATGAGTAATGAATTAACCAACTATTTTCAGGAAATGCTGCCCGCTTTGGAGGCGGAGATGCGAACCGTTTTGCGGGCCGACGGCTCACCACCAGCCCCGTTTTACGGCATGTTGCAGTATCACATGGGCTGGCTGGATGCTGATTTGCAGCCGGCCAGCGTTAACAGCGGCAAACGCATCCGGCCCATTCTCTGCTTGCTGGCCTGTCAGGCCGCCGGCGGCGACTGGCGGCAGGCGCTCCCGGCAGCGGCCGCCATTGAACTGCTGCACAACTTCTCCCTTATCCACGACGACGTGGAAGACAACAGCCCCACGCGGCGCGGCCGGGACACGGTCTGGAAAATCTGGGGGATTGAGCAGGCCATCAACGCCGGCGACGCCATGTTTGCCCTGGCCCACCTGGCGCTCAACCGGCTGGCCGACCGCGATGTGGCCGCGCCCGTCGTCGTCCAGGCGCTGCGCCGCTTTGACGAGACCTGCGTCGCCTTAACACAAGGCCAGCACGCCGACATGGATTTTGAAAAGCGGGATCAGGTGAATGTGGATGAATACCTGGCGATGATTACGGGGAAAACGGCCGTTCTCATCTCCCTCAGTGCTGAACTAGGTGCACTCATTGCCGGAGCCGACGCCGCCACCGTCGATCATTACGCCCAATTCGGCCAATCATTAGGGCTGGCCTTCCAGGTCATCGACGACATCTTGGGTATTTGGGGCGATGAAACCCGAACGGGCAAATCGGCGGCCACCGACATCAGCACTAAAAAGAAGACGCTGCCTGTCCTGTACGGGCTGGAAAAGAGTGCGGCGCTGCGTGAGTTGTATGGGGAGGATGTGGATGGAGGGTTTGTGGAAACGGCCGTGACCCTCCTCAACCAGTCCGGCGCGCGTAACTACGCCCGCGACAAAGCCGCCGCCTACTCCAAAAACGCCCTGGCCCACCTGGAAGCCGCCAAAACAAACGGGCCGGCAGCCGCTGCCCTACAACAATTAGCCGACATGCTGCTGCTGCGCGATTATTAATTCCGCTTCACGTTTGCTATCGGCTCTTTGAGTTTTTATGGGGTAAGGATTCGGGAATTCCAATTCCCGAACCACATTTTAGGCGTGTATCGGGAATTGGAATTCCCGATACGAACACCCCGCCCACACAATTCCTTAAAGAACCTTGCTATCTAAAACAAAAACGGCGATCCGCAATGGATCGCCGTTTTATTAACCGTAACAATCTTCAGCTAAGTAACCGTCCAACAATTACTTCCCTTTTGGGAAGGACGGTTACTCGAAGGTCATCCACCAATTCCGATAACTTATTTGTGGATGCCCCCTAATCAGCGTCAGTTTCAGTCTCAACCTCTACTTCAGCCACATCTGATTTTTTAGCTTTAACGGCTGCTGCCGCAATTGCCGCCAAAATATCATCATCTGTATCATCATCAATCAACGTTGATTTCAAATCAATGACTGCCTCGATTTCCGGTCCCACTTCTTCAACCGGCGGCTCAGGTAGTTTTGCAGCTTCTTGCATCGCTTCATAGCCTGTACCAGCCGGAATCAACTTACCAATGATCACGTTTTCTTTCAAACCATACAGTTTGTCTTCCTTACCAGCAATAGCTGCCCCAGCCAACACCTTAATCGTGTGCTGGAACGAACTGGCCGACAAGAAACTGTCGGTATTGAGGGACGCTTTGGTAATACCCAACAAGACTTGTTCTGCCTGCCCCGGTTCACCACCTTCCTCAATAATTTCAGCATTGTTTTCCAGGAAATCAGCTAACTCGACCAATTCACCAGGCAGCATTTCCGTATCGCCCGAAGCTGTGATAACCACCTTACTCAACATCTTGCGAATAATCGCTTCAAAATGTTTGTCATGAATATTCTGGCCCTGAGGACGATATACTTTCTGTACTTCGCGCAGCAGGTATTGCGTAACCGCATCAGCCCCCAAAATTTCCAAAATACGATGCGGATTCAGTGAACCTTCGGTTAACGCTTCACCGGCACTCACCGTATCACCATCAGAAATCAACAGCCGCATACCGGCCGGGATAGGATAATCACGCTCATCGCTGCTTTCCCAGACAACTTTCAAACCGCCATCTAGTGACACCCGGCCTGCATGACGAGCCACAATGACCTCATCCTCATTCTCAGCCAGGATAGCTCCTTGTTCGACGGTGCCATTTTCATTGACTTTGACTGTCCAACCTTCCGGCACTTCGTAAACATCATCAACCAATTTACTATCAGTAATGTAAACGTGACGCACACCTTCAACAATACGAACCTCAGCCCGGCCGCCAATTTCAGTAATGGTGGCCTCACCTTTGGGTCGCTGTCGTGCTTCAAACAATTCTTCAACACGGGGCAAACCCTGCGTGATGTCACCACCCGCAGAAGCAGTACCACCTGTGTGGAATGTACGCAGTGTCAACTGTGTACCAGGCTCACCAATGGATTGGGCCGCCACAATACCAACGGCCGATCCCATTTTCACCAGTTGGCCACGGGCCAGATCGATCCCATAACATTTGGCGCAGATACCGCGGTGCATCTCACAAGTCATTGGTGAATGAACATACACTTCAGCAATACCTGTCAAATCAACAGCTTCCGCCAACTCCTCGGTGTACATCTCGCCTGTCTGAATGACGATCTCACCTGTTTCCGGATCAGTTATCGGGCCAGCGGCGATACGGCCGTAAATCCGTTCCGCCAATGTTTGTTTACCAAAATTATCAACCCGGCGAATCCAGATACCCTTTGTCGTACCACAATCCTCATCCACCACCACAATATCCTGCGCAATGTCCACCAAACGACGGGTCAGATAACCGGCATCGGCCGTACGCAAAGCCGTATCAGCCAAACCCTTACGCGCACCATGCGTGGAAATGAAATACTCCAACGTGTCCAGCCCCTGCCGGAAATTAGAACGGATCGGCACAGCAATAATCCGACCACTAGGATCAGCCATCAGACCACGCATACCCGCCAACTGTGTAATAGGGCCAAAACCACCCTTACCCGCACCAGACAATGCCATCATTGCAATCGGGCCGGCCGGATCAATCGCCGCCCGCACAGATTTTTCAACCGAATCCTTGGCATTATTCCATTGCTCAATTGTACGCTGGTATTGTTCATCTTCCGTCAACAAACCACGTCGGTATTGGCGATCAATTTCATCAACACGCGAACGGGCATTAGACAAAATCTCTTCCCTCTCCTCAGGAATCGTCAAATCAGCCACAGCTATCGTCGTACCAGAAATAGTCGCATACTTAAAGCCGATATTCTTAACGCTGTCAGCCAATTTAATGGTAACTTCATCACCTAAAAGCCGGTAAACCCGGTGAATGAGTCGATTAACGCCGCCCTTATCCAATTCATGATTTGTAAAACGCATTTCCGGCGGCAAAACCAAATTAAACAACACACGCCCCGGGGATGTTTCAATCATCCGCGTATGCGGCTTTTCATCAGCGTAACGCTTGCCATCTTCCTTGAAATAGGTTTCTGTATACAAATTAATTTTGGCATGAACATCCACATACCCCAGTTCATAAGCCATCTCAACTTCTTCCAGCGAGCTAAAGGTACTACCTTCGCCTTTCAGTCCATCGTGCATGAGCATCAAATAGTAAACGCCCAACACCATATCTTTGGATGGCCCCACAATAGGTTGCCCGTCAGACGGTTTCAGTAAGTTCCGGGTAGCCATCATCAGGCTCTTGGCTTCCTCAACCGCACGCTTAGACAATGGCACATGAACAGCCATCTGGTCCCCATCAAAGTCGGCGTTAAAAGCTGCACAAACCAACGGGTGAAGATGGATAGCCTTACCCTCAACCAGCATAGGCATAAATGCTTGAATACCCAGGCGGTGCAGAGTTGGCGCCCGGTTCAACATAATCGGCCGGCCTTGAATCACCTCTTCCAACACCTGCCATACTTCCGGCGGCTGCCGCTCGATAAACCGCTTTGCCCCTTTTACGTTACTGGCATAACCGTACTCAACCAGTTTGCTAATCACAAACGGCCGGAACAGTTCCAAAGCCATCACTTTAGGCAAGCCACACTGGCCCAATGTCAAGGTCGGGCCAACCACAATGACAGAACGGCCGGAATAATCGACACGTTTACCCAGCAGGTTGCGGCGGAAACGCCCCTTCTTCCCCTTGAGCATATCCGACAATGATTTCAGCTCGCGGCGACCACGACGACTCAATGCCTTGCCCCGCTGGCTGTTGTCAATGAGACTGTCCACGGCTTCTTGCAGCATACGCTTCTCATTGCGGACAATAACATCCGGCGCACCTAAATCCAGCAATCGCTTAAGGCGATTATTACGATTGATAACGCGACGGTACAAATCATTCAAATCCGATGTGGCAAAACGGCCACCATCCAACTGCACCATCGGGCGCAAATCGGGCGGAATGACCGGCAAAACTTCCAGAATCATCCATTCCGGCCGGTTATTGCTGCCACGAAGCGCTTCAACAACCTGCAAACGCTTCGTCGCTCGCTTGGCAGCCTGCTTGGAACGGGTCGTACGCACTTCTCGCCATAATTCGCGAGACAGTTTGTCTAAATCCATTCGCTTCAGAATATCATAAAGGGCTTCAGCCCCCATTTCAGCGCGGAAGACATTGCCAAATTTGCTCTTCAATTCACGATATTCTGTTTCATTGAGAAATACCATTTGGGCCAGCGCTTCTAACTGGTCCCGATTTGATTGCGCTTGCTGACGCAGCAAAACCAATTTCTGACCAGTTTGATCACGGACATCTTGACCCACGGTAGCAATTTCTACGCGCAGCTCTTCAATTTCCCTTTGCAGTTTAGCAACTTCGCTTTGCTGTGCGGCTTCGCTGTTTTCCTGGACTTCAGTCAATCGTTCTGAAGTGATTTCTTGAACAATGACAGTATGTTCACGTCCAACAGCCTCACCTTTTTTGATGATTGTCTTTTCACCCAGAATGATATCTTCACTAGCAGACGAACCGCTCAAATTCTCTAAACGCTGTTCGATAGACTTGGCTTCGCGAACCACTTCATCTGTTGCAACCGCCAGGCGATCATCAAATGTAGCATTTAATTCTGCTAACTGACCCTCTAAAGCCGCTAACCGTATCTTAGCTTCGCCAGCCGCTTGCTCGACTTGTTCTTGAATTTCTATTTCAAGCTTGAGTTCGGTTTCTTCCAACTCTTCATCCAACCGCTTCAAGGCTCGCTGCCGGGCTTCTTCATCAACACTGGTAATGACGTATTGAGCAAAATAAAGGACACGATCCAGGTTACGGCGAGATACATTGAGCAAAAGCCCCATGTAACTGGGAACGCGCCGGGTATACCAAACGTGGGCTACCGGCGCAGCTAATTCAATATGACCCAACCGTTCACGTCGAACGGAAGAACGGGTAATTTCTACACCGCATTTATCGCAAACAATGCCCTTGTAGCGTACATTTTTGTACTTGCCGCAATAGCATTGCCAATCGCGTGTGGGACCAAAAATAGCCTCACAAAACAGGCCATCTTTTTCTGGACGCAAACGACGGTAATTGATTGTTTCTGGTTTGGTGACTTCGCCGTAAGACCACGAACGGATTTGTTCGGGGGATGCTAAACTAATACGTAATGAGCGAAACTCTGCTGTTTCCACCAACTGACCTCCCAAAGATATTATGGCTCCAAATGAACTTGAATGTTTTGTTGTGGGTTAATCTCTCTTGCAACGACCAGGAGACATTAATATGGATACAAACGCACAAAAGAGCGTATGGCCTTTTGGGGGCCAACGCTCTTAAATTTAGTCTAAGTCTTTAACATAAGCAGGTTAATTCTATAGTCGAACTTCAATATGTCAAGGCTGCAATGTTAAAATTAGGTTAGAGTGCAAACGACTATTATACTGGTTATGTCCTACGAGGCAACTATTTATTCGATTTTTTCAGGTTTAATGATTGCACTACAAAATTCGCAAGTGACAGTAAGGACGCCTCGCGGTGGTGTGGGCACGGCCGCAAAACAGTTTGGACATTGTGTCGGAAATGTCAGTGCTGCATTTTGCGCCTCGGCCAATGATTCAACATACTCGTTGGCCCGGTCGTTATCAATCTCGCCGGTTTGAATGCGCTTGACCATAGCCGCCCAATCGGCTGAATCCTGTCCCTTAAGGTGAAATCTGGCGCGCGCTAATGGAGCATTGGCCGAAAGGCCTAATTCCAAGATGTCATCTTTGCCCATGCCGAGGAAGCCGCCTTCTTCTTTATCCTCAACAGAGTCAATATCGGCCACCTCGATTTCTAGCCGTAGTTCCTGGATCATTTCAGATTCGGCTTTGAAGATGCCCAGCCGTTTTTTGGTTACGACTTCTTCCCGCTGCTCAAAAAGGATGCGCTGATCGGTAAGGAAAATGATACCCTCAGGGCCATCGTCGCCGCTTTGCTGCCAGACTGATTTGACAGCTAACAGAGGGCCTTCGGTGGGGCGCAACTGGATAGCATTGGATTCGGCGAGGGCGTCCATCATAGTGGTGATGCGGTTAAGATCGGCGTGAACTGTGCGGAGGTCTGATTCCATGCCAGAGTAGAGATTGGACACTGCCGTTTCCGCTGCCCCTATCCGCTGTTCCAATGATTTCAGAATCGACTCCGCTGTTCGCAGGGAGGCATCCACCGGGCGGAGTCTGTGTACGTGTCGTTCCACTTCATCAATCTGCTTATCCAGGCTGGTGACGTGCTGGTGTAACGTCGTCTCAACGCGGGGGCGGACATCATCCCAACGCGTTTCCAATGCTTCCAGGCGGTCTTCCAGTTGTTCAGAATGGAGGTAGCCTCGCCCGCGCAGCGCTTCCAGGGCCAACGGCAAATCAATCAGTTGGGAATCAAACTGGCCAATGGCGTTGTAGATATTGCTCAATTGGGCGCGACTTTCCAGGCTGGCAAAGCTGGTTTGGGCCTGCTGAACACGCGCCTGGAGTTCCGGGTTGGCTGTTACAGCAGCAGCGGGACGGGCAGCCGGTTGGGTTGTGGGCGGGAACGGCCGTCGCGGGGGCGGCGCGGGCATGGGTCGTTGGGCAGCCGCCTGCCGCCGGGCCACAACCCGGTTCGCCGGGCGTACCCGCGGCTTGGGGGCAATACGAGCCGGGGGGATACCGGGCCGTTTCTGCATTTGTTTCCGTTTTTCGTCCAAATCGTCTTTTCGCATGATGGCCTCCTTAATTAGTTGTAGACATAATATGGTTGTTTGATCTGGGCGACCACGAGGGTCGCCCCTACTAAAAATGGTTACTCCACTGGTTCGCCAAGCCTGTGTTTGAGATAGGCGACCATAAAATCATCTAAACGGCCGTCCAGAACAGCTTGCGTATTACCAGTTTCGTAGTTGGTGCGGTGATCTTTGACCATTTTGTAAGGATGCAGGACGTAGGAGCGAATCTGGCTGCCCCATTCGGCGGATACATCTTCACCTTTGAGGGCCGACATTTCGGCTTCCTGTTTGCGCCGCTCCAGGTCAAATAACTGTGATTTGAGGATACCCATTGCCACCTGCATATTTTGGGTTAGTGAACGTTGATTTTGGCAGGAGACGACGATACCGGAGGGATAGTGGGTAAGGCGCACGGCCGTTTCATTTTTCTGCACGTGCTGGCCACCGGCGCCGCTGGCCCGGAAACGATCGATGCGCAAATCTTTCTCGTCTACCTCAATTTCAATATCCTCGGCTACATCGGGCCAGACCTCCACCTTGGCAAACGAGGTATGGCGGCGGCTGGAGGAGTCATAGGGGGAGATGCGGACCAATCGATGCACGCCGCGCTCGGATTTGAGACGGCCGTATACCATATCCCCCTTAAACTGCATCAAGCAGCTTTTAATCCCCACCACGTCGCCCGGACTTTCGTCGAGAATGTTGACCGCGATTTTTTCTGATTCAGCCCAGCGGATAAACATGCGCTGCAATATCTGCGCCCAATCCTGGGCCTCGGTGCCGCCGGCGCCGGCATGGATGGCCAAAATCGCATCTTCATCATCATACTTGCCGGCAAATAAGGCGCGATATTCCAGTTTATTCACCGCCTGAGTTAACACTTCGACTTCCGCATCTAACTCAGCACTCAAATCCTCGTCGTCAAGTTCGGTCAGGAGCAGGGCATCCTGCAAACGGGTACTGACCTGTTCCCAATCCGTCACTTCATCGCGCAGTTTGGTCAGGTCTTGCATAATTTCCTGCGCTCTGGTGGAGTCGTTCCAAAAATCAGGCGCGGCAGCCAGTTGTTCTAATTGAGCAATTTTGTCTAGCTTGTTAGCGACGTCAAAGCCGCCTCCGCAAATGATTGACCGTTTCTTGAAGTTCTTGTAGTTGTTTGATTCGTTCTTCCATGATTTCACCTTTTTTAGCTGTCAGCCAGTCGGCTTTTCAGCGATTTGATTTGTTATTTCGTAATTAGCGGCAAATAAACCTGCTGTAAATTATCGACGACCAACACCGTGGCCGCCGGCAGTGTGACATTGTCAACGGTTACCGGAACGGAACGGGGTGAGCCGATAACGGCCGTACTCACCTGTGCCTGAAGCGTTAATTGATCAACATAGGTGGTAGGAACGGCCGTGCCATCCCACAACACATGACTCGCCGCCGTAAACCCATACCCTTTGACCGTCAACGTCACCGGCGCGGAGGCGTCAATCATCGCCGGAGTCACTTCCAAGACGACGATGCGCTCATAAGCCCCGATGTCACAACCACCGCCCTGGGGACGGGACACGCCTCGTTGATCAGTCGCCGGGCAGGCACCGTTGCTTCCGGCGTCGATGGCCAGACTGCCGTTGTTCAAAGCCCGCGTCTGCGTCGGGCCGCCATTATCGGCCAGCGCCCCCAGCAGCGGATCAGCAAACAAGATGGCCGATTCCGGCGACGTGATGAAATTGTTGACCGTGTTGTTAAAGTCGGGCGCTTTGGTGCGTGGGTATTGTAGATTGTTGCCGCCGTTTTGCAATGGTCGATTGGTATGATAGCCCTGC
>JBNKZT010000137.1:0-14510 GCA_050301775.1 Promineifilaceae bacterium (SeqCode)
TGCTCCCGGCGTCCATACGATGGAAATCGTGGCGTCACGCGGCTGGGATCAGTGGGCACTGAACGGATTCAGCGTCGGCTATCATCCACCGGATGCCGGTTATCGTTGGGGAATGGTTGGGCTGGCAGTAACGGCCGTTCTCACCCTCCTCCTCGCCTTCTATACCAACAAACGGGCTGACTGGGGACCGGTTGGACAAAAATTAAGGGAGGGCTACGGCCATCTCCAACAAACCAGTCAACTCATCCTCACGGCACTGGTCGCGGCCATCGTGGCCCTGACCGGCTGGCTGACCTGGGGCGAGCAGGCCGCCGGCGTGTACCGCCGCCTGGGTGATGGCGGCCAACTGGCCCTCACCGCCGCCGCCGCCTCCATTTTTTACGTGACACCCAGCTTCTTCATCTACGCGACCGCCCTAGTTATTATGTTTCTTCTCATTTACCTGCGTCCAGCCTGGGGACTGGCTCTCATCGCTTTGACGATTCCTTTTTACACCAACAGCGGCTCTTCCCTGGTTCCCGCTTTGCTCCAGCCCAAACCCATTTTCAACTATCGCTTCTCACCGGTGGAAATTTACACCCTACTCACCCTGGCGGCATTTGGCGGGTCACGTATCACGTACCACGTATCACGTTGGAAACGCTCCCCTGCTACCCTGCACCTCCGCCCCCCGGCTTTGCCAATCGCCGACTACGCCGTCATCGCATTCACGGCCGTTGCCACCCTTTCCCTATTCTTCACCGAACGACTGGGCGTGGCGACCAATGAATGGCGGGTGGTCATCATCGAACCGGCGCTGTTTTACCTGCTGCTGCGCGGCATCCGCCCGACAAAGCGGGAAATGTGGGTCGTACTCGACGCCTTCATTCTGGGCGGGTTGATTGTGGCTTTGTTTGGTCTGTGGCAGTATGCCTTTGCCCGCGATACGCTGATTACGGCCGAAGGCGGACTGCTGCGCCTGCGCTCGATTTATGGCTCGCCCAACAATGTCGCGCTGTATTTGGGCCGGATTTTGCCCTTGCTGGCGGCGATGGCTATGTTGGGAAAGGGAAACGGCCGTCGCCGTTGGTTCTACGCCGCAGCCACGCTGCCGATTGGACTGGCCATCCTGCTCAGTTTCAGCAAAGGAGCACTGTTTTTAGGGCTGCCGGCTTCTCTGTTATTTGTTTTTTGGGTCTGGCAGCGTTCCAATGGACGTAAAACGTGGCCCTGGGTCATTGGATTGGGGGCGGCTGGCATCGCTTTTCTATTTCTGGCCCAGCGGATTCCTCAATTAGCCGGTCGTTTCGATTTGCGCGGCGCAACGGGCGTCTTCCGCCTTAACCTGTGGCAGGCCAGCCTGAACATGATCGCCGAACATCCTCTCTTTGGGGTGGGCCTGGACAACTTCCTGTACGCTTACCGGGGGCGCTACATCCTCGACGCGGCCTGGAAAGAACCCAATCTGAACCATCCCCACAACATCATCCTCGATTTTGCCACGCGGCTGGGACTACTGGGGCTGGCTGCTGGTGGCTGGCTGGTTGGTTGGTTGGGTCGGCTGTTGTGGAAAGCCAAAAAACAAGTGCCACTTGATTGGCTGCCGATAGTTGTCGGCTTCGCCGGAGCATTCGTCGATATGCTGGCCCACGGACTGGTAGACCACAGCTTTTTCCTGGTTGATTTGGCTTTTACGTTTTATTTGATGCTGGGAACGGCCGTTTGGTTAACTCGACCAAAGACCATGAACTAAACTAATCCGTTCAAAGCGCAGCGCCAATCCATTGAACTTCCAATCTATACTGTTTATACTAATATTGAGGTAACAACATGAGAAAGACGATGACTGCCATTGAAATGGCAGGAACAATTGATGAAAATCGCCAACTTAAACTAGATGGGTTACTTCCAATTGTTGGCCCAAAACGAGTCCGGGTACTGGTTCTTTCATCCATTGAAGAAAACGACAATGATGATTGGGACGAAGCAGCATGGCTGCAAGCTGCTAGTCGTAACCCATCCTTCTCTTTTCTCCATGATGCCCAAGAAGATTTATATACGGTCGATGACGGGAAACCCTTTCATGACGAAGTATAAGATCGTGCTTGTTCCCTTCCCATTTGATGATCTTTCAAATAGTAAAGTTCGCCCAGCTGTTTGATTAACAAACCCAATAGGACCACATCATCCTATTGTTTTAGCTTTCATCACAAGCCGCATTCCAGACGATCCCCTCCCTACAGATGTTATTATCCATAGCAGCGAGAGCGATTTTATCACTACCGGTCTCCGTACGTCTTCTACTCTTTGTCTACATCGCATGATGACAGCAACAACGAAGCTTATCCAACGTGATTTAGGACATGTGCCGCCAAGATTCCAAAAACAGATTTATGCTCGGTTACAAGTTTTGTTTGAGCTAGAATGATTGTTGCAGATCGTAACTTAGCGAATGAGTGAGTGTTCTTGCTAACGGTTTATATTAAACGGGCAGTGAAAGCGAAAGAACCGTTTTCGTGAATTCTAATTGTTTTCCGCTTTCACCTTTTTCTTGACATTCTGCCCGTTGCACCTAAAATAACTCGGTTACATCCGAAAAGAAATTTATCCTAAGGAGAGGATTAGATGAGTGACATAGAAAGTCGTGTCCGCAATATTGTTGTAGAACTGCTTGGTGTTGAGGAAGATCAGGTCTTAGCTGATTCCCGCTTCCGCGAAGATTTGGAAGCTGATTCGCTGGATTTAGTCGAATTGATCATGGCCTTTGAAGAAGAATTCAACGGCGAAATCTCCGATGAACAAGCCCAGACAATCACAACTGTCGGGGAAGCCGTCGCTTACATTAACGAAAATATGGCTGGTTGATTCTGAGATCAACAAAAATCGGACTTATAGGCCGGGCTTTTTTGTAAAAGGCCCGGTTTTTTTCTACCTTTAACCCTTTGCCTTCAACTTTTGAACGGCCACGGCCGTTACCAGCAAATGCCCCGCCCCGTTCAACCACACACCCGGCCCAATCCCCACCGGCAGACCAACCGCCTGAGCCACTAACGGCCGTACCTGCCCATAAAACCAAAAAGGAAAAACAGCTCCGACAATTCCCAAAACTGCCAACAGCAGCCAGGAAAGCCAGTCTGGCAGCGTCCACCGCTCCGCAAGACCAGTCAAAATCGCTACCACCCCTACCCCACCAACCAACAGCAATCGCAGCCGCCATTCACTGGCAGCCTCAAACCGAATCGCTTCAATTGCTGGAAAAGAAAGCAAACACACAGCAACCGCCAGCCCGCGCATCATCCAGTTCTGCCAACGGTGCGGCGGCCAGGTCAATGTCAGCAGCGCCAGCAGCAAACCCAGCGTAATAGGCGGCAGATAAAACCAGTTGCGACCCAGGCCAACGCCCAGAAACTTGATCCACTCCCCAATTTCGACCCCGATAAATTGCAGCCCCACCACCGGACCAGGCAGCCAGACGAGAAAGTAAGCAGTGAATACGGCCGTTAATCCGGCCAGCAGCAGCGATTGAGATTGTTTTTTAGACATAAACGTGACACATGACACGTGACACTTTTTCACACATCACGTTTCACGCTTTTTCTCCTCAAAAATGGCTTGTAAACGGCCGTCCTCTTCCGCCTGCTCCTGGAAAAACTTCGTCAAACCCGGGCTTTGCCGCTGCCGCAATGCCAACAGCGCCACCGCCTGAATATCAACCGTCGTCACTTCATCACGCTCATCGGCCGCCGCATAAGCCCGCGCCGCTTCGAACAACGTAATTTCCGCCCGGTTTGAATCAATCTCCAAATGCCGGATCAACTGCAAACCCAAATCACGCGCCGCATCACTCACCGTTACCGTCGGCAGCCGCTTCTGCGCCAGCTCAATTTCCGTCGCCAGCGCCAGCGTACCCTCGGCATACAAAGATGCCAGCCGCTCCGGATCACTGTGGTACGCTGCCGCTTGCTCATACACCTGATAACGCATCGCGGCATCGTCCAAACCACGTACCACAGCTCGCAGACCAAACCGATCCATCAACTGCGGTCGCAATCGTCCTTCTTCCGGGTTCATCGAACCAATCAACAAAAAGCGGGCACGATAGCGCATCTTCAATGGGCCGCGCCGCACGGTATAATGTCCCTGCGCCGCCGCATCCAAAATGGCATCCGTAATGATGTCATCCAGCAAATTCACTTCATCAATGTAGAGGATGTGACCATCGGCATGGCCCAATATGCCGCGCTCCAGGCGGACTCGCTGCTGTTCCAGGGCAATCCGCTCGTTGATACCGCCGACCACGTCTTCCAGGCGGGCATTGAGCGGCAGCTCAAAGATGCGCACCCGGTCTTCAACAGTCAGCGGCTCCCCATAACCGATCTTCTTGTTACAGGCATCGCAAATCGCGTCCATGCCTCCTTCTTCCAACATCGCCTCGGTGCAGCCATTCACGCACAAACTGCGGCGGACGCTGGGTAGTAAATCGGTCATGGCCCGTACGGCCGTTGTCTTCGCCGTACCACGTGGCCCAATCAGTAAAACACCGCCTACCCGTGGATTAATCACCGACAGGGTAAGCGCCAATTTCATCTCTTGCTGGCCGACAATCGCTAAAAAAGGAAATGGTTCAACGTCAGCCAAACCATAATCCCTGTCCGGCAGCGTCACAATTTTGTGGGCCGGCGCCTCCAGCAGCACTTCTAACAGTTTTGAGCGCTGTTCAGTCATGATTTTTCCTGGCGGCGTCGTTCCAGACGTTCCGCTTGACGACGGGCCGCTCGCTCGAAGCGTTCTCCCTCTTCAGTTGTTACACAAATTAAAGGAGGCACAGTAACTGGTTTCCCATCTTCGCCCAGAGCAACATAAACAAAGTAGGCCGTGTTGGTATGCGTCACAGCACCAGTTAGTACATTTTCAGCCGTCACCACCACTCGTGTTTCCATAGAAGTGTGTCCCACCCAGGTCACTTCGGCATTTACCGTCACCAGGTTGCCGATGTGAACCGGCGAATGGAACGTCATCGAATCGACCGTGACTGTGACCGATGGCCGCCGGGCATGTTTGGCCGCAGCCATGCCACCCGCCTCATCGCAAAGTTTCATCAGCAGCCCACCATGAACGTTACCCAATGTATTGGCCTGCGCCGGTCCCATTAACTGGGTCAATGTTACCCGCGATTCAGCGGCTGTTTTACCTTCCATTTTATACAATCATTCCATATCTGGCCGTGTTTCCGAAACATACGAGAGGCGTTCCGGGAATGCTTCAAAGAGATCAATGATGCTGTAGGGCAAGGATGGCAGCAGCGGCGCAAGCGGCATTGTTGCTGGGATTTCGGGGGGTTCGGGTCTGGGCGGGGGCTGTAAACGGGCACGTGTAGGCGGTCGGGAACGCGTACGCAACAAGCGACGATCGTCACTTAAAAAACCCAAATACATACCGCTGGGATCGTATACGTCTCGCCCGGAAACGAATCCAATCCACTCACCATCAATATTAAACAGATGGCTTTTTTCGTAAACTGCAACCCATTCACCATCTGTACGATAAATAGGAACCATTTCTCACCTCACCTGATTCTTCTCACATCATGCAGCATTATAGTGAGGGTTGTCGGGAGAGGCAACCGGGATAACGATCTTATTATTTATGGGGGAGCGGCAAATCGATGATGGTTCCACGCTGCCGGCGAATGGCCTCAACCAATGGGGTCAGATCGCCTTTGTGCTGCCAATACTGGACTAATTCTCTGGCTTTGGCTCCTTTTCCACTGCCTTTTAGCTCATCAAAATCAACACCCAGATCGAAACAAAGCGTTCGTAGTTCTTCCAGATCAAAGTAATTGACTAATGCCTGGCGCAGTTCAGCCGGATCAATGATATTTTGCTGCAGGATATTGGTGGCGCCGTTACGGCCGTTTAGCACAATCTTCCCTGCATGGAGCCGAATCCAGAACCCGATGATGCTGCCATTCATGCGGAATCCTTCACCCCAACGCACCAACAGCCCATAATTTAGCAAGCGGCGGGCCGCTTCACTGAGTTCGATATCTGTGTAGGTCAATTTATCAATTGGGTCTTTGTTGGTTAATGCTTGGAGTAAATCCCGTTCACAAGGTGAAAAATAACGCCACCACTGAGCAAAGTAAGGCGACATGACCGCCACCATGTGACTGCCAATTTTGGCTAGATTAGGGTCAGTGCCTTTTCGTTTTTCCTGGAACCATTTAGCGGCCGTTGCCTGGATAAAAAATGGTAAAGAGCCAGACAATTGGAAAATTCGCTGGATATCCTCGTTTGTGACATCAATACCATCCCGTTCAGCCGGTTCCCGGATTAACGCTTTAACATCAGCCAGATCAAAACCATCCATGTAAATGGGAGTCGGATAAAAAATATTGTAAAACGGTGATGTAGGCGGCAGCCCGATGTGCGCTCCCAACTGGTATAAATCCCAATAGGATGAGGTAACGCAAGCCATTTCGTACTCTAAAACACTGGTCATAGCCCGCAGTTCGGTCAAAAAATCCTGATCAAAGGCGGCCGTTTTGAGATGGTCAAATTCATCTAACAGCAATACAACCCGTTTTTGCGGATATTGACAAAGCAGCGCCTCAACGTCATACATTCTGATCTTGCCAGGAGACCCATCTTTCCACAAATTAACCGGCTCCCCCTGCCCCAGCGCTATCTTCAAGCGAATAAGCAGCCGATGATAAAAGTCAGACGGTGTTTTGCAAGTGGACATATCAACGTAGACCATGACGTAATTGTCCGGATCGGGCAGATAACGAGCTATGACTTCTTGCTGGGCAACATATTGCAAAAAGGATGTTTTCCCGGCACGACGCAGCCCTAAAATACTAACTGATTGGGCTTGTGTTCCCCCAATTATTTCAAAAAATCGTCGTGTTTGTTGGGCACGGCCGTAAAAATCTTCCGGCCGTTTAATCGGATGTCCGACAATATATGACATAACTCCACATTCCTAATCCAATACAAGTAATCATCTAGTTAACAACACTCAACATAGACCCTAACGGATGTTTACGTGCTACCCATACACGCAGCAAATCAAAAGCAATGGTATAGGCATAATCTTTGCTTACCAACATAGGCTGCCAGACGCCTGGCTGCGCCAAACGGCGCTGAATCTGCCGCTCGACAGGCTGCCTGGTTACCAGACGACGTAATTCCAGACGTTTCAGCGCAGCATGCAAGGCATCTTCATCAAATGGGGCTTCACGCAGTCGGGAAGCAATTTCGACACGTGGCACACTTTCTTCGGCTAATTCATGGCCGGCCAATGCAGTCAGCACATATTGTTCTTCATTGCTGCTCTCGTTCCATAAATGTTGAAGGTGACTGTCATCTTCGTTTACAATGTTGTCAATCGTCTCGCGCACATCGGCAATGGTGATGGTTTTGCTTTTGCTGCCTTCCAGATTTGTGGCACTAATTAGCCGGTGGCAGATGAGCTGACTGAAATAGGGATGCCCTCTCGTCGCCAACCAGATACGATCGACGGCTAAATCATCATACTGGATCATCGGTGAAACTGGTTCACGAATTAATTTTTCGGTCTCATCCGAGTCCAGAGAGACGATTTCACGGCTAATGCCAACGTGAAAAATGATGCTCCAATAATCTTCGACGAGTTGATTGGTTCCTGCCAGGATAAAAGTGAGCCGGGTACGATGCTGCATGAGGGAACGCAGGTACGGGAAAATATCCTCACTTAAACGGCCGTTCTCCACACTCACTTGCAGCTGCTCCAACTCATCCATGATCAGCACCAAGAGACCATTTTCCGGCAAGCTGTCCTCAACTCTATCCAAAAATTCATCGAACACACTATAAATCGCGCCATTTTTCGGCCATGATTCGGGAACAGCAACCTCAATCTGACGCCGGCCTAAAACGCGTACAATTTGATAACTTAACCGTTCAAAAAATTCCGGCATATCGCAGCCGGCCAGGCTTTGTAAATCGATATAAACGGGGAAGATTGGGTAACCTGGATATTCACGAATAGGCTTTCCCCGTTTGCCGCCAACCAGTTGATACAAGGTTGAGGTCTTACCCATACGCCGCTGACCGTACAGAATCAAGGTGTGCGGCTGTGTTTTGCCCAGCAAATTCTCCTCAATCCACATAAAGACATCTTCACGCCCCATGTACAACGCTTCCGAAGCTGCCGTTAACGGTTTGCCCACCACGTATGGATTGTTTATATGGAACATCGACCGTTCCTGGGTGACAAAATTAACAACGCCATCCAGAAGCTGCCGGTGCTCATGACCACGCACATCATAATACGTTGCCCGCAATTGAATAGTGGCTTCATTAGCCCGTGGCTGGACCCAAATGGCCAACGGTGCGTCCTCGCCAGCATCCAATGCGTCGATATGAATTAACGCCGAATCCATGTCTGTCTCATAATTGCCGGATGGCAGCACTTCAATCGAGATGTTTTCTACCAGATTACCAAATTCCGGGTTGCGTAAACGGCCGTTTAACTGCGCCCGCCCCCGACTCACAACCAGTTGATCATCATCCAATTTGAAATCCAGCACCGGATAAATTTCATCCGTATCAAGTGGTGTAATTTCACCCAGCTCTTGCAAGATCATCCGGGTCGTTTCCGAAATCGGCCGGCCCGATATCGTACGCAGCCGTTCGATTTCAGCTCTGGTTACCAGCACATTCTCGCGATCTTCAGACAACCTTTGGGCAAATCGCTCATATTCTTCCCGTGTGAGCGGGTGGCGGGGCAACAATTCAATTCTGAATACACGAAACTCGTAATCTTTGAAGACATATTCCCGGCGCGAGAACTGACGTTTGAGTAACGGCCGTAACTCCCGCACAATCCGGTAATCCTTGGGACTCTTCAAACCCAATTCTTCCCACAACTCCCGCTGAATCGCCCGTGCAAACGAATCCCGATCGCCCTTCTCATTATTAATCTTGCCACCTACCAGGTTAAACATTCCCCAGTTAGCATTCCATTGCAGCAAGTACTTCCGTTCTTCCCCGCTGCCTACGGTAATCATAGAAAACGCGCTGCGCTGCCGCAGTACATTCAATACCTCAGCGACCTCGCGCGGCCGTTCCACCTCCTCAATCGCCTGCTTCCCCGAAACCAGCGCACAAGCCAGCGCCAACCGCTTAGACCAGGGATGCCACGGATGATTATCCAAACCTTCATATTTCAATACGGCGATACTTTGAAAGAAAACAGCAACCGGATAATGATATCGAAACCGTTCCGGGCTGTGCGATTCCGCAATTTTGCGCAGCGAGAACAAGAAATACAACAAATTTTCCGAATACAGCGGAAAATGAGAATACAAACTGTCATACCATTCCGGCTGGTAATCACGCAGCGCGGCTACAAAATCCTCAAATTTGTCAACGGCCGTTTGCAACAGCACATTTTCGACCAACAAGGCAAACTTAGTTGCTGTATCTGTATCCCACAGCCCTTCCGCTACCATTTCCTTAAAAACACGGAACAAGACATGGGTACGGAATTCAACCTCCAGCTTTGCCAAATCAAAATAAATATGGCCTGGTCGAGCATCTGAAAAGTCTATCAGCCAAACCGGAACATCGTCACCCACCTCAACCAAAATATTACTGGTATTCAAATCGCCATGTACAACCGGTGACACCTGGGGAATCGGAACAATCATATCCTCCCGGCCAATCTCCCAAAGCAAGGAACGAACATTCTTAATCGGTGAAATAAAACGAGCCGATCCCAACTCGAATTTTTCTGACTCAAAATCAAATTCCTCGCCCGTAATCTGAGAAATGCTTTGTCCCAAAATTGTATCTTGCGTATCAACAACCCTGCCTCTTACACAAATACGTTTACCCCGCCGAAAAACTGGATGAGTCAACATCTGCCATTCCGACTTCTGCAAGGCCACCTTAAAACGCAAAATGGGATGATCCTTGCCGCGCACGAGTGAAGAAACCGGATAACGAGCCACCAAATCGTCATGCAAATACAAAACACCACGCTGTGTATCCAATTCAGCTACTTCAAAATTACTCAAAATAACTTTCGGCTGTTCACCATTCAAAACTGCTTCATTAATCGCTTTAAGAGTCTGATTACCAGGAACGGCCGATAACGTCGTCAGATCATCCGCCGAAACCACAAAATCAGCATCCTGTTCATTGAGTTCCACCAGCTCAGCATCAACCAGTGAAAGCTGTGTCGGCAGTACGCGTGAATAAAGAGGCGCCCAATACCGCAGTTCCGTATCGCTGCTGCCGGCATATAACTGGTCAAGGCTGACCCGAAGCTGATTCAAAATTTCCTCAATGACTTCCTTGCGAACCCGATTTTGGTCTTGCAGAAATTGCGCCAGCGTAATTGCATCCCGATTTGAACCGGCCAGGCTGTAACAAGTTCCGGCCAGATGTTGGCCCCGCACCAACTTCCCTTGAATTTGACCAATACGCCGGTTTAAACGAGGTTGAATAAGACGTTCTTGCTTCTCCCGCACCGCTTCCAAATGATCGGCAACATCGATCTTCAAAATCCGCCGCAGTTGATGGGCCGGTTTAATCGTATAAATGCGCGAACCACTCAACCCCTCATCCATTCGAAAAATCTGTACGACATCGCTGTTGGCAAACAATCGTTTGATGATATATCGCTCTTCCGGATTCTTAATCAAGGCTTCCAAATCGGTATAGCTTAAACCAGGTTCGATCCGTGGTTTTACAGCATCACTGGCATATTGTTCAAACACCTCATCCCAACTTACCGGGGAAAACACATACCGCTGAATTTGCTCTGCCAATCGCCCCACCGCCGATGAATGCTTGGTAAAATGCCAGGCAACGCCACTGCGCATTAAATAACGCATTTTGTCATCGGCTCCACTTGTAAATATCACAACTGGCAGCTTAGGACGAATTTCTTGCACCTGCGTCAAAAACATGGTTAGTTCAGACAAGGCATCATAATCAGCATCAACAAAAACCAGGTCAATATCTCTGTCATGAAGAATCGTGTCTAACGCTTTATCAAAGGCGATACCGGTAAGGAATTTAAAATCATCGGTATGTTCCAACACACTCCAGGGAAATTTCCCTGACTGGGGATGTTCCGGCACTTCATAAAAGTGGCCGCCCACACACACCGTCTTCAATTTCATTACGCCATGAAATAAACCAGTTGAATCCATTTTCAACACCCCTTAACTGCTCTTATTTGAACAGCGGGTAAATTTAAGCAATAAACTAAACGCAAAAAAGGTATCTGCCGGTTCTGCTCGCCCGACAAATAACGTAATTTGCAGCAAATGCACTCTATAAAAAATTGGGTACTACGTAAAAAAATTGATGTTTTTCTATTTATGTTTACATTATGCACTATTGCATTCGCATAGGTGTAATCGATCGAATGGGAAACAAGTACTATTATGCTGATTGCCTGATAGGAATTTAGTACTAATTTAAGGGGACTCAATGTTTTTGTTTAGATTTTTCAGTGGAGAGACTAGAAATCTCTCCTAAAACCTGGAGGACATGGCGGGTTGTTGCTGAAATGGGTCGTCCACCAACAGTGCTTAAATTTTGTACTTCGTCGGCAGAAACAAAAATATTTTCTCGTCCTGTTGAAAGCCAACGAGCAAAATAATGTGGTGATTCCGAATCAATTGGAAGGTTGGGTAATATCTGCACATCAAACAACGCAAAGTGGTAATTTTTAACCATTTGTTCGCGGTGTGAAAATTGCTGCATTTTTAATTGGCCAAGTTCACGCCCAACCTGGCATTCTTGAGGGCAGACTAGGCCGAGTTCTTCTTCAAGTTCGCGTTCAATCGTGCGGCGTAAACAATTGCCATCCCCTTTGTTGTTATCGACCTTGCCACCTATCAGATTAAACATTTGCCAATTTGCGTTCCATTGAAGCAGGTAGCGGCGTTCGTTTTTCTGCCCAATAGCAATAATCGCGAAGGCACTTTCTTGTGTTTGGGTTAGGGCAAGGGTACGTACTCTGGCCATTTCTTCCAATTGTCTGTATGGTTCGGTCATTAAAGAAATCCGCTGTGGCGATGCACACTGACCTGACAAATGAGATAACAATATCGACAAAGAACGCACAAACCATAACCGAAATTTCTCGGTTTGACTTTCCAGATGACGATATCGTAAATCCTTTACTGCCAGAGACACGGTACTCACACTTTAATGCTTCAGGCCTTCTCAACAACTATTAGTATTTTTGAACTACTATTACTATTCTTTTATTCTCAGGCTTTTGGTCTCCTACGGCAACAGTACTTTTGTATCAGATGAGGAAAATATTAGAGGGAATTGTAGATTTGAAGCAACTGGCTGGCTGATTGCTCCCAGGTAAATTGGCGAATTTGACGGAAGCCTTTAGTTACCATCTGTTGACGCGCATGTGGGTTGGCCAGTAAATCCAGCAGGGTTTGGCTCCATGCTTGTTGATCATGGGGTGACAACTGCACGGCCGTTCCCCCCACCACCTCCGGCAAACTGGACACATTCGATGACAAAACCGGCACACCGCAGGCCATTGCCTCGAGTAGAGGCAGACCAAACCCTTCGTATAGACTGGGCATAGCAAAGAGAGTCGCGGCGCTGTACAAGGCTGGCAAGTCGGCATCATTAACAAAACCAATGAAATGGACACGGCCGTTTAACCCCTGTCGATCCACTTCGGCCATCATTTCATCGTCCAACCAGCCTTTGCCGCCGGCAATGATCAGATTGTGCGGATAGTGGTCGGAAACCGGGCGAAAAGCGCGAATGAGCATCTGGTAATTCTTACGCGGCTGGACGGTTCCGACAGATAATATATAGTCCTTTTTACCTATTTTGTATTTTTGGCGTACGGCCGTTAACTGATCCACATTCGTAATCGGCCGGAACATCGCGTTCACACCACAATACAAAACCGATACCTTTTCGGTTGGAACTTGCCAGACATCAATCAAATCCTGCTTCGTCGCCAGCGAATCGGCCAAAATATGGGTAGCACGGCCGACAGACCAGGGCACGACCCGATTCAAATAGGACACCAACTGCGCTGGAAATGTCTCTGGCGAATGAACAAAAGACAAATCATGTACCGTCAACAACGTGGGAATACCGCCGCTGACCGGCGGCAGCACAAAATCAGGCGAGTGAAACAGATCAAGGTAACCAGTCACTAACTGCACCGGCAAGGGCAGCCGCAGGCGATACCACAAGCGGTACAACCACCGTTCATCTACAGGCGCCGGATGGTATTCGACATGAGGCGCAGAGGGTATGGGATCAGGAACAGGCAAGGTTGGCGGTTGTTTGGCCGAGAAAAACCTGTATTCATTGTCAGTATCCAGCGCAATCAGCGCCCGGACTAACTCCCGTGTGTAACGCCCAATGCCCCCACCCTGAGTGATGGCTGATGTAACATCAATGCCAATACGCATCGAATTTAATCCACATCATTGTAAGTCCAGTAACGATTGACAAAAAAGTTCCAGAACAAGACGACAATAGTGGCAATGGCTTTGGCCGGAATGTAGCCACGCCCGCCTATCAAGCCCAGCGAAGTCGTTAGTGAATCAAACGGGCTTTCCAATAAGAATAACAATGTATTATTTATCACCAGGCCGACGACATTGACAAGGCCAAATTGGCCTAACTGGGCCGTTAGCTTCTTTTGGCGCGAATCGGGATAAGTCCAATAACGATTGAATGTAAAATTACTGATTACCGCCGCCGAAAAAGAACAGGTATTGGCCACTAATGTTGGAAAGTTGAATACTTCTTTTAACAAAGTTAATGTACCAAAATCAACAACAAATCCAATTGAGCCGACAATCAGAAACTTAAAAAAGCGCTCGGCTTCTTTAGGATTAATGCCAAATCGGCTGGTAACTTGTACAAATAACGCAATCATTGAATCTTGTAATCTCCAGTTTTTAGTCTTGTAGTCTTGTAGTCTTTAGTCTCGTCGTCGAGTAGTTGTAACAATGCCAACATCACACCCAGGTGAACATAGATGTTGTTGACGTATAGTTTGTCCACCAGATGATGGACGGTTAAGGCAGTCCAGGCGGCTAACAAACCCAAAGCGATGCCGCGCTGAGGCCAGTCTAGTCGTTTTAAGAGGCGGATGGTTTGCCAGAAAACGGCCGTCCATAGCAATAAATAAGCCGCCAGCCCAATAATACCCGTTTCGGCCAGTAAATTTAAATAGTAATTATGGGCGTGTCCCAATGGCGCCGGCCAGTTGACGAGGGCATAATCGGCATAGGCCGGTTCGTAATTGCCAAAGCCGACGCCCAGCCACACATTATCCCGCGCCATTGCCAGGGCGGCTTGCCAATGGGCCAGTCGCTCCAAAACAGCATAATTTGTATCGTTTATATCAACGCCGCGCACATCGCCAAATTGTAAATCCTGGCTAAAACTGGTCACACGATTAATAATGGAAGGGTGGATAAGATTAAATTGCAACCCGACGAGCAGCAATCCCATCCCCAGGCCCAG
>JBNKZT010000138.1:0-14496 GCA_050301775.1 Promineifilaceae bacterium (SeqCode)
TCATTGATTTGGAACAGGTGACAACAGCCGCCGGCGCGATGTATTCCACCATCAACGACATGGGCCGCTATATGGCCGGATTGATAGCCAGTAACAGCCTCCTCAAGCCAGAAACGCTGGAACTGATGTTTACGCCCCATTATCAGCTTGACGAACGGCTGCAAGGGATGGGCTACTGTTTCAAGATTGATGATTTTGGCGGCCACCGCGTCGTTTCACATGACGGGTTGTGGCTGGGGTTCATTTCCTCAATGTTCGTGGCCCCCGATGACGAGTTGGGCGTCGTAGCGCTGACCAACACGGCCAATTCCATCGCCATCGGTCTGGCCAGCAGCCTGATGCGGCGTCTGTTGGGTGACGGGCGCACGCTTAAAAAGCGCCCAGAGCCAGACAGCCTGCCAGAAAAGCCAGAACTTTGGTCAACACTGACCGGCCTTTACGGCCCTAAGCCGGGCTTCAACAGTAATTTCCGCCTGTGGACCAGCTATGGCGGCGAGTTAGAAGTGTATCGGGCGGAGAACGATTTGCAGATTCGGTCACTGCGCGGCAGTTGGAAAGAAGGCCAAAAGCTGGTTCGAGCCGACAAGGAAGATCCGCTGTCGTTTCGCGCCGGAGGGCGGCAGGTGATTTTCACATCGGATGGGCGATTATTAATGGGGCTGAATGAATTTTGGAAACGGCCGTACAATCAAAGCATCCGTTTCCGCCTCAAAATGCTCATCATCGGAGCCGGCATCTTGCTTGCCTTGCTCCTCATCCTCTTGCTCATACTGCTCTTGTAAAAAAAGAGCGCGGGACACCGCGCTCTCACTTCTACCTTCAGATTTCTGCCTTTTGTCTTTACAATATCTCGTGTATTGACTTGGCGATTCGTTCCACGGCCCGCTCCAACTCACTCATTGCTGTCGCAATCGAGAAACGGACGCGACCTTCACCGCTGCTGCCAAAAGCGATGCCTGGCGTACCGGCAATACCGGCTTTTTCCAGCAGCACTTCAGCCAATTCCAGGCTGTTTTTATTGCTGCCGGGGAAACTGGGGAACAGATAAAATGCCCCTTCAGCCGATGGGCAAGCAACGCCATCAATTTCATTCAAGGCTTTGACCATAAAATCACGTCGCGCCAGGTAGGAAAGCCGCATCTCCTCAATAAAATCTTGGGGGCCAGTTAATGCGGCCACAGCTGCATGCATCGTGAAATTGGCCGCCGACGAAACGGTCTGGCTGTTCATTTTGGTCGCTAGCTTGATGATATTTTCCGGCCCGGCCAGCCAGCCCAGCCGCCAGCCGGTCATGGCATACGCTTTGGACATGCCGTTGGCGGTTAGCGTGCGTTCGGCCATACCGGGGAAGGAACCGATGGACTCATGTTTACGGCCGTCAAACACCAGCTTCTCATAAATCTCATCGGCAATGACGTACAAATCTTCTTGGATGGCTACTTTCGTGATTTCACGCAGCTCTTCATGGGTCAGCACGCGCCCGGTGGGGTTGCTGGGCGAATTAATCATCAACGCTTTGGTTTTAGGTGTGATTTTGGCGCGGAGCAAATCGGCCGTTACCCGATAATTATCGTCACCAGGCAAGCTTACCGGCACAGGCACACCACCCGCCAACGTAATCATGGGCGGGTAAGAAACCCACACCGGCTCCAAATAGAGCACTTCATCGCCCGGATTAATTACCGCAGCCAGGGCCAGGTACAAAGCCCATTTACCGCCAGGTGTGACAACAATATCCGTCTTGGGATTAACATGGAGATCATTATCCACGTTCATTTTATGAGCGATGGCTTCCATCAAAGGAGGAATGCCCTTCATAGGCGCGGGATAATGGGTAGCTCCATTCTCAATCGCGGCAAAAGCGGCGGCAGTGATGTGTGCCGGCGTTGCAAAATCGGGGTCGCCGCCGGCCAGAGCGATGACATCATGCCCGGCTCGTTGCAGCGCCTTGGCTTTATCATTCACCGCCAGGGTAACTGATGCAGGAATATTGCGGACGAGTTGAGAAAGTTCTTTCATAATACGCTCCTAATGGGACATAGTATATGCTAGTCCTCAATTCTAACAGACGACACCTTATTGTCTAAAGTCAATTTAACCAATTGTGACTTGCTAAAACTGCCTAACCTGCCCAATTCAGTGGCTTTCGTCGCAAATTTCACGATCTTGAAGGGCTGGCAAAGCATGTTACACTGGGTGCGTATGAATAATCCGCGAGATTTGGAATATATCCCCGCCATCAAGCGGGACGAATATGATGCTGAATGGCAGGCCAAACGAGCCGCCGTCGATATTGACGGGCAGGAACCGTTGTATGTGGACTTAATTGAGAAGTTGGTGGCGCAACGGCCGTTCTCCCCCCAACATTTCAACTCTGTCATGCGCCAATTTGCCGGCAATGGACGGCCGTACCTCTCCAAAAGCCAAACACTCGACGTCTACCAACGGTTATGCGACGAAGACTGGCTGGAATTCGACCCCGAAGTGCGCGTCCTGCTGCAAACCAAGCCGGTGCGCAGCCAGGCCGGTGTCACCGTCGTCACCGTCTTGACCAAGCCATATCCTTGCCCCGGCGAGTGTGTTTTCTGCCCCACCGACGTGCGCATGCCCAAGAGCTACCTGCACGACGAGCCGGGCGCCCAGCGGGCCGAACGGTACGCTTTTGATCCGTACGATCAGACGGCGGGCCGCATTCAGGCGTTAGAGCAAATCGGCCACCCGGTGGACAAAATCGAACTGCTGATTCTGGGCGGAACCTGGTCCAGCTACCGGCGCGATTACCAGGAATGGTTCATTAAACGCTGTTTTGAAGCGATGAACGGCACAACCTCTGAGACGTTGGTTGAAGCCCAGGAGTTAAACGCCCGCGGCCAACGGCGCAACGTGGGTCTCGTCGTGGAAACGCGCCAGGATCACATCACCCCGGAGGAACTGCGCTGGTTCCGCTATTTGGGCGTGACCAAGGTGCAGATAGGCATTCAATCGCTGGACGAACGGGTGCTGACGTTGAACCGGCGCGGCCATGACGTACAGGCCACGCGAGATGCCTTCCGGCTGCTAAGACTAGCCGGGTATAAAATTCATGGTCATTGGATGCCCAATTTGCTGGGGGCGACGCTGGCGAGTGATGTGGCCGATTACGGCCGTTTATGGTCCGACCCCGCCATCCAACCTGACGAACTCAAAATCTACCCCACGATGCTGCTGCAAAACGCCGAATTGTACGACTATTGGCAGCGCGGCGAGTACAAACCGTACACCGAAGAGCAAGTGACAGAGGTTTTGGTGCAGTGTAAGGTACAAACACCGCGATACGTCCGCCTGACCCGCATCATCCGCGACATTCCCACGACGAATGTGGTCGAAGGATTTACCAAAGCCAATTTGCGCCAGATCGCCCAGCAGGAGATGAAGAAGCGCGGCTTGCAGTGCCAGTGTATTCGCTGTCGGGAAGTGCGGCGGCAGAAATTGACGGTTGACGATTTACGATTGACGATTGAATCGTATGCAACAGATGCGACGACGGAGCATTTTCTTAGTTTTGTGACCGAGGATGATCAGATTGCCGGATTTTTACGTCTGTCTCTTCCCCATCAAAACGTTGAACTACCTATCCCGGAACTGGCCGGTCATGCGATGATCCGCGAGGTTCACATTTACGGTCCGGCCGTGCCCATTGGCGATGACAGCGACGGTGAAGCGCAGCATATTGGTTTGGGAACGCAACTTGTGGAAAAGGCGAAGGAGATGGCCAGGGGGGCAGGTTACGGCCGTATCGCCGTCATCAGCGCCATCGGCACTCGCAATTATTATCGCAAACTTGGTTTTGAACGGGATGGCCTGTACATGACGGCCGCACTTTAAGCGTTAACCGGGGAGCCAGGAGATTGGCATGAAAGACCAATTCGACTGGTTCGTTGGCGAAGAGGATGAAGAAGCTGTGCCGCTGAGGTCTGGTTCGGGCCGTTGGTTTGCCCGTTCGCTCTGGTTTTTGCTGATAACGGCCGTTCTCACCGCCACTCTCCTCACAAGCTGGCAAGTCGGCCGGAAACGACTGGAACAAACCGAAGCGGATGCGGTAACGGCCGTGCAAGCCCTCCTCGATCTGGAACACGCCGCCTTCCAACGCGGCGACGGCGACCTCTACTTCTCCTTCTATGGCAATGATCCCACCTGGATTTCAACCCAGCTTCAGCCGCAAAACATGGCGGCGGCCCGCGCCGGTTTCCAAGTCACCCGCGCCGAACCGCACGACGATTTTATCTGGGCCAATCTTTCCTGGATAACAAACCAACAAAATTACCAGCGCATTGCCTTCTTCCAACAACAAAACGGCCAATTGACCCACGCCCCGACCGCTCCCGATTATTGGGGCAGTTGGACCAGCTACGATGAACCTTGGGGTACATTGATTCTTACCGAACGAGACGAACTATGGACTGATGAAATTACCGGTTTTATTGCTGAAACGGTGGCGGACATATGCGAAATAGACTGTGTAGACGGCCGTACCCCCTTCATCCTCCATCTGGCCAACGATTACAGCGATACGGCCGTGCCCAACCAACTGCGAATCCCCTCGCCGCGCCTCATCGCCCTGGATGAAAACGGTCAGCCGGCCGGCATCTTCTGGGAGATGCTGCGCCAGCGTCTGGAAGCGCACCTCACCCCGGCTACGATACGGTTCGCGTTGCCGCCACCACCGGAGTTTCGAGGGCGGTATTTAGTTGATTATGAACAAGCGGCGGCTGATTTTATGGCTACCCATCCCGATATTAAGATTGAGTTGGTGGGCCTGAGAGCGCTGCCCGATGATTTAACCCAATTGGCTAGATTTGATGGAGCTGCCGTTCCGCCGACAACAGCCATGATCGCTGCCGGTTTGGTTCGCGATCTGACAGATTATGCCAACAGTGATCGGGAATTCCAGGCAAATGATTTTTACGAGCGAATCTGGCAAGGTGCTTTCTGGCAAGATCGGCTCTGGTTTATGCCCCAGTCGGCCGAAACACCTCTGTTATTTTACGATAAGACGGCATTCCAATTGGCCAAGCAGCCAGAACCCACGCTTTTTTGGACATGGGAAGAACTGGCACAATTGCAGCAATCGGTCCTATCCCAGCAGCCTGAAGATAGTTTCCTTTCATGGGTGGTCATAGATGGCAGTCGAGATTTACTTTACGCCTATGCTTATCATCAGCACAAAAGCTGTGGATCTGGATTTGTTGACCCCAATCTGATGAATTTGGATATTGACAATAATGATGCTGCCGAATGCTCAGAGGCGCTGCCAGTCCACCTCGTAGCCGACACCTTACAATGGTACAGTCAAATGATCAGTCAGCGTTTGATGCCGGACATTGCCGGGATGACTGACGCCGAGAGGGTGCAGGCGACGGCGAACTGGTTGTCCGCGCGCCGGCAGGCAGTTGTCTGGGTGGAGGAACCGCTCTTTTACGAATATCATTTTCTACTGGACTCGATAGGTGTGCTACCTTTTCCGGGATCGAGTAATTTGGAAGGTGTAACTCCTTTGCATGTGGATGGGAGTTTTATCAGCCAGCATAGCAAACGGCCGTTAGCTGTTTGGGAATGGCTAAAATTCCTCAGCTACCAGCCGACTATCGGCGGTTATCGTTTAGTCCCGGCCCGCCCCTCAGTGGCAACACAAATCAACTATTGGGCTAGTCTGCCCCGCCCGCTGGCCGACCCCATGCGCACGGCATTTACCTTTTCCCGGCCGATTACCTTAAATGATAAATCCTATTTTTCCTGGGAGCAGTTAACGGCCGTTGTCGCTGGCGAAGCCACACCCATGCAAGCCGCCCAAACCCGCCCCACGATTCGCTGGTTTGAATAACAAGCTAGAGGAAGAGTTCACAATCGTGTTGGCTCGAGGTTAACCAGATCCATTTCGGCGAATGAAAAACGGCCGTTTCCGCATTTCTTTGCATGGCTGCAAACATGGGGATAGATACAACAGGAATCTCCTCTAAAAGCTACCGGTTACATTAATTCCAGCTAAAATATGCCCATAGTACAACTCATGGAGAATTCAATTTAAATGCGGACATTGCGCTCGTAATGGTGATCGTGATCGATTTTCCTTTATCGATTACGATCACGAAAATTACGATCACGATCACGAGTTGGGTAAATAGGTTTGTGATTTTTTAGGCTTCTTTACTTTTTCCCGCTCTTTCATTGATTTCTCTATCAGTTACAGCGAGAGACTAATTTATAGCAAATGGAAATGCATACGATGTTGCACAATTGGAAATCTATCCTGACTTTACTATTGATGGGGACATTGGCCCTGTTGACCGCTTGCCAAAGCGATACGACGATGGAGTTAAACACATCTGATAATCCCAATGCTATCCCCGTTGGCGTTACCGCTGCGCCGCAGATCTACTTTGCAGAACGCATTGGCGGCGACCATATTGTCGTTACCGCTATGCTGCTGCTTGGCGAAAACCCAGTAACGTATTCGCCATCGGAAGAACGGGTGAAAGCATTTGGACAAACGGCCGTTTTCTTTTTCACAGGCATCCCCACCGAAGATAACTGGCTGTCCAATGTCCAGGCCGCTGCCGACGGAACTATCTTTGTAGACCTCCGTGACAGCATTGACATGATAGATGGCAATCCATACATCTGGCTGGCGCCGTCGTTGGCGCAGCAGCAGGCGCAAACCATTTACGATACCCTCATCGCCCTTGATCCCGCACACCAGGCCGATTATCAAGCAAATTTTACGGAACTGACCGATGAAATAACGCAGCTAGGCACAGATATGGAGACGATTCTCAGCCCTGCTGCGGGCAAAAGTTTTATCGTCTCCTATCCAGCATGGGCCTATTTTGCGCAGGAATACAATTTGGAAATGCACAGTGTGGCCGATTTATACGATACGCCTGCCGATGACGCGCATCTGGCAACGCTGGCCGGCATCATGCAGGAAAATAGTATGGGTATTGTTTTTGTACACCAGGATTTTGAAAACACACAAGCGAATAATTTGGTCGCCCAAGTTCACGGCCGTACCATACCCCTTAATCCATTTAACCCCAGTTGGGCCAATAATATGCGCAGCGCCGCCTTGCTAATAGAATCTGTCCTCAATGCCCCGCCGGCAGAGTAGCCGATAATATGAACAAGTAACAAAAAACGGCCGTTCGCAGGGAACGGCCGTTTCTAATAACTGTTTACTAATAACTGATAACCGGCATCAATGATGCAGAATCTGGTTTAGGAACAGCTTCGTCCGGTCATTTTTCGGATTCGTATAAAACGCTTCCGGCGTATTTTCTTCCACGATCTCACCGGCATCCATAAAAATAATCCGGTCGGCAACCTCACGGGCAAACCCCATTTCATGCGTCACCGCCAGAATCGTATACCCTTCCCGCGCCAGATCGCGCATCACGTCCAGCACTTCCTTAATCATTTCCGGGTCCAGTGCCGAAGTAGGCTCGTCAAAAAGCAAAATGCGCGGCTCCATCGATAGCGTCCGAGCAATAGCCACACGCTGCTGCTGGCCACCAGAAAGCTGTCCCGGATACTTGTTCGCCTGCTCGGGAATACCGACGCGCGTCAGCCATTTCATGCCTATTTCTTCCGCCTTTTCCCGCGACCATTTACGCACATGGATCGGCGCCAGCGTCACGTTTTCCAGCACGGTCAGGTGCGGGAATAGATTGAACTGCTGGAACACCATCCCCACTTCGCGGCGGATTTCGGCGATATTACGCACATCATAGCTCAGCGTAATCCCATCAACAATAATATCGCCGCCCTGGTGTTCTTCCAGCCGGTTAATGGTACGGATGAATGTCGATTTACCGGAACCAGACGGCCCCAGAATAACAATCACTTCACCCGATTTAACTTCCAGACTCACACCTTTCAAAGCGTGAAAATCACCATACCATTTTTGCACGTCCCGGCAAATGATGATGGGATCGTTACTCATTGTCGTTGTTAAAGTTGTCATGATAATTTCTCCTTATCAGCCTATACCTGGCCGACCCCCAACTGTTTTTCCAGACGGCGGCTGTAACCGGCCATCAACGCTGAACCAATGAAGTAGACCACGGCCAGGAAGAGATAAGCCTCGCGCCGCACCCCCAACCAGGCTGGCTGGGCGCTGATCGAGTTCGCCACACCTAAAATATCCAGGAAGCCAACAATGGCCACCAGTGTCGTGTCTTTAAAGCCGCCGATAAATTGGCCCACAATGGCCGGAATAACCACGCGTAAGGCTTGTGGCAATATGATCAGGCGATATTTGTCTACAGTACTCAAACCTAATGAATCAGCCGCTTCATATTGCCCTCTAGAAAGTGCTTGCAAACCGCCGCGCACATTCTCAGCCAGGTAAGCGGCCGCAAACAAAGTTGCGCCCCACATAACGCGCCACACCTTGGCGATCTCAACATCCTGGGGCAAGAGAATGGGAAACAGCACAATCGTCAGGAACAAAACGGCGATGAAGGGGATGCCGCGCACAAATTCGATGTAGATGGTGCTGAACGCAGCTACCACATTACCCTTCCAGGTGCGTTGGAACAGGTAGGCCACGATGGGAACCAGCAGAGGCCAAAAGGCCAACAGTTGTTCAAACGTATTGCGGGCTGCGACCAGATTAGCTGGCGTACTGGTGATCAGTCCCCATATCGTGATGGCTGTGGCAACGAGAAAGGTAAGCCAGGCGGGGATGCCGCGTACCGTACTGCGTCGGCCCAGAGCCAATAAAACGCCCATCGGGAAGGAGACGACTATGGAAAAGACGGTGATTATAATCGTGAACAGGAAACCACCCCAGTTGACATCAGGATCAAGTTCTTTGAGGAGCGGTTGGGTTGTGCCATCTACGGTGCGATTGAAGGAACCAAGAATGAGCGAGGTTAAGTTTAGGATGCCCAAAGCAGCAAAAAGCGCGGCAATGACCCAACCAATTTGTAACAAATATCGGGCCATTCGCAGCCACTCGGATTCTCGTTTACCAGGTGGATATTTTTGGGTGACATACTGATTGGCAGCATACAAAATGGCCGCAGCCACAATACCAATGATACCATTCACCGACAGGCTGGTGTCGGGAATGCCACGCAGGAAGGCGTAACTGATGATAGGGGAGAAGAGCCAAAGCCCGGTCAAGATGCGGCGAACCAGTTTGTTTTGGAAGCGGTCGCGGTAAACGAAGAAGCTGGGAATGGCCAAAACGATGATCAAGATGATAGCCGCCCAAATGCGCCACGTTTCCTGGCGATCAAAGCGGAAAATCATCAAGGATGTCATGTTGGCAAGTACTGCGCCCCAGTTGGCTCCGTCAAAGGGGCGGGTAACAACAAAGAAACCGGGATCGTTGGCGCTGCTTTCAAAGCAGGTGATGCCGTTTTCCGGATCATCGGGTATTTCGTCAAAACAGAAGCTGGTGGGTTCCTGGCCGATTACGGCCGTTTCCACATCCGACGTCAAATATTTTGCATCAAAACAGGTACGCTTCCCATCCAAAATTTCTGTTGGGTTCTCCGCCGGTTTCACACCGCCAATTGTAAAACAACTGCTGCTGCCGCTGCTGTCAGCCATCTCAGCCCGAATATCTGTCGCCGGATAAGTTGTAAAACTGGCATTCGTCCAGGCATAACGGTACAGTCCAAACAACGCCGCCAGCAGCATCAACAAGATAATGAGCGAAAGCTGGACATTCGTGACACTGTTGTACAAATTATTCTTCAGCCACAACGTCATTGACGTATGCTTATGGCGCAGTTCATTCACCGCCACCATACTCACCGTCACCGCCCACAAAATCAGCACAACAATCGTACTGAACGGGCTGGCCGCAATCCGGCTAATGACAAAGGTCACTGTAATCGCTGTCAATACAATCAGCCACAGAGTCAGCCACCACGATTTGGTAACCTGCTCCTTAATAAATCGGTCAACGTCAGCCGAAAGATGCATCTGGGAAGTTGAATTTCTGAAAAATGTCATGATTATCTCTCCACCAATGCAATCTGCTTGTTATACCAGTTCAAAAAGGCTGAAATAAGCAAGCTGATAGACAGATAAATGGCCGCCATGATGACGACAAGCTGTAAAGATCGGCCTGACTGATTAATCATCGTATCAATCGTTCGGTACAGGTCGGGGAAAGCAACCGCCAGCGCCAAACTGGAGTTTTTAGTCAAATTCAGATATTGACTGGTCAGCGGTGGGATAATCACGCGCAGCGCCTGCGGCAAAACAACCAGTTGCAGCCGTTGACTTTCTGACAAGCCCAGTGCGCGGGCCGCTTCCGATTGTCCCTTGGAGACCGATTGGATACCGGCGCGCACAATTTCGGCGACAAAAGCGGCCGTAAACAAAACCAGACCAATCAGCAGCGCCGTAAATTCGGTGGACATTTTGCCACCGCCAACAAAATTAAAACCTTCTAGTTTAGGTGTAGCAAGACGTACCGGGGTTTCGGACAGTGGCACAATAAGATGGGCGCCGCTGTCTTCCAGCAGATCCCGTTCCCCAGCCAATACGGTGCGGCTGGCCACAAAAATTTCACAGTCGCCGGCCGTATAACTTTCAATCGCCTGGTCAGGCCGTTCAACGCGGGTAACGTTATAAGGGATACCGGCGCGGCGTAACTGTGTTGTCAGGTTAAATTCTGACGGCGATTCCTTGACAGCACATATTTGTAAGGCAGCAGCATCCAAGTCTTCCTGGCTTAATGTGCCAGATTCCAGGGCTGCGTCAACATCTATCAGATCGGTTACTGGCAGGCGTCTGACCAGCAGCCCTGCTAAATCGTCAAACTCGCGCACACGGGCTGCTTTCGAAACCAACATCGCTTCATTATTGTCATTGCTGGCTACAATCCAACCAATGCCAGCAACCACAACAAAGGAAACGATGACCCAGCGGAGCCGGTTTGTCGAGCGACCAGTAAATTCTTCGCGTCGTCCCAGAATAGCCCACAAAACTTGCGCCTGAATAATGCCCAAAATAATAAAGGCAAACCAAATGCTAAATGAACCCATACGAACAAACGAAGGGTAGTTAACGCCTCGCTGGCTGATGAAGATCGGCAGGTTCAAGGGTTGGATCGCTTCATTGACGCCGGCCAACCCCAAGAAAATGACGAAATACAGGAAGAACAATTGCAGCAAAAGCGGCGTATTCCGCATCAGATCGATATACCATTTGGCAATATTGCGAACCAGCCAGTTTTCCGACAATCGAGCAATACCTGTTATTGTGCCCAAAATGGTCGTCAGGATAATGCCAATAATGGCAACCTTGCCGGTGTTGAGCACGCCGACAGCAATAGCCCGCCAATAGGAATCGGCCGGCGTATAGTCGATAACGGATTCCTGAATATCGAATTGGGCATCGGAACTGAGGAAGTCAAAGGCACAACGAAAGCTCGAAGAGCCATCCCGGCAAATGAACTGGCCTGGCCCCAATGCATCCAGGTTTTCGGCGATGTTACCGAACAGCCACAGGCCGCTGCGCACGAGCAGAATGACAAAGATGATTTGTAAAAGGATGCCAATGATACGGCCGTCACGCCAAAACGGAATAGATTCTGCCTTCATAGACGGTGGGTTTTGATTCATGGTTGACATAGGCAACTACCCCTGTTGAATTAGAAGCCTGCTCACGACCACCATCGGCTGCGGTACGTGAACAAACTGCATTTAGATAGGGTAAAAGTAGGGCGAACCACCTGATTCGCCCTACAAACAAACTTACAAATTATTTGAACGGGATGGGGTACAGAATGCCGCCGTCTGTATACAGCGCGTTGAGGCCGCGCGGCAAATCAAACGGTGTATCGGGACCCAGGTTACGATTGTAGATTTCTTCGTAATTACCAACCTGCTTGATAACCTGGTAGCAGAAATCATTGCTCAAACCAAGATTTTGGCCCAGATCGCCGGTTTCACCGAGCAAGTCAGTCACAACCGGATCGTCGCCGCCGAGCATGCTGTCAACATTTTCAGACGTAATGCCAACGAATTCAGCATTGATCGTGCAAAGTACGGTCCAACTGGCCACATCGTTCCAGTTGTTGTCGCCATGACGGGTCAACGGTCCCAATGGTTCGCGGGACATATCTTCCACCAGAATCTTATGAGCTGAGGGGTCGCTCAAGAGGATTTGGTTGGAGACCAGACCGGATTTGTCAGTCGTGAAGCCATCGCAGGAGCCTTGGTCATAAGCGTCAAGCGTCGTTGGCGCATCAGGGAAGACCAGGGGGGTATAGTCAATACCATTGGCGCTGAAGTAGTCAGACAGGTTCTTTTCTGTGGTTGTACCAGCCTGGACACAAATCGTTCCGCCAGCCAAATCAGCCATCGTATCGATACCGGCGTCTTTCCGAACCATCATACCCTGGCCATCATAGAAGGTGACCGGCGTGAAATCAAAGCCCAGTGCCGTATCGCGAGTGAAAGTCCAGGTCGTGTTACGCAGAAGGACATCGATTTCACCAGATTGCAAGGTGGGGAAGCGGGCCGTACCCGAAAGGGGGGTTACTTCAATCGCTTGGGCATCGCCAAGGGCGGCTGCAGCTATCGCGTGACAAAAGTCAATGTCAAACCCGGTAAATGAACCATCAGCTTCCAGGTAGCCAAAGCCAGGTACGTTGGCGTTACCACCACATTTCAAGACACCACGGCTTTGAATCGTCTGCAATGTATCGCCAGCACCGGCAAAGGTGACAGCTTCTGGCGCGGCTGCGGGCGCGTCGGCGGGTGCGGCTGCGGCCTCTTCAAGAGCCGCATTGGCATCGGCTAACTGTTGGGTCAGGCTGTCAACTTCAGCTTGCAAAGCAGCTGAATCGCCGCTGTCGCCGCCACAGGCAGCCAGTGCCAAAACCAGTAAAAGCATCGCTATTATTGTTAAATGTTTGGTGTTCATTTATGTTTCTCCTCCAAATATAAAAATAAAATTGTTTCTCAATGGGTTTCAGTGGATATTCGTTTTGCAAATTTTATCAACTTGGGCTTGCACCTCCTTCTCCAGATGGCTTGAATCAGCCCGAATAAACGTTTAGGCTGATACCATGCTTATGGTTTTACTTAGTAGTTATCTATGATGCGTTTCAAGGAGCATCATGAAGGGATTAGCGTTTTTTGTTGTTTGGACAAACCAATTGGCTGCTTGATCATTTATCCCCTCTGTTGCCAGAGGAAGGTGAAGCCTGCATCGCTGCCATCGTGCAAGTGCAGTGCCTGTGGGATAAATCGGTGGGGTTATTGAAAATGGCATTTTTGTTAATTCGTACAATCTGAAGTCTCGTTGGTTGTAAGTAAACAGCGGTTTGATATGATCGACACCCGAATCTATAAATTGCTGTTTTGTTTTACAATAACTGGCCAAACTCAATTTGGTTTTTATTTGCCTGCCAGTGTTTGTTCAATCGACTACGCTTCTTTGAATAGGACTAAAGTCCTGGTTTTAGAGTGGGATTGTGGTCAAATAGTATAGCCGGGCTAGAAAATTGGGCAAGTTTAATTCGGCGGATTTCTGAAATAGACAATTTTGGGGTTGGTTTTAGCTAACTTGTATGCAGATAGTCATCGTCGTTTATGTTTGACAAACGGCCGTTATCGAGGTCAAAATTACATCTTATACTTTGAATTCAAAAGCAGGTACTTTATGATAAAAAAATGGCAACATGTTTTGTTTTTTATTTTTATTTTATTGGTCAGCCTGGCTGCTTGCGGCGGACAAGACACAGCCCAGCCGCTGCTGCCGACCCCAACGCTGCTGGCCAACGCCGCCGCAGCGACACCAACCATAGCCGTCCCCGCTACCAATACGGTGCTGCCCGTTCCGCCCACAATGGCAGCGCCGGCAACGGTCACGCCGCCACCGGCCGAACCAACGCCATCAGCCCTCACGCTGCTAACCGCCGCCGATTTTGGCACTGACCGTAACCCGTTGACTGGCGAACTGGTTGATGATCCGAGTTTGTTGCAGCAACGGCCGTTAGCCGTCAAAATCTCCAATGCACCGCCCAGCTACGTCCGCCCCCAGTCTGGGCTTAACGACGCCGCCATCATCTACGAACATCTGGCCGAAGGCAGTCTGACCCGGTTTACCGCCATCTTTTACGGCAAGCTGCCGGAAAAAATCGGCCCCATCCGCAGCGCCCGGCTGATTGACATTGAACTGCCGGCTATGTACGACGCCGCCCTTTTCTTCTCCGGGGCCAGCGTCGGCGTCAACCAGCGCCTGAATGGCTCTGATTTTTCAGAACGCGTCATGCGTTCCGCCGAAGAAGGCTTTTACCGTACGGGCGAGAATAAGCCCATTGAACATACCCTATATGGTGATCCCCAGGGCTTTTACCGCGCCCTGGACACCAAAGGATTGAATGTTCCGCCTAATTTTGGCACGACGATGGCGTTTAGCAGCGAACCACCCAGCGACGGCCAACCGGCCAGTCAGGTGGCGATTGATTACCAGTGGGAAACGGTAGAG
>JBNKZT010000139.1:0-14451 GCA_050301775.1 Promineifilaceae bacterium (SeqCode)
AAGTTATCGGAATTGGTGGATGACCTTCGAGTAACCGTCCTTCCAAAAAGGGAAGTAATTGTTGGACGGTTACTAAGCGACTACAGGACTAAAGACTATGAGACTACAAGACCTACACGTAGACACCCTCGTCGTGGGCGGCGGCATTGCCGGGATGCAGTCGGCGCTGGATTTGGCCGGACAGGGCTACCGGGTGGCGCTGGTAGAGAAGCAGCCCAGCATCGGCGGCAAGATGATTGCCTTGAGTAAGGTCTTTCCCACGCTGGACTGCTGCAGCTGTATCACCACACCCAAAATGTCGGCCGTGGCCCACCACGAGAACATTGAGTTGTTAACGTACTGCGAAATAATCGAGATTCAGGAAAACGGCAGCGGCTTTGTGGCCCATGTGACCAAGAAGCCGCGTTACGTGAATGAAGCGGACTGCACCGGCTGTCGCCAGTGCGAGTATGCCTGCCCGATTGATGTGCCCAGTGCCTTTGACCAAAACCTGGGGGCGCATCGGGCGATTCGGGTGCCGTTTTCTACGGCCGTTCCCCAAAAAGCCGTCCTCGACATCGACAACTGCCTGCTGTGTGGCAAATGTGAACAGGTTTGCCCGGTGGGCTGTATCGACTTCACCCAGCAGCCGCAGGACTTCACGATTGAGGCCGAGGCCATCATTCTGGCTACCGGCTATGAACTGACGCCCACCGACGCCAAAAAAGAATACGGCGCCGGCCAACTGCGCAACGTCATCGAAGCGTTGATGATGGAACGCTTTCTGGCTCCGACCGGGCCTTACGGCCACGTGTTACGGCCGTCTGATGGCAAAGAGCCGGATTCCATCGCTTACGTCCAGTGCGCCGGCTCCCGCGACCAGACTCTGGGGGTCGAATACTGCTCGCGCGTCTGCTGCATGTACGCCATCAAGCAGGCGATGCTGTTATCCGGAGCCTTACCCTTAGCCGACATCACCATCTACTACATGGACATCCGCACCTTCGGTAAGGGCTACGAGCAGTTTTACCAAAATGCGCGGGCCATGGGCATCGAGTTCGTCAAGGGCAAAGTGGCCCGGATCACCGAAGACGAGGGGCAAAATCCCATCGTGCGTGTAGAACTGATTGATGAAGATTCCCGCGTCGTGGAACGGCCGCACGATTTGGTCGTTTTGTCGGTGGGCATGGTGCCGGGCTTTGATCCGCGGGCCGTTTACCACGTTCCGGTGGCCGGTGACGGATTCGTTGACCTGCCATCGCCCAACATCACGCCCACTGTGACTCGACAACCGGGCATTTTTGTCACCGGCACAGCGGCTGGCCCGATGGACATCGTGGACAGCATTGTGATGGCTGGAGCGGCGGCAGCGGAAACGGCCGCATACCTGGAAACCAGAAACGGACTTCCCGGGAAACTCCGAGTTTCCGGGGAAGTGCCCGCCGAGATGGAGGTGGCCCATGTCTAAGAAGAACGAAGAAGCCCGCATTGGCGTCTACACCTGCCACTGTGGCGGCAACATCAGCGACGTGGTCCGCTGCGAACAAGTAGCCTCCGCTCTGCGCAAGCTGCCCAACGTTGTCGTCTCTCGCACCGATATGTCCATGTGTTCCGATGCCGGCCAGGCCATGGTCGAGGCCGACATCAAGGAGCACGGATTGAACCGCATCGTCATCGGCGCTTGCTCGCCGTCGCTGCACGAGCAGACTTTCCGGGGTACAGTGGCCCGCGCTGGCCTGAATCCTTATTTGTACCATCATGTGGGCATTCGGGAGCAAGACAGTTGGGTTCACAAAGATGACCACGATGGAGCGACACAGAAAGCGGTGCGTCTGATGGCCGCTGGCATCGCCAAGGCGCGATTACTAGAACCGTTGGAGCCGATTCGGCTGTCGGCGGAAAAGCAGGCGCTGGTTATCGGCGGCGGCATTGCCGGATTGCGGTCAGCCTGGGATTTGGCGCGACGCGGCATCAAGGTCACGCTCATCGAAAAGACGCCGTTTCTGGGTGGGCGGATGGCGCAACTGGAATCGGTGTTCCCCACCGAAGAGGCGGCGCGGGAGCTGCTGCACGATCTCATTGAGAAAGTGACGGCGCATCCCAATGTAACGATTCATACGCGGGCAGAGTTGGTGGGCATGTCGGGCTACGTGGGCGATTACAAGGCCACCATCCGGCAGCAGTCACGAGGAGTTAAAGAAGGGTTTTCCGCTATTCAACAAGCCATCGCCAACTGCCCGGTGGAAGTTCCCGACGAATTCAACTATGGCCTGACGAAACGGAAAGCGATTTACCAGGCTTATCCCGGCTGCTACCCGGCGGCGCCAGCGATTGATTGGGAAAACTGTGACGGCTGCCGAGAGTGTCTCAAAAACTTAAACGGCGATACCGGTCTAATCAACCTGGAAAACGAGCTGCGTGAATTTGAATTGACGGTGGGCGCGGTGGTGGTGGCCACCGGATTTAAGCCGTATGAGCCGCATTTTGGCGAGTATAACTATGGCGTGTTCCCGGAAGTGGTAACGCTGCCCCAATTTATTCGCCTGCTGGCGTTGACGGAACAAGGTGAGCCGCTGCAAATAAATGGCCACGCTGTGGGCCGTATTGCCTTTATCCATTGTGTGGGCAGCCGCCAATTAGACGGCATCAACGAACCGCAGCCAGACGGCCGTATCAATGATTACTGCTCGCGGGTCTGCTGCACGGCGACGCTGCACACGGCCAATGAAGTGCGAGAACGGTTCTCGGACATCCATGTGTTTGACCTTTATGAGGACATTCGCACCTACGGTCGGGGCCATGAGGAATACTACACCCAGGCGTCGAAAAATATGGTCCGCTTTGTCCGTTTCCACGATGATGAACTGCCCGGTGTGTTAGGCCCGTCATCAGAAAACGGCCACGCGCTGCTGCTGCCGGTGCATGATTATCTGACCTGGGGCGAGGAGATTGAAATCCCGGTTGACCTGGTGGTGCTGGCCACGGGCATGATGCCCAATCCAATTAATGACATCATCCGGCTGCTGAAGATTGCGCCGGGAACGGACCGGTTTTTGTTGGAAGTACATCCCAAGCTGAGACCGGTGGAAACGGCCGTGCCCGGAATCATCCTGGCCGGAACGGCACAGGGACCAATGAATATCCAGGAATGCTGCGGGGCAGCAGGAGCTGCCGCGGCCAAAGTGGCTGTTTTGCTGGGGCAGGGTCGGGTGGAACTGGAACCGTTTGTGGCCCATGTTGATCCCGCCCGCTGCAACGGCAGTGGCGAATGTACGGCCGTTTGCCCCTACGAAGACGCCATTGCCCTGGAAACGGTCGATGGCGTGACCAAAGCCGTCGTTACTCCGGCCAACTGCGCCGGCTGTGGCTCCTGCGTCAGTGCCTGTCCCAATCAGGCCATTGATTTGCAGGGCTGGACACTGCATCAATACGATGCCATGGTCGATGCCCTTGTCAGCGATAATTTGCCCATGATGGAGGTGGCGGTATGAGCAATAAAGAAGACGCCAAAAAACGAGGCATCCTGCTCAAGCGCCTACGGGCCGAACATCAGGAAACGGTGGAACGGACCCAGGCGCTGCTGAAAGAACAGAAGGCGATTCGCCGCCAAATTTGCCAGCCGATGCGCGACGGGCCCAAAACGATTCCCGAACTGGCCGAGCATACGGGCCTGCCGGCGCACGAGATTTTGTGGCACATCACGGCCATGAAAAAGTATGACCTGATCGTGGAAACGGGCATGTGCGGCGAATATTACCTGTACCAACGGGCGGAGGAGGCCAAATCATGAGCAATCGCGTTGATCCCAATCTGCTCCTGGAATTGAAGGAGTATGGTGCGGTGAACACGGAGGCGTGTTTCAACTGCGGCACCTGTACAGCCATGTGCCCGCTGACTTCGGATGCCCACCCATTCCCGCGCAACATGATCCGGCTGGCGCAGTTGGGCTTGAAGGACCGGCTGGTGCAAAGCACCGACCCCTGGCTTTGTTATTACTGCGGCGACTGCACGACGACCTGTCCTCGGGGGGCGGAACCGGCGGAGACGATGATGGCCACCCGGCGCTGGCTGACGGCGCAGTATGATAAAACGGGTCGGGCGGCGAAATTGTATCGGGAGGAAACGGCCGTATTCTCCACCATCATCCGCATGTCCCTGTTAACCCTGGTGCTGCTCGTCCTCTACCACGCCGTTACCGGCTTCGACAACATCATCACCGACCGGGTAGCCCTTAACAGCTTTGCGCCGGTGATGTGGGTGTGGGCCTTTGTTCTGCTGCACTTTGCTTATCTGGGTTACCATGTCTTTTCCAGCAGTCTATTCATGGCTGGTCAGGTGATGCGCTCAACGATTGAAAAATATGGCAAGATTCCGTTGGCGATGTATGTCCAGGAGTTCAAAACCTTCATCACCCATTACTTTACCCAAAAGCGATGGCGTGATTGTGATGATGCGGCAGCCGAAACCCGCTGGCGCAAACACCTCTTCCTGATATCCGGCTACCTGACCATGTTGGCCCTCATCGTTGTCTTCCTCTGGTGGTTCCAGACTGATGAGATTTACCCGATTTATCATCCGCAGCGCTGGCTGGGCTATTATGCCACCATCGCTCTCATCTACGCTTCGGTCGAGTCGCTGCTGGGGCGGCGGCGCAAGGAAGAGCAGCTGCACCGCTTTTCCCATCCCAGCGATTGGCTGTTCCCCACCTTTTTACTGGTGGGTGCGGTGACAGGCATTCTGGTACACATTTTCCGCTATGCGGGCTGGGCCTGGCCAACTTACATCATTTACGTCATTCACGTGATGGCGATGGTGGCCATGCTGGACACGGAAGTTGGTGTGGGTAAATGGACACACATGATTTACCGACCGCTGGCGATTTATTTGGAAGCCGTTAAAGAACGAATTGAGCAAGAACAAACCGCACCAGAACTGATTCCGGCCGGTACTGATTAATGCAATTGGATGACTCTGCAGGCATTAGACACAGAGGTCACCGAGTTCACAGAGAAGTCTTAAATTTCGAAAATCTGCGGATTAAAAATATGAAAACAGGAGTTTAATCATGAGTGAAAATGGAAGTAGTAAAATGGTCGTTGTATGCAATCATGCAGATCCCCCCCATGTGATGCCTACCCTGATTATGGGGGCGTCCGGGGCCAGCATTGGTGATGATGTGATGTTGTTTTTCTGCCCCGGCGGGGCTAACGCTTTGGTCAAAGGTGAACTGGAGAAAATCCGCGAAATGAAGCTGAAGGGTTTACCCGATCCGGTGCAGCTTTATGATGATATTTTGGCGGAAGGCGGCCGAGTCATCTTGTGCGAACTGGCGTTAGAAAACAAGGGCATTGCTGTTGAGGATGTCCGCGAGGGTGTGGAAATTTTGAATGCGCCGTCGTTTTTGCTGGATGCCCAAGGCGCCGGGTTGTCGTTAGTTTTCTAAATTATTAAAACCAATCTCTGGGAGGCGGCAAACGCCTCCCGGAGAGGATCAAAGGAGGTTGTTATGAGTTTGTTTGCTTTTACGGGGATTGTAGCCGGAATCGCGATTGGGTTTGTGGTCAGTTTTGCGATTATGTGGGTAATTTGTAATCGTGATAAGAAAGATGTGAAGAATTGATGATTGAGGATCAAAGATTAAAGAAAAGCGTTCAGCCGGTCAGTTCATTAGCTGAACTGCTGATTGGCTGATAGCTGACCGCTTCCTTTAATTGGCATCAGGTAAGTGGATTAGATCGTCATTGGCCGGATCATGGATGAAATTCCAAAATACTTCTTGCGCCCGATTGGGTTCATTGAGCATAGGACGAATCATATAAATTGTGCGTTTTAGATCAAGGCCGTTGACGGGCACGGCCGTTACCCGACCCAAATCAATAGCCCACTCGGCTGCTAACATTGACACAAACGCAATGCCAAACCCGGCTTCCACAGTTTTGACGATAGCTTCAGCATTGCCTAGTTCCAGGAAGCTGGTCAAATCATCTATCGTAATATCATGTTTGGCCAGTTCAGTGGCGAGAACGCGTTGTGTCCCGGCTGTTGCTTCACGACACAGCAGACGTTCGTTTAATATGTCATCGGGTTGAATAAACGGCCGTTGGGCGAACGGATGATTATTAGGAACGATTAAAGCGATGGAATCGTTAAAAAACTCCTGACATTCAAAATTACCCTGACAGAAATCATAGCTGCTAACCACACCCAAATTCGCTTCACCTTCCAGTAAACGAGGCATAATATGTTCTGGTGTACAGGCCAAAATGCTGATTTGAATACCCGAGTATTTCATACAAAAGCGCGCCGCCAACTGCGGTAGGACATATTTTCCGGCAGTTGTGCTGCAGGCAATTCGTAAATGGCCGACGACCTCTTGGTGAAAAGAAGTCATCATATCCTCTAACTCAATTCCTTGACGTACCAATTTGCGTGCCCAGGGCAGCAGCAGGCGACCGGCTTCGGTTAATTGGAGAATACCGCCGGAACGGTCAAACAGTTGGACATCCATATCTGTTTCAAGTGCTTTAATGTGGTGGCTGATTGTGGGTTGGGTAACATGCAGGTAGCGGGCCGCTTCGGAAAAACTGAGATATTCGGCGGCAAAAATAAAGGTTTCCAATCGGGCTAAATCAATCATTATCGGATTACTTCCATGATTGATTTTACCATACTAAACGGGGATTTGGCTGCCGGTTTGGCTGGAATCATACCCATCCAGACTGGCGATTTTTTGGCGAAAAACGGCCGTTTGCAAATAATCCAAAAGCGGCTGCATCAGCGGGTCATCACAGAAACGGGTGGGCAGTACCAGATCGTATCGTTCTTCAAACAGCGGGATGAAATCTAACTCAAACCGCTGAGCAGCGGCCAGAATGCCCAGTCCGACATCGGCCTGGTCTTCCCTGATGGTTTGGGCGACTTGTAAATGGGTTCCGGTTGTCGATTCATAGCCCTGGATTTGTTCTGGCAGCAGGCCAGCATTGTGGAGCGCGTTGTCCAGCCAAAGACGTGTGCCGGTACCCCGTTTGCGATTGATGAAACGCACATCAGGGCGGGCTAAATCAGACAGGTTGCTAATTTGCTGAGGGTTGCCGGGTGGCACAAACAGCCCTTGCTGCCGGTGGGCCAATGTCAAAATCGTCATCTCTTGACTGGGGAAGAGGTGGCGGACGTAGGTGACGTTGTATTCGCCGCTGACTGGATCGAGTAAATGACAGCCTGAAAGATGGCACGATCCCTGACGCAGGGCAATCAGCCCGTCCAAACTGCCAATAGGGAGGGCGATGAGATCGGGAACGGCCGTGTCCTCACGCATGTGTTGGGACAGCAGTTCTAGCACTAAATCATGGCTGCCCAGGGCGATAATCGCCTTTTGCTGTGGCTCCTCCGGTAAAACGATGAGATTGACATAATAAGCGCGAGCCGTCGCTTTGTAATATTTCTCCACAAAGCCACGTACCACTCGTGTAGAAGTCAACGTCACCAGGCCGGCATCTTCCAACTGCTTCAAATGATGACGTACTTGAGCCGGATAGGTGTCCATCAATTTAGCAATTCGGGACAGGGTAGAAGGGGTAGCCATCAAATGCTGCAAAATGGCCAACCGCTGCGGATGGCCCAGAATGCTCAAGACATCAAAAGAGCCAATTGACTGTAAGCGATCAAAATGTTCCTGATTGGTCACACATTTATTATAACTTAATGTTAAAAAAAAACTTAATCTGGAATCGATTTCACAACAAGCCTATAATGAAATAGTTAAAGTCAGTGAACCTATTTTACCGGTGATACTTTTGGAATTGCCGTGAAAGGAGAAAATCACCCTAAAACTCGTTTTTATTTCCCCCCAAAAAGAGATTTTGAAAAATTTTACTTTTACCGTGAATTAATGTTACTTGTCAAAGGAGGCAAAACATGGCATTAGGTGGATACGCAAATCATACAGCTCATATTGACTTGACAACCGGCAAAGTGGAGTATAAGCCAATCCCGGAAGACTGGGCACGCAAATACATTGGTGCACGTGGGTTAGGCGTGCGCTATATGTTAGATAATGGTCCTGAAGTTGACCCTTTGTCGCCCGATAATTTACTTTGCTTTATGAATGGTCCAATGACGGGAACGGCCGCTAACATGAGCGGTCGCATCGCCGTCGTTACCAAATCCCCTCTCACCGGAACCGTCACCGATAGTCACATGGGTGGCTGGTCGGCAGCACGGCTGCGCTGGGCCGGTTTTGATGCCCTCCTTTTCAAAGGTAAAGCTGAAAGCCCGGTTTATGCTTATGTTTCCGACGACACAGTCGAACTGCGCGATGCTTCCGAAGTTTGGGGTATGGGTGTCCATGACACTGTCAAACATTTCCAGGAAAAATACGGCGAAAAAGATTTGAGCGTTATGGCTATTGGTCAAGCCGGCGAAAACAAGATTCGGTTCGCCGGTTGGATTAACGAAGATGACCGTGCTGCCGGACGCGGCGGCACAGGCGCTGTTGGCGGCAGTAAGAATTTGAAAGCTGTTGTCGTTAAGGCCAAGAAGAATTTCCCCAAACCGGCTGATAATGATGCCTGGAAAAAAGCCCATTCTCGTGCCTTGTCGGTGATTATGGATGAAGCCAACATCACCAGCCCGCGCAAGGGCGGCCTTTCTGTGTACGGTACAAACGTTCTCATGAACATCACCAGTACCATGGGCGCGCTGCCGGCAATGAACAGCCAGGTAACATCCTTTGGTGAAAAAGCCGAAAAGATTAGCGGCGAATTTGTCAACGACAATATTCTTGTCAACAATCCTACCTGCCATGCCTGCCCGGTGGCCTGCAAAAAGGAGATTAAAGTCAAGGAAGGTCCATATAAAGGGCTGCACATGGAGAGCGTTGAATACGAACCGGCCTGGGCTTTGGGCGCTAACTGCGGCAATGATGATATCAACAGTGTGGCCAAATTGATCGACCAGTGCAACGACTATGGCATGGATCCCATCGAATTGGGTAATGTGTACTCGATGTACATGGAATGTTCTGAAAAAGGGTACACCGATGGTCATGGTACGCTGGCCTGGAGCGACACCGCAGAAATGGTGGCGATAACTGAAAAAGTGGCGCTGCGTCAGGGCGTTGGCGATGTTTTAGCCGAAGGCACGACTCTGGCGGCAAAAGCATTTGGCCATCCTGAACTGGCGATGGCTGTCAAGGGCCAGGCCATCCCGGCTTATGATCCGCGTGGTTTGAAAGGCATGGGGCTGGGTTATGCGACCAGCAACCGTGGCGCTTGCCATCTGCGGGCCTATACGCCTGCGGCCGAGTTGAATATTATGCCCTTCCAGTCGCTCAGCGCCGATCCGTTGGCCTGGGAAGGCAAGGGCGGCCTGGTGAAGGTTTTCCAGGATATTCACGCTTTCTCCGACAGCATGGATTTGTGTAAATTCAGCGCTTTTGCGATGGGCACCGATGAGTATGCAGCCCAATATTCGGCAATGACAGGTGTTGAGTTTACCACAGATGATGTTCTGGTAACCGGCGAGCGTATCTACAATCTGGAACGCTATTACAACAATTTGGCCGGCATTGGTGAAGGCAGTGACTACTTGCCGAAACGTTTCTCAGAAGAGCCGTCAACGATGCCCGGTTCAGAAGGCCAGGTTTGCGAAATTGACGCTATGCTGGGTGAATATTATGAAGCCCGTGGTTGGGAAAACGGCGTTGTGCCGGAAGCGAAGTTGAAGGAGTTGGATATTCTCTAGGTAAATTTCGCTTTTAACCAGGTTTGAATTTACGCAGAAGGCGGCATCAAGTTATCTTGGTGCCGTTTTTTTTGTGTTTTATAAGTTCAATAAGGGTATTGGTGTCTTTTCTGAGCAGCGATCCCTGCATTCATTTGGAAGCATTTTGAAATATCTGCTGAACTATAGAGAAATCTGTACTAAATGCTTGCCGACAACTGTTTCCTGGTATATTGTTAATGTTTAGAGGAGACTTCCCGGGTGGCAACCCACCACCATGAATGAAAACCGTAGCCCGATTTGGTCGGGTATCGAATTATCAATTCGATTTACAGGGGAGCAAACAAGTATGGGGATACCCATTTAATTTACTGGAGAAGTTCCGTGGCTCAAAACCGCGCTCGTTACGAAAAAGCACTCGAAAAAGGATTTCAATATAACGCTGATGAAAACTGGTCGAAAGCAATGGGTGCTTTCCGGGTCGCAATCAGCGAACTACCCAAGCAGCCTATGCCTTATGTTGGTCTGGGGGAAGCTTGTTTTGGTCTAAAACAGCTTGATAAGGCCCTGGATTGTTACAAATTAGCGGCTCGTTACTCTGGCGGCGATCTCTCTTATTTGCGAAAAGTGGCTGATTTGCAAGAGCGAATGGGGCTGTTGATGGAAGCTGGCCGGACGTATATGGCCGCCGGTGAGCTGCTGCTGCAGCAAAAGCAGTATGATGAAGCGATTGATATGTGGCAGTTGGCGGTACGTCTGGAACCGGGTTTGTTGGCCGCACACCGGCGGCTGGCGATGATTTTCCAGCGACAGAATCTTATCAGGGATGCGGTGCGTGAATATTTGGCGATTGCCCGCATTTTGCAGGAACGGGGTAACAGCCGCAAGGCATTGCAAATGTGTCAGGCGGCGCAGCGATTGGACCCGGAAAATGATGATGTGTTGATGGCTGTTAAGTTGATTCTGGGGGGTGAAGCGGCGTTAGCGGAACTGGAAGAAGAGGTAAAAGAGGAGCCTGTTGTTGCCGAGTCGCAGGATGGTATTACGCAGATGGTGCGCCAAATGGCATCTGTGTTTGCGGCTGAGCAAGAGGCAAAACAAGCAGCACAGGCTGAACCGCTGGCATTAGGCCCGGTAGAAAAAGCGCATAAAATGGCCCAGGATTTATTGGCGGCTGAGGTGTTTCGGGAAGAGGATGACGCGCCTCCTGGCGCTGGTCTAAGTAAGCTGGAACGGGATGCGCTTATTGGGCAGGGATTGGATTTTGAGGCGCGTGGTAATGATGCTGATGCTATCAGTTGTTACGAAAAGGCCATTCATGGTGGACTGCGGGTTCCGGCGGCCTTTTTTGTATTAGGTTTGTTGTATTTGAAGCAAAATCGCCGGGATGTGGCGCAAAAAGCATTGGCTATTGCCGCCAAGAATGGCACTTTCCGGGAAGCGAGTCAATTAGCCCTCAATAAAAATTAAAGTTTTGTTTTGCTGCTGAATTGGATGAGACCCCAACGGCCGTTTACCAGCCAGTCGGGGTCTTTTTGATCTAACATGGCTTGCTGGCCCGGTTTCAATCCAATTAATACATCTGATTTGAGGGTGCGCAGGGCGATGAGCGGAACCGGCAGGTAACAAACCACGTCGACGAAGGGGGTGGTGTAGGGCCAGTGGCGGTCGCCCAGCAGGCGGCGGTAGTTGGCGTCGCCTTTGCTGATGATGAGGCCGGAGGCGGCCAATTCGTTGCGTAAGTCGGCTGGTATTTCCCAGCCGGGCAGGGGGGAGGTCCAGTAGGGGTGAGTGTGGAGTTGGAGACGGCCGTTCCCCACCAATCCCGCCAATCTTTCCCCCAACGCCCGCACGTCCTCATCTTCATCCACCTGCAAATGAGCAATCGTGGCCTGTACGTCGCCAATTGTTGCGTCAGAGACGAAGGTGGGGTTGATTTTGAGATGGAAGCGGACGGTCTGAATCGCGCCGCTGCTCAATAGATAATCGGTTAGAGCCAGGTCGCCGATGAGTTCGAAGCCGGCGTTGTCAATCAAAAAGTCCATGCGGGTGGGAGACTGGAGACTGGAGATTGGAGATTGTTTTTTAGTCTCTAGTCTCCCAGTCTCCAGTCTCATTTTCAGGTAGTTGGTAACGGCCGTTGTGTCGTCGGTGAGCAAATGTTCTTGCTGGTTAGCGCTGTCGGCGTGGTCGGGTTTTTCGGCGGCGTCGGTCGGCCAGAGACTTAAATCGACCTGGTTGCTCCATAAATCGATATTCAGTAGATCGGCGAAGATGGTTTTGTTCCAGCCCTGATCCAGCCAATTGTTGAGGCGGACGGCCAGGGCGCGGATGGCGGGCATGGCGGTTGTCAGCCCTAACTGCTTTTGATAGGCGAAGGGGTCAATGCCCGCTGTTGGTCCGCTGCCGAAGTAGCCGGTTTCTTCCAGCAGGCGGCGGTAGAAGTAGGTTTCGCAGAAGAACCAGGGTGGGGTGAGCCAGTCCTGGTCCTTGTAAACGGCCGTATATTCATCCCAATCGTCACCATCAGTTAAGGGGCGGATACGGCCGTTCCCAATCTCAGCAATCAGCGCTTCCACGTTGGCCACGACGTCCGGTGGAAAATCATTCTCGGCCAGGGTGCGCCGGGCGATGTTGGGCAGCCGGACCGTAATCGTGTTGTGAGCAAAGGTTCCAATTTCCGCGCCGCGCAGCGGGGCTGGTAGAGGTAAATCAGGTCGATCTTGCGTTTTTTTCAAAGGGATTTTTCCTATTTCGCTTATTTTTCAATGAATGTGTTTCAAATGAGTTGTGTGCTGGCCAAACCCGCCCGATGATAAATCAACGGGCTTCAAAACAATGCCGGATCAATCCGGCTGATGACGCAGCCGCCGTGTCAGCCCAGTTCACTGGGCGTCGTTTTCTAGCCCGGTCGTTTACGGCCGGACGGCTGGGCAATGTCCTCAACTGAAATAAAACACACCCTTTCTCAATCTGTTGTTGTTGCCCGCGACATTAAGATCAGTTCCACTCGTTCTGTCCAACCGGTGTTCTGCCAGAATTGACGGCCGTTCCGATTCTCGCCAAACACAAACAAATGACACTTTTGAATGCCCGCCTCTCGCAGTGCTGCCAAACATCTGGCGGCCAGTTCCCGGCCAATCCCCCGGCGGCGATAATCAGGATGGACAGCCAGATGATGAATGTAACCGCGACGGCCGTCATGACCACACAGCACTGCCCCAACCAACATGCCATCTACTTCCACCACAAAACTATGGCCGGGATTGCGGGCCAGATAACCGGCAATGCTTTCCCGCGAATCGGCGCTGCTCAGGCCAACGCCTTCGCTGGATTGCCACAGCGCCAGCACAGCGTCGTAATCGTCAGCGGTCATGGGACGGATAGTCATGTTTTCTTTTGGCTCCGGCCGGTATCTTACTGTACCGTCCCGGCGAAGTAGCCATTATGGTGCACACCCTCAATTCGTGAAATTCGTGGCGGAGAATTCTCGCCCTAATCGCGGCGCAGCTTGCGGTAAGTAATGCGGTGCGGCCGGTCGGCGATATTGCCCAGGCGCTGGCGGCGGTCTTCTTCGTAATCGCTCCAGTTGCCGATGTGCCAATGGGCCTGGCTCTCGCCTTCAAAGGCCAGGATGTGCGTCGCTACCCGGTCGAGGAACCAGCGGTCGTGGGAAATGATAACGGCCGATCCGCCAAAATTGAGCAGACCTTCCTCCAGCGCCCGCAGCGTATTCACGTCCAGGTCATTGGTTGGCTCGTCCAGCAGGAGCAGATTAGCCCCCGACTTGAGCATTTTGGCCAGATGGACCCGGTTGCGCTCGCCGCCGGAAAGCTGGCCGACTTTCTTTTGCTGGTCGCTGCCGGCAAAGTTGAAGCGGGCCACATAAGCTCGTGAATTGGTGCGCCGATTGCCTAACTGCAAATTGTCCTCGCCGTTAGAAATCTCCTGCCAGACGGTGTTGTCCGGGTTCAGGGTGTCGCGGCTTTGATCGACGTAGGTCAGTTCAACGGTTTGACCGACGGTGAATGTACCCGCGTCGGCTTGTTCTTGCCCGACAATCATGCGGAAGAGCGTCGTCTTACCGGCCCCGTTCGGCCCAATTACACCTACAATCGCGCCCGGCGGAATGTCGAAGGTCAGGTCCTCGTAGAGCAGATTGTTGCCATACCCTTTGCGCACACCAGCGGCTTTGATGACGACGTCGCCCAGGCGCGGCCCCGGTGGGATGAAGATTTCCAGCTCTTCGGCTCGTTTGACGGTTTCCTCGGCCATCAACTTGTTGTATTCATTGATGCGCGCTTTGGATTTGGTCTGTTTGGCTTTGGGCGTCATCTTGATCCAGTCTAACTCGCGCTGGAGGGTGCGTTGGCGGGCCGATTGGCTCTTTTCTTCCTGACGCAGCCGCGCCTGCTTTTGTTCCAGCCAGGAGGAATAGTTGCCTTCCCAAGGAATCCCCATGCCGCGGTCCAGCTCCAGAATCCAGCCGGCGACGTTGTCGAGGAAGTAACGGTCGTGGGTGACGGCGATGACTGTGCCGGCGTAGTCACGCAGATGGCGTTCCAGCCAGGCGACCGATTCGGCGTCGAGGTGGTTGGTCGGCTCGTCGAGAAGGAGGATGTCGGGCTGCTGGAGGAGCAGGCGGCAGAGGGCGACGCGCCGCCGTTCGCCGCCGGAGAGGGTGGCGACTGAGGTATCACCGGGCGGCGTGCGCAGGGCGTCCATCGCCAGTTCCAGGCGGCTGTCCAGATT
>JBNKZT010000140.1:0-14439 GCA_050301775.1 Promineifilaceae bacterium (SeqCode)
AGCATGGCATGGCGTTGATGATCCGCAACATGATGGCCCGCATTTTGTCATTGCCGGGCGGCGTGGCGCTGCCGCTGGATGATAACGGTCATCCCATGCCTTCGGGCAAAATCATCAGCACCTTACGCGACGATGCCGACCAGATGGCCTCATCGCCCATCGTTTTTGACGATTTATTCGCTTTTGGCACCCAGGCGGTCATCTCGCTGGTGATCATGTTCCGCATCAACGCCCTGGTGACGCTGGGCACGTTTCTGCCGCTGGCGCTGGTTATTTTTGCCGCCCACCGGCTGAGCAAACGGGCCGAAGAAATCCGCAAAGCCAGCCGGGCGGCCACGGCCGAAGTCACCGGCCTGATCGCCGATATGTTCAACGCGGTCCAGGCGATTAAGGTCGCCGATGCTGAGGGACGGGTGATCGGCCGTTTCCGGCAGGTGAATGATCAGCGGCGTTCGGCGATGGTGCAGGATAAGCTCATCGTGCAGATCGTGGACACGCTGAGCAACGGTACGGTGGACGTAGGCGTCGGGCTGATTTTGCTCTTTGCTGCCCAGTCGATTTTTGCCGGGACGTTTACGATTGGCGATTTTGCCTTGTTCGCTTCGTACGTCTGGCCGGCGACGCAGTTGATGCGTATGGCAGGCCGGCTCATCACCCATTACCGGCAGGTGGGGGTGTCGGCGCAGCGGATGGAGCGGTTGATGCAGGGCAGCCCGCCCGGCGCGGCCGTGGCTCATAACCCAATTTACATGACTGGCGATTTGCCAGAATTACCGTTCGAGGAGAAAACGGCCGTACACCAATTGCAACAGTTGGAAGTGCGCAATTTGTCATATCATTATCCGTCACCCGTCACCCATCAAAATGGCGACACGCCTGACACATCACGCCTGACGCATGAAGCCGGTGTCGCCGACATCTCCTTCACCCTGCGGCGCGGCTCGTTTACGGTCATCACCGGGCGGATTGGGTCGGGCAAGACGACTTTGCTAAAGGCGCTGCTGGGCCTTGTGCCGTCGCAGTCGGGTGAGATTTTGTGGAATAGCGAACAGGTGACTGATCCGACGACGTTTTTTGTGCCGCCGCGAGTAGCTTATACGGGCCAGGTACCGCGTCTGTTCAGTGAAAGTTTGCGCGACAATCTGCTGCTGGGTCTGCCGGAAGATCAGGTGGACGTGATGAGAGCGGTGGAAACGGCCGTTCTCGAACAAGACCTGGCTGAGATGGAAGACGGGCTGGGGACGATGGTTGGGCCGCGCGGCGTACGCCTTTCCGGCGGGCAGGTACAGCGGTCGGCGGCAGCGCGCATGTTCGTGCGTAATGCCGACCTGCTCATCTTTGACGACCTTTCCAGCGCGCTGGACGTGGAGACGGAGCGGGTGCTTTGGGAGCGATTGTTCAGTAGGGGCATGGCGCGCCATGCCCCTACCTGCCTCGTTGTTTCCCACCAGCGGACGGCGCTGCGGCGGGCCGACCATGTGATTGTGCTGAAGAACGGCCGTATCGAAGACGAAGGTACGCTGGATGAACTGCTGGCTCGCTGCGAGGAAATGCAGCAGTTATGGGCCGGTGACACGAATGGAGAAAAATACCGATGACATCGTACATTTTTCGACCGTTTAACCCCAGCGATGAAGAATACGCCGCCATCGTTCGGGTATACAATCAGGCAAACCAATTTGCTCACGGCTCGGTCACTACCTGGCGGCATTGGGACAAACATCGCCCCCAAAAGCGATTGTTCCGCCGCTATGTTGCCGAGCAGGGTGATGATATTATTGGCTATGGCTTTTCGATGCTGCCGGACACGGCCGTTAACCGTTTCCATCTCGCCATTTACCCATCACCGCAGTGGCAAACAGATGCGTTAATTGACGACTTTTACAACTACATCATCGATAGCTGCCAAAAACATGACCCCGTTGGATTCACAGTCAAAATTCGTGAAGACGAATCGGCAAAAACGGATTGGCTTGCCCAAAATGGCTTTCAGCCGGTGATGCGATACCCCCTTTCGGTATTAAACGTAGCGGAATTTGATCTCACGCCCTATGCCCATCTCGCCGACAAAATGGCGGCTCAGAACATTGAGATCGTGCCGGTAGCCGAACAGTCCTTACGTGATGCAGACTGGCAAAGACGAATCTACGAGTTAGATGTGGCAGTTACTGAAGATACGCCCAGCCCTCATCCATACACCCACGCACCTTTTCCGCTGTACGCCCAGAGCGAATTTGAGGATCCGAATTTTATGCCGGAAGCCTGGTTCGTGGCGTTGGCTGACGGGCAGTATGTGGGGGTGACAAATTTAGGAATGGCTAACGAAGCAGAGAAAATTATGCACACTTATTTTACTGGAGTCCGCCGCGATTACCGGCGGCGTGGAATCGCTCTGGCGCTAAAAGTGCGTGCGATCCAGTTTGCCCAAAACCTGGATGCGTGCTTGATTTTGACGAACAATGAGGAAAACAATCCCATGTATTTGATGAACTTAGCGTTAGGTTTCCAGCCCCAGCCAGCCGATGTGGATTGGGAGCGCAGCGAGTAGACGATTGGCATGATAGAGAGGAATAGAAACATGAATCACACGTTACGTGACCTTAATGAGGCTGATTTGCCGGCGCTCGCGGACTTGGTGAATCAGGTTTACGTTGAACCGATGGGCTTATCCCAACTAAGGGATTGGCACAACCGCCAACCAGAGGGCCAGATTCGCCGCTCTCGGGTGGCGGTGGACGCTGCCGGGCAAATGCTCGGCTACAATTTACTCCAGCACGAACCGTGGGAGGAAGAAGGGCTTTTTTACTGTGAAGTCATCGTCAACCCGGCGGAGCAGGGACAAGGATTGGGCAGTTATTTGTATGATGAGATGATGACGGCCGTTTCCACCCTGGGCGGCAAAAGACTCAAAGGCGACGTGCGCGACGACCAGCCGGACTGGCTGCGTTTTGCCCAAAATCGCGGCTTCACCATCCGGCGGCATTGGTTTGAATCGACGATTGAGTTGAACGGGTTTGATGAACGGCCGTTTGCCGGACTGGTAGAAGAGGCGGAAACCGGCGGCATCCGCTTCTTCTCGCTGGCCGACGTGGGCGACACAGAAGAAGCGCGGCGCAAACTACATGCCGTCAACGCCGCCGTCTCCGCCGACACTCCTGGTTTTGAGGGGCCATTCATGCCATTTGAAGCATTCAATGAAATGTTCAATACGGCTTCCTGGTTCCGGCCAGCAGGGCAAATCCTGGCGGCGGATGGCGACGACTACATCGGACTGGCTGCGGTCGGTTATTTCGCCGAGACCAATTCAATGTACAACATGATCACCGGCGTCCTGCCCGCCTACCGGGGCCGCAAAATCGCCCAGGCGCTCAAGCTGTTGACCATCCGCTGCGCCAAAACATTCGGCGCGGCCACCATCCGCACCAACAACGATTCGGAGAACGCGCCGATGCTGGCTATCAATCACAAGTTGGGCTACAAACCGCTGCCCGGCAAATACCTGCTCCACAAACAGTTGTAATGCAGAGATTGGACCATTTTCTTGACTGACTATTACTGCCACTCGATCAAAAATGGTCCAATCTTGAGTCCACCGAAAAAAGTTCAACTTTTGGTCTTGAAAGGCTTTTTTCGGAAGAGTCAATCTTAAACTGAGATCGCTATTATTTTCAGTACCTTATCAGTCAGATTCTTGCACGGTGTACAAGAATTTTTCGATACGAATTTCACGAATGGCACTAATTTTTCTTCATTCGTGAAATTCGTGTCATTCGTGTCAGAATCTTTTCTGGTTTATCCAGGTTAGGGTTTGAGCGATTTGCTCATTCGCCAAATTTGCGTTGGAGACCGAACTATGTTTAAGCTAAATGAAAACGAATTGGAAAAGGCACGGCCGTTATTCACTCCGCTCATCCCCCATCATCTGGCCATCAATTCGATCCTGGCCGGATTGAGTCCGGCAGTGGTGTATGTGGATGATGTGGTGGAACCGGCAGCGGCCGTTACCCGCATCAACTACCGTCTCTTCCTGGGCGGCCAAGCGGTCGTTACCCCCGACCTCGTTACCCTGCTGACCGAAACCATTCCAGCTCAAAGCCGGGCCGAAGGCCGGGAATCTTTCATCGTCTACGCCGCAAAGGAGCATGAACCGCTGTTCAGCGTCTTGTTCGGTAGCAAAACGCCCATTCGTCGGCAGCGGCAATATTTTGAACTGGATGCCCGCCAGTTTGACCGGCCGCTGGTTGTGCCTGATGGCTACCGCCTGTACCCGGTTGACGCCAATTTGCTGACCCAGACTCACCTGCAAAACATGGATTGGCTAAAAGAGGAGATGGTGTCGGAACGGCCGTCACTCGACGACTTCCTGGCTAAAAGTTTCGGCTTCTGCGTCATCCACGCCGACAAAATCGTCGGCTGGTGCCTGTCAGAGTACAACTGCGGCCCGCGCTGTGAGATTGGCATCGCCACAGACGAGGCCCACCAGCGCAAGGGATTGGCGACGACGATGGCAACGGCCGTTATCCACCACGCTCTATCACAAGGCATCCACCAAATCGGCTGGCACTGTTGGGCCGACAACACACCATCCAGCGCCACGGCCCGCAAACTTGGCTTCCAACTCATTGCCGAAGCGCCCGCTTTTCCCTTCTTTTTTGCGGATGCCATTCATTTTGGCGTCCAGGGCAATCTCTGTTTCATGGCCGACGATTTTCAGCAAGCGGCTGATTGGTATGAACGGGCTGCGGAAGTCGGAGATGCGCCGGTTTGGCTGCATTGGAATGCGGCTTGTGTGAATGGGCGGTTGGAAAGGGAAACGGCCGTTATCCGCCACCTGCAACAAGCCATCACCGCCGGGTTCGACGATTGGGAACGGCTGCACAACTCGCCCCACCTGGACGCCATCCGCGATACCCCTGCCTGGCAAACTTTTATTGCCCCATTCCAACAGGAACCAACATCATGAACTCATTCGTTTCGTCGGCCAGCCGCGCCCCAATTGTTTTTGCGTTTTACCCTACATCACATACAATCTGAATTAGCTGACAAAGATTACCATCATGTAGTAAACAAAATGAAAAATCTCATTGCCCGATTTCAATTGGAGCCGGCCGAACAATCCGGTATTTCAGAAGCACAAATCAAATCTGCCTTCGAGTGTACACAGATACAAAACTTCCCGTTCGTCAGTTCTAGTTTGATGGGTTTGTTCCTCCTCTATGCCCTGCTGCAAGGCACTTTGCTGCACGAAAACCGATACCCAATCATGATCGTCATTGCGCTGCTGAGTACGGCCGTTATTTTTGGCCTGCGCCAGGCCGTCGTGCGGGGTAACGTGCTGCAGGAATGGTCGGATTGGCTGTATGTGATCACGATGGGGCTGGTTTTATTCAGCATGTTGCTGCGCCTCTATTTCACGGCCGATGCCAAACAAACGTCTAATCTGGCATTTTTCCTGGTTGGCATGGGGATGGTTTTGTTCCCGATGAACCGGTTTTTGATGATGACGGCCGTTACCCTCATCGGCTGGCTTATTGGGGCATTGGTCATGCCGGGCGACGAATGGGTCTTTTACGGCGTAGTCGTCCTGGCCGCCGCCGCGACCGGCGGCATCGCCCAAATCATGCAAACTCGAACCTATCGCCGGGTGGAAATCCTGCGCATTGAAAACGAACGACTTTACCAGGAAACGCAGCAGTTCAACCGCCAGTTGGAACAAAAAGTGCAGGAACGCACTCAGGAACTGCGCCAGGCTTATGCCCAATTGGAACGCATGGATCAAACAAAAAGCGATTTCATCACCATCGCCTCGCACGAACTGCGCACACCGCTGACCATTCTCAATATCCACAACCAAATTTTGCTGGTCGATGAGACGATTCAAGCAGACCAAGAGCTGCTCAAACGGGTCAATGGTATCCAAAACGGCGCGAACCGCATGGAAGAAGTAGTGGAAGCAATGCTGGATGTGGCCAAAATCGACAGCCAATCTTTGGCGCTGCAATTAGCGCCGTTGAACCTGCCGGTTCTCATTCGCATGGTGGCTCAGAGGTTCCGCGCCGCGCTGGATCAGCGGAATTTAACGCTGGACATCGCCACAATGCGCGATTTGCCAGAAATTGAAGCAGATTCTGGCGCTCTGGAGAAGGTTTTCTATCACCTCATCATCAATGCCGTCAAATACACACCCGACGGCGGCCGAATCCAGATTGAGGGACGGCCGTTAACCGAGCCAGATCAGTCACCGGCAGTAAAAATCTCCATTGCCGATGAAGGGGTGGGGATTGCCCCGGACGTGCAAGAATTAATTTTTGAGAAGTTTTACCAAACCGGGGAAGTGATGCTGCATTCGTCGGGCAAAACAACGTTCAAGGGCGGCGGTTCCGGGCTGGGGTTGGCGATTGCCAGGGGAATTATCGGGGCGCATAACGGCCGTATCTGGGTCGAAAGTCCTGGCCATGATGAGCAGACCTGTCCCGGCAGTACCTTCCATCTGATTTTGCCGGTGCAGCAAAGCGGTTGATATTTCTGTCAGTCAAATACCGAACGAGAAACGGCCTTTACGGCCGTTTTTATGTTCTAGCCAGTTACGGTAAAATGGCGGCATCAGTCAAGGAGATGGAACTATGCAATTTGGCTTATTTGAAGATAAACCACATTATTACGCCTCATTAGACGAACTCATCGACGCCATGATGAAGATGACCGACGACCCGCTGTATCCGGCCGGGACCAACATGGTCATTTGCCGCGGCAATCCTCAAGCAAAGCTGATGATCATCGGCGAAGCGCCCGGTCCGCGTGAAAACGAGTTGGGCAAACCATTTGTCGGCCGTTCCGGGCAGCTTCTGGATCAGATTTTGGGTGCGGCAAAACTGGACCCGGAAAAAGATGTCTTCATCAGCAACTCCGTCTTCCGTATGCCGCCAGGGGAAGCCGGCAAAAATTTCCGCAAGCCGACCAATGATGAAATTGACTACTACAAACCGTACCTGTTGGAAATTATCCGGTTAGTGGACCCGTCCATCATGCTGCTGACGGGCAATGTAGCCACCCAATCGATTCTGGGACAAACCGGCATCACCAAACTGCGCGGCCAATGGTTTGATTGGAACGGCCGTCAAGCCATGCCCATTTTCCACCCCGCCTACCTGCTGCGCAACCCCAGCCGCACTCCTGGCAGTCCCAAATCGTTAATGTGGAAAGACATTCAGGAAGTACGCCGCAAACTCGACGAACTTACAAATCAATAATTGTTGTTCGGTAAACGCGCAATGGAAAAATCAGACCCTCGATTCCAACTTTCGTTCCTCGTAAAACTGACCTTGTTAGCCTGGTTTTCCATGATCGGCGTGGATTTTTTCCTACATGCCGGCCTTCTTGCACCGCTTTATGCCCGTTCAAGCCCATTTCTTCTCCCTCCTGAACGGGCGTTTGCTTTGATCCCTATTGGATACGCCTCGTTTCTATTACTGGCAATCTTGCTGGTTTGGCTGATGGTCAAATTAGGACGTAAAGGATGGCGGCAAGGGGCCATCTTTGGCGCACAATTGGGTGGTCTGGCCTGGGGTGCGCTGGTTTTGGGCCTCTACTCCATTACCACCGCATCACCCATTTTGCTGCTTGGTTGGTTTATGGGGCAAACAATCGAATTAAGCCTTGCAGGCATTGTTGTGGGGGCTGGATTAGCTGGTAACAGCGTGAGGCACTTGTTCTTCCAGGTGTTGGGACTCGTCATTTTTTTGATTGTGATTTCGATCATCATGCAAAACATCGGTTGACCTTAATGATTAATTGTCTTGTAATTATGGTAACGCCAGGTCAACTGCTCCAAATCTGGGAGATCAAACCATCGTGACTTATTCTGACAAAGCAGCTCTGCGCGGCGAACCGGGTTACGTCTGGCGTTCTGGCCAGGAACGGCGGCTGGTGATGATCCGGCAGTGGGTAGATTTGGAGGGCAAGGTCATTTTGGACAATGGCTGCGGCCTGGGGCAATATTTGGAACAGTTTGCCCCGTTCAGCCAGCAGCGTTTTGGCCTGGAAATTGAACCGGATCGGGCTGTCAAAGCGCTTGCCACAGCAGCCGGAATTACTCAGGGGGTGGGGGAACATCTTCCTTTTGCCGACAATAGTTTCGATTTCATATTCAGTAATGAAGTGATTGAGCATGTGCAGGATGATGGAGCATATGCGGCGGAGATGGTGCGGGTAGTGAAGTCGAACGGCCGTATCCTCATCTTCTGCCCCAACCGCTGGTATCCGGTAGAGCAGCACGGCATTTATTGGCGCGGCCAGTACAAGTTCGGCAACATCCCGTTGGTCAACTACCTGCCTGATCCGCTGCGCAACCGGCTGGCCCCCCACGTGCGAGCCTACACCAAACGCGGGCTGCTGCGCCTGTTTGCTGGCCTGCCTGTCAAAACTGTTTATCACGGCCGTATCTTTGGCGGCTACGACAACATCGAGTACCGGCTGCCCCACATCGGCAAAACTATCAAGAAAACGCTGTATGCCATGGAAAAGACGCCTTTTTCTGTATTAGGCTTGTCACATTTGCTGGTACTGGAGAAACGGCCGTAACCCTATTTCAAATCGGCCTTATAACACCTAAATTTTACAAGCTATTCATAGAGCCAATCCCCTTGTCATCTCCCACGCCCCCCACTACAATCATAAGTAGATAAGCAATCAAATTTTACGTTTTACGCATCTCGTTTTACGAATCGGAGGTTCAACATGAGCAACAATGGACAAGGCGAAGTCGGCAGTTTCAAAGTCAAAGCCGGTTTAGCCCAAATGTTAAAAGGCGGCGTCATTATGGACGTTGTCACCCCGGAACAAGCCATCATCGCCGAAGAAGCTGGCGCTTGCGCCGTTATGGCCCTGGAACGCGTCCCGGCCGACATTCGCCAAGATGGCGGCGTGGCCCGCATGTCTGATCCGGGCATGATCAAAGAAATCATCGCATCCGTCAGCATTCCGGTTATGGCCAAAGCGCGCATCGGCCACTTCGTCGAAGCCCAGATTTTGCAGGCCATCGGCGTCGATTATGTAGACGAAAGCGAAGTGCTAACGCCGGCCGATGAGGAACACCACATCAACAAGCACAACTTCAAAATCCCATTCGTCTGCGGCTGCCGCAACCTGGGCGAAGCACTGCGCCGCATCGGTGAAGGCGCGGCCATGATCCGCACCAAGGGTGAAGCCGGCACCGGTGATGTCGTCGAAGCTGTCCGCCACGCCCGCACCGTCCTGGGCGAAATCCGCCGCTTGCAGCTTATGCCTGATGAAGAGCTGATGGCCTACGCCAAAAACATCGGCGCCCCCTTCGCGCTGGTGAAAGAAACCAAAGAACTGGGCCGCCTGCCGGTCGTTAACTTTGCTGCCGGCGGCATTGCCACCCCGGCCGATGCGGCGCTGATGATGCAAATTGGCGTTGATGGTGTGTTTGTCGGCTCTGGCATCTTCAAGAGCGGCAATCCGGCCGAACGGGCCAAAGCGATTGTCCAGGCTACCACCCATTTCAACAACCCGGACATCCTGGCCAAAGTCAGCGAAAATCTGGGCGAGCCGATGGTGGGCATCAACGTCAGCAGCCTGCCGGAAAGTGAACAGTTGGCAACGCGGGGCTGGTAGTCTTGCAGGGGTGAAGGGGTGAGCGGGTGACGGGGTGAAAAATCGCTCACTCTTTCACCCCAGCACCCCTTCACCCGTTCATCTGACACTGGAGCAAGTATGAAGATCGGCGTTCTGGCGCTGCAAGGCGCGTTTATTGAACATATCAAGATGCTGCGCGGATTGGGCGTGGAGGCAGTGGAAGTGCGGCTGCCGGCTGATTTGAACGGGCTGGACGGCCTCATCATTCCTGGTGGGGAAAGTACGACGATTGGCAAGCTGGCGGTGATGTATGATTTGATGGAGCCGCTGCGCCGGTTTGCGGCGAAAAAGGCTGTCTGGGGCACGTGTGCCGGGATGATTTTTATGGCCAAGGAGATTGGTGACGGCCGTTCCCAGCACGGGCAGCCTCTTCTGGCTATCATGGACATTCTGGTCGATCGCAACGCCTTTGGCCGCCAGGTGGACAGTTTTGAAGCCGATTTGGATGTCACCGTGTTTGAAAATGGCCAGTCAGCGCCGTTCCCGGCTGTTTTTATTCGGGCACCGAAACTGGTTGAGGCAAAAGGGGATACGAACGTGATTGCGAAATTGGCGGATGGCACGGCCGTTGCCGCGCAGCAAGGTCAATGGCTGGTCACATCCTTCCACCCCGAACTCACCGGGGATACTCGGTTTCACCAATACTTTTTGCAGTTGGCAGAGGGGAAGATTGAGGATTAATGATTGAAGATTTACGATTTACGATTGAGCGCAGCCCAATCGTAAATCTATGAATCATTAATCATTGATTTTTACTGTTTGCGGGGGAGAACAACGGTGAAGGTTGCGCCGCCATCGGGATTGTTATCGGCCCAGATACGGCCGTTATGGTGAGTCACTATCTGCTTGGCCAGGAATAATCCCAGACCCGTCCCCTTGCCATTGGGCTTGGTCGTAAAGAACGGGTCAAAAATTTTATCTTTGATGGCCGGGTCAATCCCTTGCCCCGTGTCGCTCACCGAAATTGCATAGGCATCGGCGATTGCATCGGCAGCCGTTTTCCCATTTGAAAGCGCATCCGGCGGCAGCAGATGAGGTTGATTGTCCGGTTGAACTGCCCAGGTCTTAATTTGAATCGTGCCGCCACTGGGCATTGCATCGCGGGCATTGATCAATAAATTAATCAATACCTGCGTCATACGATTGTGATCACACACAATCGATTTTAGCGAACTGGCCAAATCCATTTCAAACTCAATGTGAAATTCACTGCGGAATTGATGGCGCAGCAGTACCATCGCATCTTCAACAATGGTCCCGAGTTCAGTCACCGCCATATGCTGCGATTCGTCAAACGTATAATCACGCAAGACGCCAACGATACGGGCACAGCGCCAGATGCTGTTCTCCACCATTTCAATGTAGCGGGCTAAATTAGCACTCTCTAGCGTGCCATCTTCAATTTCGGCCTGCACGTTGCTGCACGTATTGGTAATGATACTGATGGGCGTCACCAATTCATGGGCCACGCCAGCCGTCAAAATGCCGACGCCGGCCAGCCGCTGGGTATGCGTCAGGGCATCGTTAAATCGCTCAACGGTGTGGGGGCTGCTGACAGCCACCAGCAATTGGCCTGCGCCAGCGGCATTGAGGGGAAAAAGGGTCAAATTAACCGGAATCTGGCTGCCATCCGGCTGAGTCAGGCTCGTTTTATGGGTGAGGCGGTTCTGAATAACCAATTCAAACGGGGATGGCAGCGACTGCGGCCAAAAATCATGGAAAGTGCCCCCAACCAGCCCGCCCGGGGCAGCGCCTGCCAGCATTTCGGCCGCTTCGTTGGCGGCCGTTACCATGCCGCCGGCATCCAGCGTAATGAACCCTTCTGCCAATTCTTGCCAAAGATGTTCATGAAACTGCGGTGTGGGACTGATATTCACATCCACCATTGAGGTTATTCCTTACTTCCCAAGTCATTTTGGAGCTACTTGTAGCATACGTTACCGGCTGGCAAACGTCCGTATGCGAGCCGTAAAATCAGCGTGAAGGGGACGTGAAGGGGAAATGGAGATGTCGTACAATTAGATTATTCTATTTTGGAGAAATGACGCAAGATTCTTTATGGAACCATTACCAGCACAACTTTTTATTCCACCGTCCGATGCATTACCGGATATGACGTTTCGTTTGGCAGTGGCTGATGATTTACGACCGTTACACACCACCTGCCACGCCGATAAACTCTTTCCCCAATTCCGCGACCATTTTGAGAAGATGATGGGCTGGCAAAGGAACGGCCGTTGCTATTGGCTCGTTGTTTGTCATGAAGCGGAGCAAATTGTAGGCAGCGGGCAGCTTGTCATTTACCCGCACGGCAGCGAACTGGCAAACTTGTTTGTGGTTCCCGCCCGACGCGATGAGGGAATTGGTACGGCGCTGATTGATGTGTTAACGGCCATTGCCTGCCACCTCAATCTCACCAGTCTGGAAATTGGCGTGTCGGTGAATAACGGCCGTGCCCTACACCTCTACCAACGGCTGGGATTCACCATCGACCGCCAAATAGACCTGCCCTGTCAGCCTTCATCCTTCACTTTGCATAAAGATTTGTAGATAACCACATAGAACATGGAGATTCTCTTCTTTTTCTCTGTGTTCTGCGCGTCTTTTGTGTGATGTTTCGGGAATACCAATTCCCGAAACAAGCCAATCTCGCTCAACCACCGGCCAGCATCTTGTCCACGGCGGCGGCCAGTTGGGCCAGATTACGCACCACAAATACCGCATCACAAAGCGGGGCATATTCCAGCATATCGCTGTCACCCGTGCCCCACTGCTGCTGGTGTTCCGGGTTGAACCAGATGAGTTTTTTGGCGCGGCGCTGGAGTGCTTTGACAAGATCGGTGCGTGGTGAGCTGTAATTATTACGGCCGTCCCCCAGAACGATTACGGTGGTACGGCCGTTCACGGCACTCAGATGCTTTTCCGTAAACATTTCCAGGCTGCCACCCAGGTCCGTGCCATACGGCCGGTACGGCAGCAGTTGGCGAATAACCCCAAACGCTTCCTCCGGCTGATTATGACGCAAAGCATCCTTCACTTCCGCTGGAATTTCCACCAGGCGATCATAATACGCAAAACTCTTCATCTTCGACACCTGGTCATGCATTTCATGCGTCAGCCGCAGCATAAACTCCACCACATTCTCCGTGGAACGCGAAACATCACACAACAGCACCAGGCTCGGTTTCGTTTTACGGGTTTTGTACTTGATTTCCATGGGCACGCCGCCATAGCGCTGGTTGGCCCGAATCGTGGCTTTGGAATCGAATTTGCCGCGCTGCCCGCGTTTGCGCCGCAGGGCCGCCCGGCTGCGCAGCTGCGTCACCAGTCGCTGGATCTCCTGGCGCAAAATCTCCGTTTCGTTGGCCGACAGTGAATCAAACGATTTGTGCATCAGGTCGGATCCGTACAAATCGTCGGGCCGGTTGGCCCGCTGCTGGGCGATTTGCAAGCCCACCTGCCGCGCCGCCTGTTCGGCCAATGCTTCCTTGTTAGCCTCGACTACTCCCAATAATTTTTCGATGGCTTCCTGGCTCATCCCCATCTTTTGCAGCATTTCTACCAACTGCTGAAGCTGCTCTTCCAGATGCGCGAAGCCCATTTGCTGCAACATGCGCCGCGACACCCAGCGCCCTTCTTGCTGGCTGTCGGCCCATTCAACGCCGGCGCGGCGGGCCAGTTCTTCCAGTTCCTCTTTGGTCGGCCCTTCGCCGCTGGTCAGCCAATCCATCAACTGTTGTAAACGGCCGCTCATCGCCGACAGCGCCATTTTGAGCATTTCCTGCTCGTCCGGGTTTAAGTCGTCCATCGCATTTTGCATGGGTGGGCCGCCGCTGCCAAAGTAGAGCGGAAACAGCTCATTGAAAGTGGCAAAGTCATCCGACTCTTTGATCAAGGTGGCCCGCAGTGACTCCTGGAATATCTTTTTGTCGCTGATGCCCAACGTCTGAACGGCGTGCATCGCGTCCACCGACTCGGCCAGGGAAACGCGCACCCCGGCGGCCCGCAATCCCCGGACAAATTCAACGATTCTATCGTCCATAGGTGTCTCCTGACTTTCCCGGAAATCCCAAAGTTTCCGGGAAAGTTACCGTTGGTAACCTCGACTGCTGCCGCCGTTGCCCATCATGCGTTTGGCTTTAGCCACATCCGCCTCGTACTTGAGCAGGACGGTGAGCGTGTTGCTCAATGTCTTTTCATCGATCTCTTTGGCATTGAGCGTGACCAGTGCCCGCGCCCAGTCAAGGGTTTCGCTGATGCTGGGCACTTTGCGTAAATCCATGTTGCGTAATTGGTGGACGATGGCCACCGCCTGCTGGGCCAGTTCCGGCCGCAAATCGGGCACTTTCAGCCGCACAATGTCCAGTTCGGCGTCATGGGTGGGATAATCGACGTAGAGGTAAAGGCAGCGCCGCTTGAGCGCCTCGCTGAGTTCGCGGGTGTTGTTGCTGGTCAGCAAAACCATCGGCTGGTGCTTGGCGTGAATCGTGCCCAGTTCAGGGACGCTGACCTGGAAATCGGACAGCACTTCCAGCAGGAAGGCTTCAAATTCCACGTCGGCGCGGTCAATTTCGTCAATCAGGAGGACGACCGGCTCGTCGGACATGAGCGCGGTCAAGAGAGGGCGGGGGAGCAAAAAGTTTTCGGAGAAAAAGACGTCCTCTTCCTGAGCCAGCCGGTCGGCGGCTTCGCTGAGGCTTTTTACGTCACTCAAGACATGGTTGAGGGTTTCCCGCAAAAGCTGGGTGTAAAGCATTTGTTTGGCGTATTCCCACTCGTAGA
>JBNKZT010000141.1:0-14437 GCA_050301775.1 Promineifilaceae bacterium (SeqCode)
GGTGTTGTGACCACGATCCTATCGGATCATGGCGGAGGCTTCACCTTATTTTTCACTGACAACTTGTTCGCAGACCCGGTGGCGATACCGTCCGTGACCTGCAATTCTATCTCAGCCCCTGGTCGGAGCATGTGCTGGACTGGTTCCATATCACGATGCGGTTGACGGTGATGAAGAACACGACTAAAGGATTGCCATCGGATCCTGAACTGGACACCATATTGAAAGATCTGGAAAGTGCCAAGTGGTATCTCTGGCATGGCAATGTCTTCCGAGCATTGGAGATGCTAGACTTGATTGAAGGGCAACTGGAGATATTCGAGGATGAAAATGCCATAGCACGTAAATTGCTGCGAACCATAAAGGAGTTTGTCGAATCGACGATTAACTGGGTGGTGAATAAGCGTATGGTCAAGAAACAGCAGATGCGCTGGACGAAGCGCGGAGCACACTTTCTCCTCCAAGCGCGAACAAAGACCCTCAATGGAGAATTGCGTGACGTATTCTGTGATTGGTATCCGGCGATGGCACAAACGGTAGAAAATCTACCCCTGGCTGTTTAGCCCCCGGTTTTTGGTGGTCTCGAGAGGAATCGTTTTCTTTTTGAAAAGTTATTTGTAAACGATTCCTTACTGTGTTGGCATTGTCATGGAGTCAATTATTGTTGCTGTTGTTTTGACAGTTCAAAGTTTGTTGCAAAATGTGTTCCAGAACGTGTAGCTCAAATGGTTTGTTCAGATACGGAGGATTTACATCGTTCAGGAAAAGCCTGGTAGACGGACTGAGTGTGTCACCCGTCATAAATATGATCCTTTGTGCCAGATGGGGATATTTGTCCCGTACCTGGCAATAAAAGTCGGGACCGTCCAATTTAGGCATACGAATATCGCATAAAATCAAATCGTACAGTTTGCTGGACAAGCAATCCAATCCGGTTTCACCATTTGCTACTGCATCTACCTGATAACCGTCTCGTTGTAATGCCCGGTTTAATATTTGCCGCACACTGTCTTCATCATCAATGACTAAGATACGAATTCTGCCTGTATCTCTGGTTTCCGGATGAAACGAGACTGGTACATCCATCTGCACGTTATCGGGGACAATATTGGGCAGCTCTATGTAAAAGGTTGTTCCCTGGTCTGCCTGGCTGTTTAGCCAAATGTTTCCCTTATGCTCGCTGATGATGCCATGACAAACAGATAATCCCAAACCGGTACCTTCGCCTACTGCTTTTGTCGTAAAGAAGGGGTCAAATATGCGTTGTTGTATGGCCGGGAGAATGCCAGGCCCATCATCTTGGATAATGATCCGGATCATGTTTTCTTGGGTTGTATGGCCAGGGTAAATGGACGGGCTTGTTTGGGTAACGGCCGTTATACGCCCCCTCCCACGTGCAGCACTCATAGCCTGGAGGGCATTATTGATAAGGTTAACAAAAACTTGCTGTAATTGATGGGGATCAGCCAGGGTTAGCGGCAAATCAGGATCAAGCCGGATTACACATTCAACATTATGCACACGTAATTCATAGGCTAACAGATCGAACGCGCTTTGGAGAACATTATTCACCTGCACCAACTTTCGCTCTGGTGGATGTTGGCGGGCAAAATCCAACAAGGAGCGGACTATGTTACTGGCCCGCTGCGCTTGCGCAGCAATAACCTGCACATCCTTCAGAATTTCTTCGTTCACCCCTTTACGGTGCAGCAGTTGAGAATAAAGTGTGATGGAAGCCAAAGGGTTATTAAGTTCATGGGCCACACCGGCTATTAATTCACCAATAGCAGCCAGTTTTTCACTCTGCGATAACTGGGCCTGAGCTTTTTTTAAATCCTGAAACTGCTTTTGCAGGGTGATATATAGACGCGCATTTTCCACAGCAATAGCGGCCTGGTCGGCCAGCGTTTGTAAAAGCCGTTCACCGGCGGCGGAAAAGTGATTGTATTCACTGCTCTCGGCATTTAACACGCCAATCACCCGCTGCCCGACTTTTAAGGGGACACATAACACGGAATGAGTCATGATGTCGTCGGAATGGAGTTGGGAGTCTTGACTGGCGTCAGACAGGTTTAATGCTTGCCCGCTCTGGGCAACGGCGGCCCAGATGCTCTGTTCACTGTCCAATAGCCAATGAGCTTCATAGGTTTCCAAATTACCATTTTCAAGCGTGTGATAATGGGTCAATTCGTTTGTGGCTTCATCAACCAGGGCCAGATCAACAATTTCCAACTGGAGCAGGGCAACGGCCGTTTTCAACACCCGCTCAACAATCATTGCTTCGTCGCGGAGTAATGTCAGTTCATGACCCAGTTTATGAACAGCACTCAACTCCGTTTCTAATTGTTTTTCGGCCGTGACATTGCGACCAGTCTCTACGAATCCTATCACTTCATTGTTATCATTTAGAAGGGGAGATGTGGTGATTTGCACATAAATCGGCTTGCCATCAACATCATAATGGACGTGTACCGCCTGCGACGGACGGCGTGTTTGCCAAATATTTTGGGCCGGACAGGGGTGATCCTTATGTGTCCAACAAGGAGACTCCAGCTGATGGTTAACCTGATAACAATAAAGACCAACGACCTGATCACGAGCATATCCTGTTTGGTGCAGCATCGGTTCATTAACATCGGCAACCATATAATCGCGGTTGATGACCAACACCTGATCACCAAGCCCATTCAGGATGGCTTTACAATACCCGTTTTTTTGGAGCAGCTCGGTCAATTCAACATCCATGAATTCCCCTTGCTTCTTTTTCTGACGGCGGCTGTTGCAAAATTGACTCGATGTCAATCATTTGCAGCTGATCATGGTATGCAGTAGGCTCTATCTTGTTGAGCTTCTGCAATGTTTTAAGAACTCGTTCTATTTTCGTCATGCTGCATACACTATTGTGTACCATTTTCAGCAGGTTGTCACGATCAGAAAGACGAGTTTCCTGTTCCAAGGCTTCTTGCAACAGCAGCAAGGTGCCGCTGGCAACCATCAGTTGATTATTAAGATGATGAGATAATGTCGTTACCGTTTGACGAACTGTTTCTGCGGCCAGTAAATTCCGAGACAGGATTTCTTTTTCCCGTTCCAGCCGGCTTTCTTGTAAGGCCCGATCAACGGCATTGCGCGCTGTTTCGATGGAAAAAGGTTTGACCAGATAATCACGCACGCCCAGGCGAAAGGTTTCAGTTGCCAGTTGTTCAGACCCATGAACGGTCATAAAAATGACGGGCGTTTTATTACCGGCCTGGTGTAATGCTTCAAGCACTGCTAATCCGTTCATGCGGGGCATGTTCATATCTAGCATGATTAAATCTGGCGCATGTTTTGCAACCATGTCCAGACCGACCTTGCCGTCCAAGGCACGGAGAATGTTATAACCCAAAGGGCTTAACATAAAATCTGTCAGTACTTGTTGTAATTCAATGCTGTCGTCTATAATCAGGATGGTTTCTCTATCCATGACTTTCCTCATTTTCAGCTAAAGGCAGCGCTATAACGGGATTGTGTTTTGATTGCTTTAGCCTATAGCTGTCATACAGCATGAGGCGATCACGCGGTAACTCTTCGGTTAGTACTGCACGGCCAAATGTTTTGCGCAAAAAAACGTAACGGGATGAAAAAATAAGGGCTTGCCAAAGGGGATGATAATGGATGGACAGCGGGTTGCGGTGTTTGACAACCAGGAGCCGGTTTGCGGACCGGCTGTCACCGGCCAGAAAGGTGAATTCGCCCTTTAATTGTTGTAGAGCGGGATGAACTGTTTGTAGATAATTGTCTTGCGCCAGTGAATGAGGTGCCAATAATTGGAAAATGATTTCGCTGTCCACCTGGGCCTGGCGCGGGCAGTTGCATTGGGCAAAAAGGGCTTCGTCGTTGTAGATACGGCCGTTATGCACCCCTAACACCGTCCCCACCTGAATCGGATGATTATTCCCATGAAAGGCCGGCGTGCCTTTGGTGGGCAGCCGTGTGTGCCCCAACACAAGGGTTGTTTGGGGACCGATGGCGGCCAATATGTTGTGGTAAACGGCCGTTTTCACAAACTCACTCGCCGGAAGAGGCAGCTTGGCAACCTGAACCTGTCCGTCGACCTGCAAGACAGCCAAACCCGTTGCCTCCTGACCTCGTTTTTCATTAAACAAGAGATTTTGCGTAAAATTCTGGCGAATCGCCTGCCAAAATTCCGGGGGGCGTTCTTGAGGTTGAAGTAAAACTGCGGCAATTCCACACACAAAATATCATCCTTATACATAATTCAAATAGAGATTGGACCATTTTCTTTACTGACTACTACTACCACTCGATCAAAAATGGTCCAATCTTAAACTGAAAAGCTCTATTAGCTTGTAAAAACCATCGTTCCTTGCCGGGTGTCCCAGCGCAGACCGCGCAATTTTTGCAGTTTGTCCAACCGCCGTTCCAGGTCTTGCGGCGTCAAAAATAGTTCACGGGCAGCGTACCACTGCCAGGTTTCCGCTGAAGTCTGCCTGGTCCACTCGCCCAATTCAATGCGCTGCATCAGATGCCGGTCCGTTTTGTCCAATCCTACATCGTCCAGGGCAGCCCGTTCGGCCAGCATGGCCTCAATTTGCATCCAGTCGTATCCGGCGCAGCGCAGCAAGGAAATCGGGCGTTCAGCCAGGGCCAACAGCACGTCTAATGATGGATTGCCGTCGAAACGATCAAAAGTGGGCGCTAATAAATCCAGCAGTTCATAGGTTCCCTGGCGCAGTTCTTCGATGATGTCATCGGAAACGGCCGTTGTATCACTCGCCGCCAACGCCCCATCATTGTTACTGAGCATATGCAACAGCTCAATCTTACGCCGCCAGGGTTGAATCTTGCCCACGTGAATCACCCCATACTGGCTCAAATCCACCGCCTTCAACAACATCGCCATAAACAAAAACGTCTTCGCCGTCACCGAAGTCGGCGCAATGTCCGCGTCAGGAAAACGAAACTCCAAATGAAACGGCCAGACCAGATTTGGCTCCGGGAATCCCGCATGTTCCAAATTCAAAAAGTTTTGATGCTCTGGAACCACAAAACTCTCATGCAAAGCTTGCTGAATCTCCACCATCCGCATAGCACCAGGCGAATGCTTCACCATTTCCAAATGGCTGTTGTGATTGCGCCGGCGGCACAACGCCTCTCGTTTTGAACCAGAGCTTGTCATAAATCGCAGCTCCGGCGCATAACGGCGGACCAGATTCCACAAATTTGCCAGAATAATCTCCGGCACAGGCTCACCCAAACCGGGCGTTAATAAGTGAAAATGTAAGCCACACGTGGCTCGTGGACGCCCGCCGAGTTGGTGCAGCGTTGTCATAATTTGCGAATACTGCTGCTGCAGCGCTCGAAAATAGGGGTGGCGGCCAATAATCCGAACCTCAATCCCACAGTGTTCCTTTTGTATATCCAACACCCCATTTGCGCCCAACTGTTCCAGGCTGCCCGAAGGCTGCAGCGCTGCCCATACATCCTCCATAAAATGAGTGCGGCGCGGACCTTTAGGCGGCGCTACTTCCACTTCTGTGCCAATTTTTACCGTACGATACAACAAGTCTTTCCAATAGCTGGCTTCAGAAAATGTCAGGGTATCCAAACGTCGAAAGATAATGGGGTCTTTCATGAGAATGAAAAATGAGAATGAAAAATGGCAGTCATTTATAGAAATGACTGCCATATACTCGTCAATGCTAAATGCTATCAAAAGTAATGATGGAGCCGTTACCTTCTACCCATTTGTCAACGTTTTCGCGCATTTTGTAGCCCATGCGTCGCAAAGCAGCCTGACTGGCATTCAGGATAGGGCAAATAAACGGTTTCTCAACGCCGGCGGCCAGCAATTCATCGGTATATTTACGGTTAATGCAGTTGTGAACTTTTACCTCGAAATGGTTGTCGGCATCATTTTCGACTGTAATTTGAGCGGCAAAACCAAACTCATCGACAAAGATACGGCCGATTTCGGCTATCACATCTTCGGGTGATTCGCCGGCAATCTCTAGGCCCATCTCATTTTCCATAACATTTAGAATTTGTTTGCCCATTAGCCCACTAAACGCAAAGGCCGAGTCGCCTAATGTGTTCCAAACCCCGGTAGATAAACCGGTGAGAGCCATGCTCATCAAACGATATTGATTTCTCTTTTTTTCATCATCAGTTGCCATTTTATCCACTCCTTGTGCAGGATTCGTTAATGATGTACTTAAAACTAATCAAGAACGATTTCCTGGTGATTTATTACAATATGTCCTGTAACTGTGAAGCGGCATCGCGTACTTCGGCGAACGCCATACCCAGGTTAACAGCGTCAGGTGTCAGGGCCACCAGGAGGGTTTCCGGATTGAGGTTGACAATAATGATATTGCCTTCATCCCCCTGGATAAGGGTACGGGTAAAGTTGCCTCGTTTAAGCTGTGCGGCGCTGCGTTTGCTTAAGCCAAACGCGGCGGCAGCGGCGGCGCCAACCATATCTTCTTCCATATCTTTAAATGGAACGTTGGCTGAATAAACCAAACCATCCGTGCCGACAACGCCGGCCCCTACAATGTCGGCCGAGTCTCGTAACAGACTGGCTAAAACATCTGCCAACATATCGCTTTTTCTTTTTGTTGCCATTGGTTGTAACTCCTTTACAGTTATTTCTGATTCTTTTGTGTAACTTTCTTCATCCAGGCGGCGCGCGCCTTCTAATAATAAACCCGACCAACTGCGCTGTATGGAGGTCGTTGGCGGTTCGATACCTGTTTCCAGGCTGAATTCACCTGTTTCCCATTGTAATATTCGATATATCACCTCCTCGCCCTGGGTATTTCCCAGAACAGCATGGGCTACTGTACCCCCTTTGAAAAAGAGGGTTGCTTGTTGATTGTCATGTGTAATGCTTAGTTCGGCCGTTTTCTGATCTTGTCCATATTGTTGGATCAAGTCAGCGACGGACATGTCCCGTAAATTTCCTTGTAACGCCATTTTTGCGACTCCCTTCGCTATTTACAGTTTCCAGATGTGACGAACGGCCGTTATCATTTGATTGGTCAGGCGGCGGTAACTTTGGTTTCTGTCAGGTATGCGCACGGCCAAAATCATGTCGAACCCTTTGGCATTGAAGGGGCGGCATACCAGCCGCTGCCCGTCTGCATCAAAGAGTGAAATCTCGTCTGTTTGGGCCATGCCTAATTGATTGTGCGCTTGAACGGCCGTTTTCTGCACCAAAGCCACAACCGCCGACTGCGTTTCAGCATCCTCACCCGGCTGCGCTGCCGCCGCGATAGGAAAACCATGCTGATCGGTCAGGACAGAAATCGAAAATTGGCCGTGTTCATTCATCTCTGCCAGGAGTTCGCTCAATTTTGCCGACCCCGATTTTGAATTTGATTCATGGGTTGATTTAGTCATAAATTTACCTCTTTCATATTTGCGAGTTACAAGTGCGTGGTCAGTTATGTACGACAAGCTCCTGTTTTACAGAGGTCACTACAGACCGGGTAATGGCCTTTAGCGTAGGTAGAACCCCTTCCCCGTTTACCGCGACGGCTTCGTAAGTGGGATGTCCATTGAGCTGCAACAAATTGGCTATGATGGATGGAGGAACGGCCCCAGGCAAATCCCGCTTATTATATTGTACAACAATTGGAAAGTGTGGAGTCAACAAACCAAAAGATTTCAAATGTTCGAGCATGTTGCGCCAGGCTTTTACATTGGCCCGCATCCGATTCCTGTTAGAGTCGACTACAAATACCACGCCATCGGCGCCGCGCAGCACAATGCGGCGGCTGGCTTCGTAATACGCCTGGCCAGGTACTGTGTACAGTTGAATTTGCGGCGTTAATCCCGAGATTTTCCCCAATTCAAGCTGCAAAAAATCGAAATACAGGGTGCGGTCTTCATGGGTTTTTAGCGAAACCAGGTCACTGCGCCGCTGCGGGTCAACCGATTTGTGGATTTGCTCCAGATTGGTCGTCTTGCCGCTTAAGGCAGGGCCATAATAAACGATTTTTAAGTTGAGTACACGCAGTTGCCAGTTAATACGCATGATTTTACTCCACCCACATATCATCGAGTGCGTCGCTGAACAAGTCGGACAAATCATCGCCGTCTTCATCATCCAGTTCCAGCCGGAATGTTTCCGCTACAGGTTCAGCCGCAGCCATGATTTCGGCCAGTTGTTTTACCGTATGTTGAATGAGCATACGTGCCCATCCTAATGGAACGTCATTGTTAACTTGTACTAACAGGACCAGGTGATTGCCTGCCTCGGAGATGAAGGTATGGCTTGTCTGGCCTTCGCGCAGGATAATTTGGTAATCTTGATACTCGCCGGTTAATCGGGCAATTTCCTGGCTGGCCGCCAAATCTCCGGCCACAAGCGATCCCAGCATGACCAGGTTGACCTTTTCATGATCGCCTTTGGCGGCGACGACTTGTCCGGCCACATCGACCAGTAATATGAAGCGGGCCGGGATTTTGGGAAGCAGTTCACTTAACAGGCGCTGGAATTCCTTGTCTTGCTCTGGTGCGATGGCCACCCCGCAGCGCAATTGGTAGGCTTCTTTTACTGTTTTTTGTTCCATTACGAATGTCCTTTATAAGCGTGTAGTCACGGTCTGTAACTACTTCTTAAATTTCTCGATTAAATTTGGGGGGAGTAACCCTTGGGCTGTGGCTTCGGCAAGGCTGATGGTTTTGGTGTTCTGAGGGTTATTTTTGACAGATTTGGTGTTTGTTTGGGGCGCTACGGCCGTTTCTCTTACCAACGTTGGGCTGTCCATCGCACTGCCAGCCAAGTCGGCATTCTCGCCAAACAGGTCATCCTCATCTTCGCCAAACAATTTGTCCAATTCCGAATCAAACGCCTCGTTCACATCATCATCAAAGATTTGGGGCATCGCAGCGTAATCCGCTTCACCCACTGTCTGGCGCAGGGAAACGGCCGTTTGCCGGGCATAGTACCAAACCGACCCCAGACGGCTGCTATACGGACTGTTTTCAATGACGAGTACCAACAGCAGTTCCTGCCCAATATTGACCGAATATAAAATGTCTCGTTTGCCCTCGCGGTAAGAGAGGTTGATGGCACTATCATCACCATCCAGCGCATGACCGGCGGCTTGCAGCGTGGCCATCCCCCCGCACAGCAGCGAAGCAATTTCATCCAGGTGCAAATCGGCCAAATCTCCGGTGCGGGCAATGATTTGCCCATTGGCATCGGTGAGAATAATGCAGCGCCCGCCCACCTCTGCTTGCAGCCCCTGTAATGAGGCCATCACCTGTCGGTACCGTTTGTCAGAAAGGATCAGAATGCCGGGTCGGCTGACGGCAATTTCACCGTCAAAGGCTTCCTTGACAATACTGCGAAACGTGCTGATGTCCAGGGGTTTAGTCAGGTAACGATAAGCTTGCAAACGGCGCGCTTCTGCTTCCAGGGCGTCATTGCCAAAAGCCGTGATCAAAATGACTCGCGTTTCCGGCCGCAAGTCCTGTATCGCTTCCATCAACTGCAAACCGTCCATACCGCTCATGCGATAATCAGTGATAACCAGGTTAAATGGCTGCTGCCGCAGGAGTGCCAGGGCGCTTTGGGCATCGGTGGCTGTGGTCACCTCATACTCGCTGCCCAGTTTGCGTAAGCTATTTTTTAAAACATAGAGGACGGGTTCTTCGTCATCTACTATAAGGATTTGCTTTTTGCTCATTAACCAATTTTCCCGGATATGAAGCCAAATTTAAGTAATATGTCGGACTTCTGATAACTGCTCCTACTGTAGCAGAGGAAAAGTTGGATGAGGTTGGCGAAGGTTGGGAAAGGTTGTGAAACGGCCGTATCTTCTAGTACTAGCCTCTTACTCGCTGCTCCAAAAGTACCCTTTATAGCGCACTGTCTTAATATAATGTGGCTGGCGGGGATCCGGCTCGACTTTGCGGCGCAGGTGATGAATATGCCATTTAACTGTGTCCCGCGCCTCAATTTCATCGCTTTCGTAGCCCAGAGCACACTTAAGCAGCTGGCGCGGCATAAGTGATTCGGGAGAGGCATTTACCAAACAAACCAGGATATCAAACTCGGTGGTGGTCAAATCAAGGAGACGGCCGTTCAGCGAGGCCACCCGGTGATGACGGTCAATGGTGAGGGGGCCGCTACGCAGGAAACGGCCGTCTGCTTCTACGGAGCGCGTCACAGATGCACCCTGTTCCATTTCATCTAGCGACTGCCTCAGCAAATCAATTTGGGCCTGAATATGGCGGCGTTGTAATGCCTGCTGGCGCTGTCGCAGCCCCTCGCGTACCCGCCGCCGGATGACATCAGGCATCGTCGGCTTAAACAAATAGTCAAACGCCCCCAGGCGCAGTGCTTCGACCGCACTTTCCAGCGAGCTGTGCCCAGTCAAAATAATCACAATAACATCTTCATCCTGCCGCCGGGCCATGCTCAACACCTGCAAACCATCCACATCCCCCATGTGCAAGTCGAGCAGGAGCAGATCGTATGACTCCCGAAGCAGCTTTTGCAGCGCTTCCTGTCCGTCGGCGGCCATGTCCAGATCATACCCTTCCCGGCGTAAGGCGCGTTCCAGCGTAAAACGAATGCTGGCTTCGTTATCTACAATTAGAAGGCGGGGGGTTGTGGTCACAGTACACTCCCACGTGACAATTATGATAGAGGTAATCTGATTTCTATGACAGCTTGTTGTTCTTTTTGATATTGAGCAATCGTGCCTTGATGCTTCTGAACGATCTCACTGCACAGAGACAGCGTAAACCCATCGGCGGGCAGCCTGATAGATGAAGTCGTAAACTGCACCTGAGCAAAGGATGGCAAAACGGCTGTCGAATAGATCTCCAATTCTCCGCCACCGTTGGCGCCTATTTCATCGGTTATTTGCATCACAAAGCAGAGAAAAGCCAGGGATAGTTCACCGAAAACGGCCGTTAACGGCAGCGGCTCATCCGTAAGCTGAAACCCCAGATTCACCCTGAACCGGGACAGATACTTGCGCGATAGTGCGCTGCACTCACGCAGCAGATAGTTAAGATCAAACGTTGTTGCTGTCGACTCAGGTGAATAATAAATATGCCGCACCCGTTCAATTAACTGCACAACCTTCTCTGACTCCTGCAAGCTTAATTCCAGATAATCACGCAGCGCTTCCGGATCGTCCAACTCCTCCAGCGACAGGCTTAATGCCCCACGAATGGCTTGCATCGGATTGTTGATTTCATGAAACAAGCTGGCCGCTAATCGACCAACAATTCCCCAGTAGTCGAATTGTTCAGATGGTGCTAAAAAGGCGCTGTTTTTTTGCATATGCCTATTATACCCAACCTGACAGGTTTATGTGGGCAGTTCTCAGGGATTTCTGGCCCTATGCCCCGGCATTTGACTGACTCACCGAGTCAACTGATTTCACTCACAGAGTCAATAATATTCAGGACGGGTCAGTCCTTCGCCACTCGCCGCTTACCATTCGCAACCTCCAACAACCAAGAATGACGTTTGTCACCCATAAACCGACACTTCCCCCCTGACTTTGAATGACTTTCATCACCAACAAACATGAAATCTGTCACTGTCTGACAAACCGGGGATGACCTACAATGGCTGCAACTATTTACCTGCACCCGTATTTCTGGGCGTCTTGACAATTTACTCTGTTCTGCATTGATCAAACGGCCGTACATTTATAGACAAATCACATCGCAAATCGGCTGCCGTTCTTCCCACCCGGCAGCTTTTTCTAGCCAGCAAACCTGGACAACCACAAAAACGCGATAGAAATGTCTAACCTGCTGCCCCATCAGGTAGAACAATTGTTGGGAACATGGTCAAAATGATTGTCCATGCCCTTTTTACATTTTAGAAAGAGACGCTATGAGCTTCGTATGCCAAGAAATGAATGAAAACAAAGCTCATTCTTTCTTATTTCCTCTGCGTCTCTGCGGTTTATTTTAGAAGGAGTCATTATGACACAAAAGATGATCACAATTGATGGTAACGAAGCGGCAGCACGTGTGGCCCATAGAATCAATGAAGTTATTGCCATCTACCCCATTACGCCATCTTCGCCCATGGGCGAATGGGCCGACCAATACTCGGCCGAAGGCAAAACCAATATCTGGGGTTCCGTGCCACTCGTCGTTGAAATGCAGGCTGAAGGCGGAGCGGCCGGCGCCGTTCATGGCGCACTTCAAGCCGGCGCTTTAACCACAACCTTTACCGCTTCCCAGGGCTTGCTGCTCATGATCCCCAACATGTACAAAATTGCCGGTGAACTGACCTCGACAGTGTTTCACATTGCCGCCCGTTCAGTCGCCGCGCAAGCCCTTTCAATTTTTGGCGACCACTCCGACGTCATGGCGGCCCGCAACACGGGATTCGCCCTGCTGGCAGCAAACTCTGTACAAGAAGTCACCGACTTTGCCCTGATTTCCTCGGTCGCTGCATTGGAAGCCCGCGTCCCATTCCTCCATTTCTTCGATGGCTTCCGCACCTCGCACGAAGTCAACAAAATTGCCCCGTTGTCAGACGACATTCTTCGGGCAATGATGGATGATGACCTGGTTCAAGCCCACCGCGCCCGCGGCCTGACGCCGGACAAACCAGTCTTGCGCGGCACCGCCCAAAACCCAGATGTCTTCTTCCAGGCACGGGAAACAGTCAATCCTTACTACGATGAAGCTCCCGGCATTGTCCAAAAAGCAATGGACAAGTTTGCCGAACTAACTGGCCGCCAATACAACTTGTTTGACTACGTTGGCCCGGAAGATGCCGAACGCGTCATTGTCATGATGGGTTCCGGTGCTGAAACAGCCCACCAAACAGTTGAATACCTGGCCGCACAAGGCGAGAAAGTTAGTTTGCTCAAAGTCCGCCTCTACCGCCCCTTCGGCGTGGAAGCGTTCATCGGTGCTTTGCCAGCCACCACCAAAGCGATTGCCGTTTTGGATCGCACCAAGGAACCGGGCGCGACTGGCGAACCACTGTACCTGGACGTGTTAACGGCCGTTGCCGAAACCCTCGCCGCCGGAAAAGCCCCCTTCGCCAAGATGCCCCGCCTCATTGGCGGCCGTTACGGCCTCTCCTCCAAAGAATTCACCCCCGGCATGGTTAAAGCCATCTACAACGAACTGGCCAAACCGGAACCGAAAAACCATTTCACCGTTGGCATCCACGACGACGTGACCCATACCAGCCTGGAATGGAACAAATCGTTCAATGTTGAACCCGATGACGTCGTGCGCGCCGTCTTCTACGGTCTGGGTTCCGATGGCACCGTGGGCGCCAACAAAAACTCCATCAAAATTATTGGTGAAGATACCGACAACTACGCCCAAGGACACTTCGTTTACGACTCTAAGAAATCGGGCGCAGTTACGGTTTCTCACCTGCGCTTTGGGCCGCGCCCCATCCGCTCCACCTATGAGATCAGCTCGGCCAGCTTTGTGGCCGTCCACCAATTCAGCTTCCTGGAACGGTACGATGTACTCAAACTGGCCAAACCGGGTGCCACTTTCCTTCTCAACAGTCTGTACGGGGCGGAAGAAGTTTGGGACAAACTACCCCGTGGGATGCAGCAAACCATCATCGACAAAAAACTGAAATTCTATGTCGTCGATGGTTACGAAGTAGCCAACAAAACGGGTATGGGCCGTCGCATCAACACCATCATGCAGACTTGCTTCTTCGCGCTCAGCGGCGTGCTGCCCACCGATGAAGCGATTGACGCCATCAAGAAAGCGATCAAGAAAACCTACGGCAAACGGGGCGAACAGGTTGTCCAGCAAAACTATGCCGCGGTTGACGCCGCCATTGCCCACCTGTACCAGGTTGAAGTCCCGGCCGAAGCAGATAGCAAGTTTGAACGGCCGTCCCTCATCTCCAACGCCGCGCCCGAATTCGTCCAAACTGTCACCGCCCAAATCATCGAACGTATGGGGGATGATCTGCCCGTAAGCGCGATGCCCATTGACGGCACCTACCCCACTGCCACCACGCAGTGGGAAAAACGCAACATCGCTACCGAAATCCCCGTTTGGGACCCGGAAATCTGCATCCAGTGTGGTAAATGCGTCCTGGTCTGCCCCCACGCCGTTATCCGCGAGAAAGTCTATGATTCGGCCCTGCTGGTCAATGCACCATCGACCTTCAAATCGACTACAGCCCGTTTCAAGGAATTCAAGGACCTCTCCTTTACCCTGCAAGTGGCTCCAGAAGACTGCACTGGCTGCACCCTTTGCGTCGACGTCTGCCCGGTTAAAAACAAGCAGCAGCCCAAGTTCAAAGCCATCAACATGGCCGATCAACCGCCGCTGCGCGAACAGGAACGGGAAAACTGGGACTTCTTCCTGGGGTTACCGGAAATCGAGCGGATCAATGGGCTGAAGTTCAACAATGTTAAGAACGTTCAACTGCTGCGACCCCTGTTCGAAT
>JBNKZT010000142.1:0-14379 GCA_050301775.1 Promineifilaceae bacterium (SeqCode)
TGATTGGGTGGAATGGGGCGAGGCGGTAAAGGTAACGGCCGTTTACTTCCCCCATATCGAATCACGCTCCCATAGCAAACTCGCGCCGCTCAATCGGGCAATCTGCCTCGCCCATCTCATGACCGAAAGCGCCGACCAATGGGACGCCGCCCTGCTGCCGGCGCACATGAACATCCTGCAAAAACTCAGCCAGCAAGCCGCGCCCTACACGCTCCATTTGGGGCCGGATGTGAACCAACTACCTGTATTGCTTGTCCCCTAATCTTCCTGCCGCCGAAAATAAAACCAGGCCGACGACCAGACCGGCTGATCCTCAACAATGGTTTCACCGGGGATAAATTGTTCCAGTTCAAATCCATCGGCAAACAATGCTTTGATGGTTTGTTCCGGCAAACCGCGCGGCCCGCTTTCCGAATCACGCTCCGGATCAGCCAGGCGGGCGTACAACAGGTAAACGGCGCCGGGTCGCAGCAAACGACGCAGCCCGGCAGCATAATTTTGTAATTCAGCTTCATCCAGGCTGTGCATACAGCCGACATCCAGCGCAAAATCGTAACGGCCGTGCAAAAAATCCAGCTCCGACACCCGTCCGGCATAAAACTGCACCCTATCTGTCACACCGGCCGCTTCGGCGCGTTGGGCCGCTTCAGCAATCGCTTCAGGGATAAAATCAATCCCGTCCACCTGCCAGCCATGACGGGCCAAGAAGATAGTGGCACGGCCGTAGCCACACCCCAAATCCAGTGCCCGACCTGGTTTTAATCGGGGCACCAATTCAATCACTTCCGGCGGCGGTAAAACATCATCCCAGGGAACAGACCCGGCCAAATAACGTTCTTTCATACGATCATAATTACTCATGCTCCTAATCTTACCGGCTACTAAACTAATTCCCCAATAATTCACCCGAATTTTAAGCCTCGGTGACTTGCCACATGCTCCTATTGGTCGTATGATCCCGACTTCAACTATTTGTTAAAGAATCACCCACGCATGGGGTAAACAACAACAAATTAAAATTCGGCACAGATTTCTTAATCTGCAAAATTCGTGAAATCTGTGGACTATTATTGAAGGAGAAATTAATGGAAACAGAATCAACCATGCCCATTAGCCCGGAATTACTCGAAATCTTGCGCTGCCCGGTCGCCGTGCAATCCAAGGAATATGGTGATGATCCCGGTCGTTTAGAATTGGTCCATAACTGCTGGCTCGTTTGCGCCGATTCCGGTATGAAATATCCTATCCGCGACGGCATTCCAGTTATGCTGATTGATGAAGGCTTGAAATGGAAGGACACCCCGGTTGAAGATTTACCCGTTCCGCCACCGGCTTCATAAACGGCCGTTTTCCACAAAACGCTTTGAATCGATATGGTCGGTAGGGAAATAATAATGAAAACCATCCTGCAAATTGAAGATAACATCGCCAACAAGCTTCTGGTTGAGCGGGTGCTGGAACCCTACAACTATCGTCTGCTCCACGCACCCGATGGTGAAACCGGCGTCAGCATGGCCCTTGCCTACAATCCTGACCTAATTTTGATGGACATGGGACTGCCTGACATTGACGGACAAACTGTCGTCACCCTCATGCGCCAGATTCCCGAACTACAAGATACACCCATCATCGCCGTGACGGCCTGGCCGGCAGCAACCGCGCTGCAAATGGCCCAAAGTTATGGTTGTGACGGCTGCATTACCAAACCGATTGATGTCAAAAGCTTTCCGGCAGTAATCGCCCACTTTCTGGAACCCAAAGAGTAAATCCGACTTCTTCCATGCAAATCGTACCGGCGGACCACTTCACTTTCGAGCAGTTAACTGAGGCTTACAATCAAACCCGTGTTGATTACCTCATTCCCATGCCTATGAATGTGGCCCGTCTGCGTGAATATGCCCATGTCTATGATGTGAGCTTGTCCTGTTCCTGTGTGGCAGTTGATGAAACCAATATACTGGGATTAGGGATGCTGGGGATGAGAGACGGCCGTACCTGGATCACACGCCTGGGTGTACTGCCCTCCGGCAGGCGGCGCGGCGTCGGTAACGCCATCATGGAAGCACTGGTACAAAAATCTGAAGATCGGGGCGTCAATGCTATCTGGCTGGAAGTCATCGCCGGGAATACGCCGGCTCATGAATTGTTTCGCAAATTTGGTTTTGTAGAAACACGAGAATTGATTGTTGCCCGCCACCCCCCTAACCCGGACACGGCCGTTCTCCCACCCGGCATCAAACAAGTCACGACCCTCGATCACGAAGAAGCCATCATTCTGCTCTCACACCGCAAAAATCGGCCCAATTGGCTTAACGAAACCGAAAGCCTGCAAAACACCCGCAACCTCTCGGCCCTGCTGGTTGAATTAAAAAACGGTGGCCGCGGCTGGATCACCTATCACGCTAGCCTGTTCCAACTCACACGCATCCTGGTCGAAGTCACCGCCGGTAACACGATTGAAGTCACCGAAGCCTGTCTCAATGTTCTCCACCAACGCCATAAAAGACAAGATGCCAAAACCGAAAACATCTTTGACGATGAGCAGTGGCTGGGTTATCAAAAAGCCGGCTACATTGAATCATTCCGTCGTATCGAAATGGTCAAACACTTAAAGTAATGAGGTTCGAGGGCTGAAGACTGAGGTGGGCAATATCTCCAACCTCATCACTCAGTCCTCATTACTCTATTATGTCTCACTTGACACCCTCTGACATTCTTGAAGCTGCCCAACGCCTGACCGGTATTGTCAACCACACCCCGGTCATCACTTCACGGACACTAAACGAGCGCGTGGGCGGAGAAATATTCCTCAAATGCGAAAATTTTCAGCGCGTCGGCGCTTTCAAATTTCGCGGCGCCTACAACGCCGTCAGCCAGCTCTCCGAAGCGCAAAAACAGGCAGGCGTTATTACCCATTCCAGCGGCAATCATGCCCAGGGATTAGCGCTGGCCGCCAAACTGCTGGGCGTCAAAGCCACCATCGTCATGCCCGAGGATGCGCCGGTCATCAAACGAGAAGCCACCGCTGGCTACGGCGCAGAAATCGTTTCCTGCGCCCCCATTAATCGGGAAAAGGTAACGGCCGAACTCGTCGCCCAGCACGGTTACACGCTCATCCATCCCTACGACAATGACCATATCATCGCCGGTCAAGGGACTGCTGCCTGGGAATTGTTCAACAAAACGGGTCCGCTAGACTTCTTATTTGTTCCCGTGGGCGGCGGCGGGTTGATTAGTGGCAGTGCATTGGCCGCCGCCGACCACTCGCCCGGCTGCCAGGTAGTGGGTGTGGAACCGGAACTGGGGGCTGATGCCAACCAATCGTGGCGTGCCAACCAGATTGTGACCCTGGATCACGTCCCGGCCACCATCGCCGACGGACTGCGCACCCGCTTCATCGGCCAGCGCAATCTGGCCGTCATGCACCAATACGTCGCCGATATGACCAGCGTGAGCGAAGAGGCCATCGTGGAAACGATGAAGTTCATCTGGATGCGGCTAAAAATTATCGTTGAACCCAGTTCGGCCGTAGCCCTGGCTCCGATCTTTACCGGCCAGTATCCAGTAGCCGGTAAACGGGTGGGTGTTATCCTCAGCGGTGGTAATGTGGATATTTTTAACCTGAAACTGGAGATTGGAGACAAGAGTCTGAAGCAAACGTCCTCTGCTGCCCAGTCTCCAATCTCCAATCTCCAGTCTCCAGCCTCTCCGGAACGTCCACGCGTCCTGGTCTGCCAGGAAATGGATGAGGCCGGGCTGGAGATTTTGCGCCAGGCGGCTGAAGTCACGGTACAGCCAGCGTTAAGTCAGGATGAATTTATCCGGCAAATCGGTGAGTATCAAGCCTTGATTGTAGGACCGCAGCAGCAAATTACGGACCAGATGATTGAGTATGGTTTCCATTTGCGGGTGATTGGTAATCTTTCATCGCGGCTGGATAATATTGATGTCAGTACGGCACGGGACGTGGGTATTGAAGTGTGTAACGCCCCAGGCAGCAGTGCGGTCGCCATCGCCGAACATACGATGACTCGTTTACTGCTGCTGGCAAATCAGTTTGGCGACGGCCGTTTAGCCGGCAAAACATTGGGCTTAATCGGCTTTGGCCATATTGGGCAGCAGGTAGCCAAACGTGCACGCGCCTTCGACATGCGCATCATTGTCAACCAACCGCGCTTGACCCCAGAATTGGCGCTCTCCGTAGGCGCTGAAGCCACAGACCTGGCCAATTTACTGCCGCAAGCCGATTTTGTCAGCCTGCATGTCCCTTTCAAGCGGGAAACCGATGCGATTATCGGCCCCAAATGTCTGGCGGCGATGAAGGAAACGGCTTGTCTGGTCAATACCGGCCATACGGATCTGGTTGATGAGCCATTGCTGCTGGAAGCGTTGGAAAACGGCCGTATCGCTGGCGCGGCGCTCTCCACCCTGCCGCAAGAAGCAAATGAAGTGACGGCCGTTGCCCAAAAAATAAGGCAGCATCCTCATGTCATCGTCTCCCCCCACGTCACGACCCTGTTAGGCAGCCAACAAAAAGACATCGCCATCACCGTCGCCAAACAAATCGTCGAAATTTTGCAAAGCAAACAGGCCAGCGAAACCCTGGCGCTGGAACTCGTTCCCATCGAACAAATCCTGCCCCACGAACAAATCGACGACAAACGAGTCGCCCGGCTGATGAGCCGCCTGGAGGAAGACGGCCGTTTAGTTAATCCACCGGTGACGACGTTTTGGAACGGCCGTTACATCGTTCTGGATGGCGCCACCCGCTCCACCGCATTCAAACGGCTGGGCTACCAATACCTCATCGTCCAGGTAGCCTCCCCCGACCGCGAAGGATTTGATCTGCACACCTGGTATCATGCAATTTCTAACCAGCAGCCATTCAGTGACCTGTATGATCATCTCAAAACCATCCAAGGACTGATCCTCAAACCCCTGCCCGATAATCAAATCCGGTCAGCCTTCGGGGAAAAAGATACACTTTGTTACTTTCTAGATCGAGATGGTAGAGCTACACTAGCCCTGGCCGCCACCGGCGCTGACCGTTTGGCAGTGATGAACGCCCTGGTCAGCCGCTATACGAATTGGGGCAGTGTAGAACGAACTTTATCCACCGATTTACCTCGTCTGTTGGGGCAGTTCCCCCAGATGACGGCCGTTGCCATCTTCCCCCAATTTGAACCCCAAACCGTCTTTGAAGTAGCCAGCCGAGGCGACCTGCTGCCTGCCGGACTGACCCGCTTCGTCATCCCTGGCCGCATCCTGCGCCTCAACGCCGACCTGGAACGACTGAAAAAAGAGGAGCCGCTGCCGGCCAAACGGGCCTGGTTCAACGACTTCCTGGAAGAAAAGCTGGCCCGCAGCCGGATGCGCTATTACCAGGAACCGGTTATTTTATTGGATGAGTAGCCCCCCTTTTTGTTAACCACAAAGATGCGGCCAATGACCGGCAAGTTTTATAATCGCAAATGAAATCGTTTGAACAACCAGACGCCGGCGAAAAAGTACAGGCTCGATAAAATAATGAGTGCCGACAATTCATAACCAACTTCGCTCCAGCCAGCGCCGTGAGTAAGAATTTTGTTGAGGGCAGCTACCGCGTGCGTGGGTGGTAAAACGTCATATAGGCCAATGGTACGGCCGTAAATAGTGAACAGCGGCACCTTAGGCAAGGGGTAAATGACCCCCGAAAAAAACATCATCATGGCCATAGGAAAGTTGGCGACGACAAAGGCTTGAGATACAGTGCGCGTAAAGCTGGCCACCACCAGGCCCAGCCCGATTACGGAAAGACAGGTAACTGCCCCCACCAGGATGACCATCCATAACGACCCCTGACTATGAAACCCAAGCGCCAGGGCAACGACAAATGCCAACGTATAGGTGGCCGTGCCCACCAAGACCAGCGCAGCCGTGATCCCGCCTAACAGGTCAAGCGAGGTCATGGGCGTTAATTGCAGGCGGTTTAAGGTCCCCGTTTCAATCTCCCTTGCTACAATCATAGATGCCAGAAAGATGAGCATAATCACGGCAAAGATAAGCGTACCCGGCACATAGCTCTCAAACTCGGTACGCGCCGCCAACACGCCCAACGGCTCCTCAATATATTGGATGATCGGCAGTCGGCCTGTGGCCTGCTGGATGTATCCGTCTACGGCCGTAAGCGCCAGATTCACCCCAACCATATAATATGGATTGGAAAGGTCACCACCAAAAGTGATTTGAGTTGTCGCCGATTGATCATCGCTTTGCAGCGCCTGAAGTGTCTGCGAAAAATTTTCAGGGATGAGGATAAAGGCAGTCGCGCCGCGATCTCTCAGGATCGATTCCGCTTCAGCCTGGTCGGCAGCGGGGATGGATTTCAGCAGCGGCTGGCCGTCAGCATAAGTAATACTGCTCAAGGCCGACACAGCCTCCTGGCCGGCAGCAAACGTTGTTCCATCGGATCGTTGGATGCCCCTGTCCTGGTTGATCGTCAGTATGTTGTATGTTGTAGAACCTCCGGAAAGGATCAGCCAGTATAGCAGGACAAAAAATGGCGCAAAGGCTACAGTCAATCCCAACGTCCATTTATCACGGGACATTTCCAAAATTGTCTTGCGAAAAACGTTCCATGTTCTCATTCCCGCAGCCTCCTTCCGGTCAGGGAAATAAACACATCTTCCAGCGTATTGGCCCGCAGACGGACTTCACCTGGATGCACATCAGCCGCATGAAGCGCATCCAGAATGGCCGGCAAAAGTTCTACCACGCCCCGGGCACGGATGATCAACGTGTGGTTTGACGCTGAAACTTGCGGCGCGAGTTGGGAAATGGCCGATAGTGCCCGCCCGGCCACCTCGCCAACCGTTTCAATTTCCAGAACATCCCCCTCACCAACAGTGCGCTTCAACGCTTCAGGCGTATCCACCATGAGCAATTTGCCATGATCCATGATGGCAACACGGTCTGCCATTCGTTCGGCTTCATCCATGTTATGGGTAGTCAGAATGATTGTCTTTTGCCGCGCCAGGGACTTGACGTATTCACGCACCAAGACGCGGCTCTGCGGGTCCAGTCCGGCCTCCGGTTCATCCAGCACTAAAATTTCGGGATCATGGACGAGTGCCATAACCAGGTTCAGGCGTCGCTGCATCCCCCCTGACAAGGTGTGCGCCAGACTGTCCCGTTTTTCAATGAGATCGAGGTCCTGCAGCAGTTGCTCCCCCCGTTGGCGGGCTGCCTTCCGGCTCATCCCATACATTTCTCCCAAGAACACCATCTGTTCGATACAGGTTAACTGCTTCCACAAGACAATATTTTGCGGACAAACGCCGACGCGGGCGCGAACGGCCGTATCCCCATCGGCAATCGGTTTACCCTGGATGACAACCTGGCCAGAATCAGGTTTGAGCAGGCCGCACATCATATTGATCGAGGTGGTCTTACCTGCTCCATTTGGCCCAAGCAAGCCAAAGACCTCACCCTGGAAAACTTCCAATGATAGATCATGAACGGCCGTCAAAGCACCATATCGTTTCGTGAGCGCTTGAGTTTGAAGAACAGTTGTCATTTTCCCTCCACACCAATGCCATGCAGAATAAATTCGACCAGCGAACTCATGATTCGTTCGGTTGAAACTGTATCATCGCTAACTTGAAAATAGTCATTCAAATAGGGAAGCATCTGGCTGTCACCGATAGCAATCGTTAGCGAATTGACGATCCGCGTCATGGCCTCCATATCTACATCCGGGCGGATTTCCCCCCGCGCCAAAGCCTGGGCCAGGATTTCCTGTACGGTTTCCCGCATCAATGTGGCAACCGGGCGAACGACTCGTTCCGTCAGATCAGAGTCCCCTTGGTAAGCTGCTCGTCCAAAGAAACGTACCAACCCTGTGGCCATCTGTCCCCACTCCAGGCCACCAACCAGATACGCGTTCAGGGCTTCCTTCAATGGCAACGCAGCCAGCATGAGTTTGTACTCCTGAAAAACACCTGTCGTAAACCTCAGGCAAAGTTCGACGGCAAAATCCAATAAGCCATCACGATTAGGGAAATACTGGTAGAGCGAACCCACCGAAATGTTGGCTCGCTGCGCGATCTCCTTAATATTGAGCGAGGCCGGGCCTTTCTCCGCCGCCTCTTCCAAAATGGCGTTTATAACTGCCTGTTGGCGTTCGGGATCGAGTCGGCGGAAAGTTCGAGTGACCTTGCCTTCCTGTTCAAGTTGGAGAATATAGGGTTGAAAGTTATACCAATCGGTGTAAGCCATATCATTGTGAACCATTAATTCATATTATATGAACATATTTTTCACAAGTCAACAGACTCGATATTTCTGGTTGACCAGAATTTCGGTTGCTTTGCCATTACAAAAGTTTGTCAGACTTTTTTCGTCCGCATCGACAAAAATCCGTGCCCATTCTGCAAAAATTGATCTTGACGAAACCCGACCTTTTATGCTAAAGTCTCTTCGGCGTAGGCAACTGCGACTACTAAAAGGGACAAACCCGTCCGGCAAGGAGATAATTTGATGATCATGATTCAATATTTTGCTTCCAGCGGCAGTGACAGTGTTCCTTGTCGTAGTGTGTCTGTTGCCTGAATGTTTGACATAACGTAAATTCTAAAGGCCGCAGCGCACAAACGCCTGCGGCCTTTTTCTTTTCATCGGGACCGATCTCGATTGCGAAGGACGCGGGTGTTTCATCCGCGTCCTTTTTTGTTGGCAGGTGGGCAAGTAGGCAAGTGGCAAGTAGGCAAGTGATCCAGACTTGCACACTTGCCCACATTATCCGGAGGAAAAATGATGATAAAAGCAATTATTTTTGATGTCGGCGGCGTCTTGATTCGTACCCATGATCACGGTCCACGCCGTCAGTGGGAACAAAAGCTCGGATTGAGCGAGCGGGAATCTGAGCAAATCGTCTTTAACAGTGAAATGGGTCATAAGGCGCAGCGTGGCGCAGTAACCGATGAGGCATTATGGCAGTGGGTTGGCCAACGATTGAATCTCACTGCCACCGATTTGGCTGCTTTCCGGGCTGGATTTTGGGCGGGCGATGTGTTGGATAAAGGTCTGGTAGATTACATTCGCCGCCTGCGCCCGGCTTACCAGACGGCCATCATCAGCAATGCCACGGATGCCTTGTACGAGTCGCTGACCAACCAGCACAAAATCGCCGATGCCTTTGACCTCATTGTTGGTTCGGCAGTGGAAAAAGTGATGAAACCGGCCCCGGAAATTTTCCAACGAACGTTACAACGGCTGGGGCGGCTGCCGGAAGAGGCTGTTTTCATCGACGACTTTGCCCACAATATTCAAGCCGCCCAGGAATTGGGCTGGCATACGATTCATTTCCAGCCAGGCACCAATGTGCCGGCGGAGTTAGCAAAATTGGGGGTTATTCCCCCGGATGAAAAGGGATTGACCTGAATCGAAACGAGCAGAAATGATAACGGCCGTTTCCCACCCAGGTCACTCCACCAAGAGAGAATGATCATGAACCGCATAAAAGCAATTCTGATAGGAACAATAACCGGCTCAATCGTCGGTCTGACCAGCACCGTGTTGGCGGCCACCGTCTGGACGCTCCTGGCCGGCCGGGTTCATACCCCTGGTCACTGGGATGGAACCGTCACCATCACCCTGCTTTCATTCTGCCTGGTGCAGGGCGCTGTCATCGGTGGACTAAACGGCGGCTTGTGCCCGACGCTTTGCAACCTGGAACAGGTTGTCATCAGCGTCCTGCTCAGTCTGGCACTGGGCGCCGTCCGGGTTTTGACCGGTGGCTTCGGCAGCCAATCGCTGCTCCCGGTAGCGATTTATGGACTGGCTTTTGTTAATGGCGGCGTCACGGCCGTTACCCTGCTGCTGGTTCTGCGCCGTACCGCCAGAATCGATGAACGCAATCTACTTATCAACTAAAAGGAATCTGACATGCTTACGCAAACAAAAACACTACTCGATTTACAAGATGAATTTATCATGCGGCCGGCAACGATGGCTGATTTGGTGACGGCCGTTGACCTCTTCAACATTTGCTCCCAGGCCCAAATTGGCGCCGACGAATTCACTGTCGAAGAATATCGCACCGAATGGGAAGCGCCCGGTTTCGATCTGGAAAATTCCACCCGCGCTGTTTTCACGCCAGATGAGCAGCTTGTCGGTCTCGTCGAAGTATGGGATTTAGCTAACCCGCCGGTCAGAATCTGGGTCTGGGGCCGGGTTCACCCCAATTTTGAAGGGCTAGGCATCGGCACGATGTTGATGCAGTGGGCTGAAGAAAGAGCACGCCAGGCCATCGCCCGCGTACCTGATGGGGTACAGGTCGTGATGCAATCCGGCACAGTCAGCACATACGAATCGCCCGGACACTTATTCTCCCGGCTGGGCATGGAAACAAACCGTCATTTCTGGCGCATGGCCATCGACCTGGCCGACGACATTCCGCAGCCGATCTGGCCCAACGGAATTACCGTGCACACCTTTGCCGACATCAACGATTTGCCCACTGTTTACAAAGCCGTCGATGAAGCCTTCCGCGACCATTGGGGCTACGTATCAGGCGAGGAAAAAGAGACACTGGAAAGATGGCAGCATTTCATTGAAACAGATGAAGCCTTCGATCCCTCACTCTGGTTTCTGGCGATGGATGGAGACGAAATTGCCGCCATGTCCCTTTGCCGTTTCAAAATCACCGACGATCCGGAAATGGGTTTTGTCGATACGCTGGGCGTTCGTCGTCCCTGGCGGCGGCAGGGAGTGGCGCTGGCACTGCTGCACCATTCCTTTGCCGAATTCAAAAAGCGCGGTCAAAAACGGGCCGGATTAGGCGTCGATGCCGGCAGCTTAACCGGAGCTACCAAATTGTACGAAAAGGCCGGGATGCACGTCGCCCGGCAGTTCGACAACTACAGCAAAGTGCTGCGGCCCGGCAAGGACATCTCAACGCAAGAATTAGTCGATTGATGGAGAAAAAACGGTAAGGCACAAAGAAGGTCCGCGGTGATTTCTGGGCCGCCACAATGGGTGAAGTTGGCAATAGCTTTTACCCTGATAAACCCAAAAGCGTTCCTGGGATTTCCAGGAACGCTTTTTATTCTTCCTCTAACCTCTTCCAACTTAAGTCAGTCGTGACATTATAAGTGGGGCAAATACCTCATGTCACATGAGGAATGTCATGTGAAAACCATGACATTTGTCACATAGATGGGGATTTGACAAATCTGGCCGTATCTATCAAAAGTTCGGTACGTCTTAATGTGTGTCGGTGCCCGCTCCTAGGCAGCGATACAGAGAATACCTCTGGGGGACCCAAGCCAAAAAGACGGCCGTTTTCTGAATATTTAGAAAACGGCCGTCTTTTGCTTTGCCGATTTGCGCCAGTTCATGTTACCCTACAGAAAAACATGAAGGAACTCTTTTGATGACAGAAAAAATGGTGTACGAAACGGCCGTTACCCAAACACTCAACCAACACGCATCCGTACGCAAATTTAGTGACAAACCCGTACCCGACGGGATGCTGGACGCCATCCTGGCGGCGGCGCGGCGCTCGCCCACCAGCAGCAACATGCAAACCTACAGCATCATCATCGTGCGCCGCCCGGAAACGCGGCAAAAGCTAGCTGTCCTGGCCGGTAACCAGAAGCATATCGAGCAGTGTGATGTCTTTGTGGGCTTTTTGGCCAATATTCACCGGTTGGGCATTGTCAGCCAGATGCACGAGCAGCCGCTGGTCAAAACGTTGGAAACCACGCTGGTAGCGACGATAGATGCAGCGCTGGTAGGTATGTCGGCCCAAACGGCCGCTGAATCGTTTGGCCTGGGCGCGGTGATGATTGGCGGCCTGCGCAACCAGCCGCAGGCGGTGGCCGATTTGCTGGGTTTCCCGCCCGGCGTGTACATGGTGTACGGGATGAGTATTGGCTGGCCGGCCGAAGGCGCGATTGCGGCTGAATTGAAACCCCGTTTACCCAAAGAATTGGTCATCCATCATGAGCAGTACAATCAGACTGACCCCCAGCCGTTGATTGAGGAATACGACGCCCAACTGGCCGACTATTACGGCCAGCAAAAGCGCAACCAACATCCGGCGGCGTGAAGTGGGCCTATTGCTAAGAGGCTCAGTAAGCCCAGCCGCCCCCACTTACGCCAAACACTGGAGGAAATGGGTTTTCGATTTGATTAAATTGAGACAGGCAAGATGTTAGCTTTGCTCAATTGCGACGCCCACAACTTCGTTCCAGCAACATAACCAGCAATTGATGAAAACAGGCGCATACTTTATACTAACATCAATCTGGTTTTTAATCGTTTACAGAGAATTATCCAGCCAATGAGCCTGATAAAACCCTAAAATTCATCTATCCTGCATATTTTTGCAGAGATTCGTTAGGCGCGATGCTGCTGAAAAGGCCGGTAAGAATTTATGCCAATCATCATTCTTTTTCTTCTATCTGGTTTTGTTGCAAGTGCGCTTGTAGGTCTATTGCTTACAAAACCACTAATGGTCCGCGGTTTTCGAACATTAGGATTTTGGAGTGGCTTATTTGCTTTGATAATTGTGTTTGGGACAGGTCAATATTATTTTGCGAATTATTACCGTTCGTCATTCATCGAAACAGGCCCTTGTTCTACATGTTGCGAGTTATGCGGGCTTACATTTCTGTTTTGGTGGATATCTTGGGGAATCGGATTTATCGTATACCTTGTTATTAGCGCTGTATTTAATAAACGATACTCGGAAATCACGCCATTGCCGACACCACAATGGCTAAAAATCAGCGTACCGATTGGCATCTTTTGCATTATTGTTGGTGTAATGGGTTTCAGTTTGTGGAAAGACAATTTAGAGCGTACACACCTGCGTACCAATATTGTCCTCATAGAAAATTCTGTTCTACTAGGAGATCCCATTGAATTCGGTTCCATCCAACTACCCCAAGCCGCTAAATACTGGACACTTGGAAATATATCCTATGTAAATGGCATCAAATTTAGTCCTGACGGGAAGTGGTTCAGTCTGCAATATAAAGACAAAGTAGAAATATGGAGAATCTCAGATATTACCCCAAGGAAAGTTTTCCTTTCTGGACCATCTATTCGGGATAGTATTATCGCTTTTGGCCCAGATAGTTCAAATTTTTCTGTTTGGATTGAAGGGAAATTGTCAGTATATTCGCTTGCTGATGCTATAAAGCTGGTGTGGGAATTTGATGAAGTAAAAAATAGCGTTTCTGATTTAGGATTCAGTGAAGATGGCAAGGAATTAGTTGTCGCAAATACACATGAAATAGAAACATTTGATGCCAACAACGGGAACCACCTTCAAACTGTCGCAATGCCGGGTAAAGATAGATTTTATTATAACCGGCTGAGCAATAACAGTGAATACGTAGTTACTGGGAATGAAAAAGTTTTTCAACTCTATAATCGGCATAATGGTCAACTTCTACACGAGATCGAAAAACCTAGGGGGATATTATTACCGAATAATGATGTTCTCTTTTTAGATTGCGAACGATCAAGAGTCGAAATATGGGATGAAGAAACTGGTGATGAAGTGTCGTTCGATGTTGTTGGTGATTATTGTTGGCCTTCATATTACGTTGCTTTTACTCTGGATTCCAATGCATCTGTTTTAGCTGGCTTGCATAACTTCGTTATATTAGATTTGAAAAACAAAATCCAAATTGACTCAATACCCATTCAGCCTGCGATTACTGCATTAGCCATTTCACCTGATGGACATATGATAATTGTTGCTACAGCGGATGGTCGGCTAAATTTCTATGCAAATATGATGTCAGAAAATTGACAGCGCCCAACCATTGTTTCGAGTTGGCTCTGGCGGCATTTTGCCGGTTAATTACCTAAATTTGGCGCAAATTAGCGACAGTTCCATCACGAGCCAGGAAAGCAGCGAAGGCATCAATGAAAGAAGCCGCTAATCCATGCGCTTGATTGAGTGAAATTTGTACGATATGACCATCGGCATCAAAAGACAGGCAACCGGGGATATGAAAGGCATCCCGAACCATCCGCAGCATGCCAAATTGGCGGAGTTTGGCCTGACAAGAGGCCAAACCGTTGCGGACCCAAGCGGTGACGTTGTAAGCCAATTGGGCCAACAGCAGCAGCATTTCTTGAGCGTGGAACGATTTTTTGTTGCGTTTGGTGATGCCCAGCCCTTGTTTGGAGCCTTTGATGGCCGTTTCCACGCCGCCGCCACGCAGGTCATAGGCGTAAACAGCCAGCCAGATAGGGTCAACCGGCGGGGAAAAGGGACGTTTGCCTTGCTTGTTGAGCCAGTGGAGTTGGTCATCATCGAGATTGAAGACCAGGATAGCTGTTTGCCATTTTCCTTTCTTGGTTTGACAGCGAACGGCC
>JBNKZT010000143.1:0-14283 GCA_050301775.1 Promineifilaceae bacterium (SeqCode)
AATGGCAATGGCAATGACCATGACGCTGGCCTTTGAATACTCGGTTAAGTTGATCGTTCGGTTCAGAACCAGGCCGATACCGCCGCCGCCGACGAAGCCGATAATCGTGGACATACGCACGTTGATGTCCCATCGATAAAAAATGTAAGCGATGTAGTGAGGTGTAATCTGGGGCACGACGGCATAAAGGATGGTTTGCACCTGATTCGCTCCTGTAGCTGTGATGGCTTCGACCGGTCCTTCATCAATGTTTTCCACTTCTTCTGAGAACAGTTTACCCAGGTCGGCCACCGAATTCAGCGTTAAGGCCATAATGCCGGCGAAAGGCCCCAAGCCCACCCAAACGACAAAGACAAAGCCCATCATGAGCGGCTCAATGGAGCGCAAGCCATTAAACGAGGTTCGGGTGACGTTGTAGATGACCAGACCGATGGGGTAATGATATTTAGCCGGCAGCCGCAGGGTCAAAAGCCCGGCAATGCCGCCCAGAGCGAGGCCGGGAACGGCGAATAATTGGAGCTGGGCTGATGTCGTTTCCGGCAGAAATTGACGAATGCCCAGGAGGTTGAGCCAGTTAAAACTATAAGCCAGGATGACAAAGAGCACGGCCGTTCCCACTACCGTCGTCACAAACGTCAAAACCCGATTGGGCGTGTCGGCCAGGCGCATCATCATCCGCTGGCCAAAACGGCCGCCCACCGACAGCGCCAGCAGCAGCCCCACAAGCGCCAGCAAGATGGGCGTTAACTGCAAAACCAATTCAATCAGAACATAAATAAAATTGCCGGCAAAATTGAAAAATCCCAAATCGGTTTGCAGAAATTGCAGTGATTGGCCGACCAGTTCTAACAAAGGTACCGTTACCAGTCGAGAGATCCACCAGCCCAGTCCGGCTACAAATGGAGCCAGGATGATGCCAGACATAATGCCGGTCAGCGGCGCTTTCACGTTTTTCATCACGTTGCGGGCTGCCAAAAAAGAGAGTGGAATAGATAAAATCGTGCCAATAGTTGAGGCCATCAGAGCCATCAAAATGGTTTCCACGATTTTACTGAACGCTTCCCGGGTGGTGTCACTTGGCCCAGTGATGCGGCGGCTGATGATTTCTACGATTTCGATTTGCTGTGGCTCTCCCGTTTCGCGGATGTCAGGCATAGTAAAGGTCAGGTCAAGCTGGCCGTCGGCGTTGACTTTGAACTCGGCGACACGCCGCGTAGTCGTTGAACCCGGCGGCAGCCAGGCGATGAGGCCGTTGGCGTTGGGCAGGAAACCTTGGCCGCTAATGGTGATGCGATCTTGGGTCGTACTGGCGCAGTTGGGGGCCATCAACACCTGCCGCTCTTCAATGGAAACTTGAGATCCTTTAATGTCTTCGGGGCAGGGCATACGGATAGAAACGGTCGTTCGCCGGGTCTCAGTCTGGTGACCAAATAAATCGGGCCGGGCCAGGCTGCGGATCAAGCCGACCAGATTTTCCTGACGTTTTGGTTCCAGCGGCTCTTGCAGGTTGACTTTGGTCACCTGGATGCCATAGGCGTAGAGCAAAAAAATGACGAGAATAATAACGGCCGTTTTCCACCAGGGCCGGGAACGGCCGTTCTTGTTGTTGTCACTCATAGAGGCTTCCCTTGTGGCGGTAAACAGTAATCAGATAACCAATAACCATTAACCGATCCGTTCCGCTTCACGGCCGTAAATCTCGATAAACTTCTCGTCATCGATTTCTGGCGGCGTGCCGTCAAACACCAACTGCCCATCATTCAGGGCGATAGCGCGCGTGCCGTACTGCTGCACCAAATCAAGGAAATGCAGGCTGCACAACACCGTGATATTGTCTTCTCGGTTAATCTCCTGCAAGCGGCGCATAATGCTGTGCGCCAGCGCCGGATCCAGACTGGCTACCGGCTCATCGGCCAGAATCATTTGCGGTTCCTGCATCAACGCTCTGGCAATACCCACGCGCTGCCGCTGGCCGCCGCTCAATTCATCAGCCCGATTATCGGCCTTGTCCGGGATGCCCACCCGCGTCAGACTGGCGTGCGCGCGTTTCACATCTTCCTCCGGGAAACGGCCCAAAATGCTGGCAAGGGGATTGACATAACCTAAGCGGCCGCTGAGTACATTCGTTAACACCGTCGAACGATCCACCAGATTAAAATGCTGGAAAATCATCCCGATTTTGCGGCGGGCGCGGCGCAGTTCTTCGCCGGAAACATGCGATAACTGAATGTCATTCCACCAGATTTCCCCAGACGTTGGTTCAATAAGCCGGTTGATACATCGCAGCAGCGTACTCTTGCCGGAACCGCTCAGACCAATCACGGCCACAAACTGGCCATCGGGCACCTCAAAGCTGACATCTTTCAAGGCTACCGTGCCATCATCATAAACTTTGGTGAGATTTTTGACTCTTAACACAGGCGTCTTCAATCTTCAATCATTAATCTTCAATGATTGATAATTGAAGATTGATGATTAAATAAAGAAGCCGGGGGGTAATCCACCCGGCTTCTTAAAAGGATACGATCAGGGTTAGCCGCCGAGGATGTCTTCTTCGGTGATACCCAGGAATTCCATGGCTGAACGTACTGGATCATAGAAACTGTCGGTGACAGGTTCCAGGCCGGTCCAGTTGTAGAAATCTTCAGAGCAAATGGATTGGGCACATTCTTCCGATGCGGTGAAATCGACCAGAGCGTTGACGATTTGATTGGCTGTGTTCAAGGGGAACTCAGGGCCAAAGGAAACCGTGTCGTTGGGGATTTGGGCCGTAACGGCCAGAATGCGGGTAGTGTCGAAGATGTCCGGTGCTGTGTCAGAAACGGAAGAACGGGCATCGAGAATGCGGTAGCCACCATCGGCAGGATCGCCAGCGACAAAGGTGCGACCTTCTTCAGTCCGTACTGGGCTGACGCCAGCATCACGCCAGATTTCCGGATCATCTACGCCATAGGCCCAGCCGCGTTCGTAATTGGGCAGCAACGGCGGGCTAAAGAATGCGGTGCCAAAGTCGCAGTCGCCATTGTAAACGCCTAACATGGCGTTGTTATGGCTGCCGGTTTCAATGATTTCGCCGGGTTCAATGCCCAAAGCGGCAAATTCAGCACTGGGATAGAGGTAGCCGGAGGTGGAACCGAAATCGGGGATGCACCAAGTCGCGCCGGCCAGGTCTTCCAATGATTGGGCCGGGCTGTCCATCGGGACAACGTATTGGGCAGCGTACCAGGAGAGGCCAAAACGTACAGCAGCTGCACCAACGGTGACACCGCAGCGGTTGTTGGCCAAAACGTAACCCTGGGCCGGGATGAAGCCGATGGTGTCATCGGGGGAGGCGCACATTTCTTCGATGGTAGCGGCATAACTGGTGGGCACACTGACTTCGTACTTCATGCCCGTGGCTGCTTCCAATGCTTGCGCCATCACATCACCACCGGAAACGATGGCGTCTACATCCACTGAGGGGACGAACAGGACTTTGATCGGCCGTTCTTCTGAGCCGAGCATCGCCTTTTCTTCGACCACTGTTTCAGTAACTGTTTCCGTGACGACGCGGGTCACTTCAACGGGGACCTCTTTTTCAACGGGAACTTCGACTGTTTCAGTTTGTGTTTCCGTGACGACGCGGGTTACTTCGACGGTTTGCGGCTGGCAAGCCACGATGAGTGTCGAAAGAATGAGTAATGCAACAATAATCCAAGCTTTTTTCATTTTATCTCCTCCAAGAAAGATAGTAAAAGAAACTAAAAATGCCTGTATTCAGGCAAAGGGTAAGGGTTTGTCTGTTGTAGATAATTGAAGGGGGAGTGAGTTGTGTTGTCGCTTCTTGCTGGTTTGCCATTTAAACCTCCAGAAATATATCTGCAACGAACCTGACAAAATTATATCACGCTGAGGGCAGTAGACAATAAAGCTTTGCCAACGATTCAGGGCAACCGCCTTACTAATCTTATCATTGATCGATTTTGTTTTTTGTTTTATTTCCCAAATGTAGTTGCGACGCCTAAATGGTCTGATGCCGGATCGGGGGTGATGACGACCTGGCTAGCCGTTAAATCGGGGGTGAACCAGATGTAATCGATGCGTTTGCTGGGGCCGGTGGCGGGGTAGGTGAAGGCGGGTTGAACGGCGGCTAAATCGAGGGCTTCGGCGAAACCGGCTTGACGCAGCCGCTGCATTTCGGGCGTGTCTGGTTCGGCGTTGAGGTCGCCCATGATGAGGGTACGGCCGTCATCACTCCAATAATCCAAAATTGCTTCCACTTCCCAAACCCGAATTTGGCTGCCGTTGTCTGGATGGTGTAAATGGGTGGCAATGACATTCAATGGCTGCCCACTACCTGCGCCTGTACTGAGCGAAGCCGAAGTGTCAATACTGGCCCAAATGAAGCCGCGTTTGAGGAGTAAATCATCCGTGGGCAGCTTGACCAATTCCGATTCGATGATGGGGTAGCGGCTGAGCAGGGCGTTGCCCCAGATGGGATCGGCCGTTGGGCCATAAATATAGGGCATCCCCAGTCGCCGCGACAGCCAGGCGAGCATGTCCAGCGAGCCGTTCATCGCCCAGCCGCGTGAGACTTCTTGCAAGGCGACGATGTCGGGCTGCTGCGTTTCGATGACCTGGGCGATGGCTTCCATTCCCAAATGGCCCTGCGGATCGAAGCCGTTGTGCAAATTGTAGGTCATGACGCGAACCGGTCCGCCGCTGGCGGGAGTGACGGCGGCCGGCATTGCCCACGCTTCGTAAAGGGGCAGCAGGAGTAACAGCAAGGCGAAAACCAGGCGCCAGGGTGGGGCAACGGCCGGTATCTTGAATCCGGGTAACGGCCGTGCTGCGTACCATCCGGCCAACCCAACGACCAGACCGGCCAACGGCAGCAAGGCGGTGTTGGGGAATGGGATGGGCAGGTCATAGCTGCTGTAAAAAACAAAAGTAAACAAGGTCAGCAGGACAATGCTCAAACCATAGCCAATGGTGATGCGGGCCAGTCCGGCATGACCGTTGCCGGCGCCCAGTCCCATGAAAACCAGGCAGAGCAGTCCGGCGCTGCTGATGTGGCCCAGCAGCAGGAAGGCCGCCGCCCACCAGCCGGGCGGCCAGCCAATCAACAGCGTCGCCACCAGAAGCAGACCAAAGGTGATGGCTATGATTTGAATTTTGCTTTGATTGTAAATATAGATGAGAACGGCCGTTGCCAATCCCAACATCTGCGCCGCCAATACCCAGCCAAAAGCCAGCGGCTGAGTCCAGCCGGTCAGCGTCGTCAGCCGGGCGATGTTTTGGAAGATGATTAATTGCAAAAAGAGGAACGGGCCAATGGCCAGCAAGACATATGCCAGCGGAAACAGGGTGTCATTGGCAGTGGAGTGGGTGCCGGACGGCTGGGCCAGCATCTGCCCCAGCAGCCACCATTGGCACAGAACGAGAAACAGGACGAGAACGGCCGTGCCCCAATCATTATGCCAGCTCATGTCGTAGGTTTGGTAGAGACCGTGTACGGCCGTGTCCAGGACCAACCCCAACAATAGCCCGATTGCCGACAGACCGGTTATCGTCGGGCCGCCGGAACGGGTGTGTCCCAGGCAAATCGGGATCGCCCACAAGAATAAGATAATCGCGCCGCTTACCAGGTACAAATCAATCAGTGGGTCACCCCACCAGAGTTGATAAGCCAGTCGCAGCAATCCCAATCCGCCTAAAACCCAGCGCAGTGAACGCTCCCGGCCCAGCCGCCGCCAGACCGGCGCAGCCAAAAAGCTGGTGAGAAAAATGGCCAGGGCCAATAATCCAACTTGAATGGCATTCCAGCCAAAACGGTCACGCAGGACGTAAAGCAGCAGGGGCAGGAAGGTGCGCAGTGTCTGCATACCAAACATGATGGTTAAGGCGGCTAACCCAATATGAGAGAAACGGCCGTCTGGTCGTGTTGATGTTGTTTGCATGTGTTACCTCTTTCCCGTTGCCTACATTATAGCGGGAACCTGCCTTTTACCACAAGATAACAAGCACCTGAGAAAAACTCCTGGATTAAAGGCAGAGTGACGGGCTTGGTGGTACAATTCCTGAACGCTTGGTGCCCGTTAGTGGATGCACCTGATAATTAAAAGGAGCTTTTGTGAAACAGAAAATCAATAAAAACGCCTGGTTGTTGGCAACTTTGCTGCTGTTAGTTTTGGTCGTGGCCTGTGGGCCTGCCGTTCCGCCAGAAGATGCAGACAGCGAAGCCACAGCCACAGAAACAGGGACAGCGGTAGAGGAAACGGCCGTTGACGAGACAAACAATCTGTCTGAAGACGCTTCACTCGATTCGTCCCCCTTTATCGATGCTGCACCCGTTGAGCCGGATATTTTGCCCATGGAAGTGGCGGCAGCCGATTATGTGACCACCGACAGTGGTCTGCAATATTATGATATTGTAGAAGGCACCGGTGCTGCACCAGAAAGCGGCGACATCGTCTCGGTGGATTACAGCATGTGGCTGCAAGACGGCCCGACCTTCATCGACAGCACGATGGGACAACCCACCGAATTTATCCTCGGTTCCGAACAGGTATTTGCCGGTTGGAATGAAGGCTTGTTGACCATGCAAGAAGGCGGTCAACGCCAACTCGTCATCCCGCCCGATCTGGCTTTGGGCGAAGAAGGCTTTGGCGATTTTATCCCGCCCAATTCGACGATTATATTAGAAATTAATTTAATGTCTTTCCGCAAGTCCCCCCAGCCGACAGAAACAGATGCGGCTGATTTTGAAACAACCGATACCGGTTTACAGTATTTTGATATTGTCAAAGGCGATGGGGCGACCCCGGAAGCAGGGGACAGCGTCGAAGTGGAATTTGCCATTTGGCTGCAAGACGGTAACTCCTATGTTGCCAGTTCGGAAGATCAGGGCGGTTCCTTTAGTTTCCCGGTGGGCGCCGGACAAGTATTCCCCGGTTGGGAAGAAGGTGTCCTGACAATGGCCGAAGGCGGCACGCGCCAACTCATCATCCCGTCTGAATTGGGACTGGGCGAGCAAGGTGTTAGCGGTTTGGTTCCGCCCAACGCGACCCTGATCATGGAAATGACTCTGGTCTCCGTGGTTCCCGCACCTAAACAGACAGAAGTTGATCCGGCCGATTATGAAACGACTGAAAGCGGCTTGCAATATTACGACATTGTGGTGGGCGATGGGGCCACTCCTGAGGCCGGCCAGACAGTGGTTGTTCATTACAGCGGTTGGCTGGAAGATGGCACATTATTTGACAGTTCCGTACAGCGCGGCGATCCGTTCCCGTTCCCATTGGGGCAGGGTGCGGTGATTGCTGGTTGGGATGAAGGTGTGGCTACGATGAAGGTGGGCGGCGTCCGCCAACTGCGTATTCCGGCTGAGTTAGCTTACGGTGATACCGGCGGCGGCCCGATTCCACCAGGAGCAACATTGATTTTTGATGTGGAGTTGCTTGAGGTACAATAGTTAATAGTTCGTGATCAGCTATCAATATTTGGGTAGCTGCTTAAAATCAAGATTAAAGACCCTTGCGGTGATTTTGCCTCAAGGGTCTTTGTTTGCATGGTTACTGTTGCAGGATAAAAATATGAAATTAGGTGTAATTGGCTTGCCGAGTTCCGGTAAAACGACGATTTTTAATGCGCTAACAAAAGGGGATGCCCCAACCGGTCAAAGTATGGGCGGCCGTTTTGATGTGTTAACGGCCGTTGTCGATGTCCTCGATTCCCGCGTAGATGATTTAACCCGCTTGTTCAACCCCAAAAAGACGACTTACGCCACCGTGACTTATACCGATATCGGCGGCTTGGATAAAGGCGTCGGTGAAGGCGGCATGGATGGGGCGCTGCTGAATCATTTATCCGGGCTGGATGGCTTTGTCCACGTGGTTCGGGCGTTTGAAAGTGATTTGGTGCCCCATGCTGATGGTGACGTAGATGCGGCCCGTGATTTGGCGGCGCTGGATACTGAATTTTTGTTGAGCGACCTGGTTGTTGTGGAGAAACGGCTGGAAAAGCTGCATCATGGGTTGGAACGGGGAGCGTTCAAAAACAACAAGGCTGAAGCACAGGCGGAAGCGGCTTTGTTTGAGCAGTTGAATGAAGCGTTGTCCGAGGAACGGCCGTTACGCAACCTGGAACTTACAGATGAGCAGCTCAAATCACTGCGCGGGTTTGGTTTGCTTACTCTCAAACCCGTACTGGTCGTCGTTAACATCGGCGATGACCAGGCTGAAATCAGCCTGGATTATGATCACAAGCAGACACTCATTACCCATTTGCGGGGTAAACTGGAGATGGAACTGGCTCAACTAAGTGCGATGGGCGATGAGGAATCACTGGCCATGTTCATGGAAGAATATGGGGTGACTGAGTTGAGTCTGGATAAAGTCATCCGCCTCAGCTATGACTTGATGGGACTGCAATCGTTTTTTACAGTGGGTGAAGATGAAGTGCGGGCCTGGACGGTGAAGCGGGGGGCAACGGCCGTTGAAGCTGCCGCCGTTATCCATACCGATCTGGCCAAAGGGTTCATTCGTGCCGAAACGACGACCTACGATGATTTAATGGCGCTGGGCGGCCTGCCTCAGGCGCGTAACGCCGGTAAGTTGCGTCAGGAAGGAAAAACTTACATCGTTCAGGATGGGGATGTGATTAGCGTCAAGTTTAATTTATAGTTGATTTATGGGCGGGGATTGGGAGATTAGGGGGAAGTTTTTCAACCCTTGCTTTATATGCGGCGTTTCTGCTTCGCATAGAGAATGCGGGGGAGGCATCAGGAACTGAAACAGCCGTTTTCGCGTTATAATGGGTGAGTATTGGTATGTACAAACCGAGGAGTGTGTTGTGATGCGAAAATTAAAAGTGATACGGCCGTTTCGGTTATTGAAGATTGTACTGCTTGTGGCGGCATGCAGCGGGCCGGGGAGCGACCCAACGCCACAGCTTGTGATTCCTACCGCTGCGGTAACAGTTGATGCCTCCGCCGTTCAGCCGAGTGCAACAAGCGACCTGCCGGCGCCGCCCACCTTTGCGCCCGCAGCGGAGCCGGCTGCCCAACCAACCAGCCAACCCATCTCCCGACCAACTGATCAGCCTGTACCACAACCCTCTGCCAGGCCAACTGGGGATGAAGTGCAGTACCAGGTGGCTTTTGTCACCGCCGATGACACGCTTAATGTGCGGTCTGGACCGGGTGTGGCCAATGGTGTGGTCGGTGAATTGGCCCCGTTTGCCTCAGGGGTGCGGATTACCGGGCCGGGGCAAGTGGTGGCTGGTTCGACCTGGGTGCCGATTGCGGCTGGGGCATTGACGGGTTGGGTAAACGGCCGTTATCTGACCGAAACAATTGCGGAAACTACGTTTTGCAGCGACACGGCGGTCACGAAATTGTTGGCTGATTTGGAAACGGCCGTGATCAACCAGGATGGCAATCTACTGGCCCAACTCATCCACCCCGAACGCGGCCTGCGAATCCATCATGACTGGTGGAACCCTGAGGTATTCATCAGTCAGGTCGATGCCCGGCAAATCTTTACCAGCGCTGCCGGATATGATTGGGGTGTTCAGGATGGCAGCGGCTTTTCCATTGTGGGTTCCTTCAAAACGGAAATTTTGCCGTTATTGCAAGAGGATTTAGTTTTGGCCACCGAAACTGGCTGCGACGAAATCATGCATGGGGGAACGGCCGGTTTTGTCCGTTTGCCCGATGGGTATGACGCCGTCCACTATTATTCCCTGCACCGCCCCGGCACCGATGAATTTGCCGGCATGAACTGGGGAACCTGGGTCATCGGCATTGAACAGTGGCAGGGCGCGTATTACGTCAGCTTCCTCGTCCACTTTCATTGGGAGATTTGAGAGAAGAAGCTTTAGTTTGCCTGTGTCAGTTCCAGCATGTAATTGTGAATCGTTTCCAGGGCCAGCCTGGTTTTTTCCAGGCTCAGCCCTGATCCCTGGGCTACTTGTTGGATTAGATTTTGCCAATCTTCTTCGTTGTATTTAACGGCCGTTAAAAAATGCGCCACAATGTTAACATCAATTTCTACATCGTCATCCATGAGTCAGCTTCCTAACTGCGCTTGAACGGCTGCGGCCAAAATCGCCACCATTTCATCTATCTGTGCCTTGTTGACGATAAGCGGCGGCCCCAACATGACCAGATCGCCATTTGTGCCGTCGGCACAGCCTTGAGAGTAGTAGACAACCAGTCCCATATCGAAAGCCTGCTGCCAAATATCCCAGGCCATATGGCGTTTTACCGGGAAAGGCGCTTTCGTAATCCGATCTTGAACGATTTCCAAAGCCCAAAACAGGCCGCGTCCCCGAATATCACCAACGTTGGGATGATCGCCCAGCGCTTTTTGCAATTGTTGGCCCAGATATTCGCCCATATTAGCCGCATTCTCGACTAGATTTTCAGCTTGCATAATGCGCAATGTGGCCAATCCGGCGGCTGCGCCGACTGCGTGATGGCTGAAGGTTCCGCCGTGATTGAAATCGCCCAATGTTTGCCGAATCTGTTCCACATCACTTCCTTTGGCGGCGACAAAACCGAGCGGGTAATAGCCGCCGGCTAATCCTTTGGAAGTGACCATGATATCGGGTTCGACCGGCCAATGTTGTATTCCCCACCATTTGCCGGTTCGGCCCATGCCTACCAGTACCTCATCAGCAATGAATAGGATGCCATACTGATCACAAATCTCGCGGATGCGCGGCCAGTAATCGCCGGTAGGCGACAGTGCGCCCAGGCTGGCGCCGCTGATGGGTTCGGCGATGAAGGCGGCGACGTTTTCTGGCCCGGCAGCCAAAATGGACGATTCCAACCGGTTGGCGGCTTCAGTGCCGCGGGTTGGCTCGCGGTATGGGTAGGGTGGGTCAATGTGAGGCATGTCGTGGACCATGGATAAGTAGGGGTGGCGCATACCTAGTTTGCCGGTGACGCTAAGTGCGCCTAAGGACATGCCGTGATAACTGCGCCAGCGGCTGATGATGAGGTGACGGCCGTTCTCTCCCCGCGCCATTTGTATTTGCCTCGCCAGCTTGATTGCCGCCTCAACGACTTCGGAGCCGCTGCTGAGGTAGAAAAAGCGGGCGTCGGGCAGGGGGACGATTTTGGCCAACTCATCGGAAAACTGTTCGACCGGTTCGCTGGTGAACATGATGGCATGGGCATAGGCAACGGCCTGGGCTTGTTTGGTGATGGCTTCGACGACTTCGGTACGGCCGTGGCCCACATTAACGACCAGCGGTCCGCCGGAACCGTCAATGTAGCGTTTGCCATCTTCATCAAACAAATAAATGCCCTTGCCATAAGCGATTTTAGGGCGGGGATGGTTCATCTTGCGGTAAAAAACATGGCCTTGGGGGTGAGAGTAACGCATTGATATACCTTTGAATTGCTAATTATTTTTGGAAATGATGGCTTCAAGTTGAGTAAGTAGTTCCGGCAAGTCTTGTTTAACCGTTTGCCAGATGATCATGTAATCCAGAAAGTCATAACCGTGAATGAGGCGATGGCGCATCGCAATGACTTGCGGCCAGGGTATTTGCAGGTATTGCGATTTGGTTTCAGGTGAAACGTGGAGGTCTTTTTCAGACAGCATATTGGACTTTGGCTTCGGCAATGACGTAGTCGCGGAAGTAGCGACTGAGTGATTGGGGTGTATTTAAGTCAACCTTGCGGCCTAGCATGTGAGTCAACGTCATTTCCATGCCGATGAATTCAACCAGCCCTGGTACGTGTTCCGGCTCAAATTCAATCAGCACATCGACATCGCTTTCTGGACCAAAATCATCGCTCAATACCGAGCCGAAGAAGGCCAGTTTGCGGACGTGATGCCGCTGGCAGAAATTGTTCAATTCCATTTCAGGAAATGTGATGTTTTGCCGAAAGTTGCTCATTCCCCTATTGTTACCGATTTGACCTTCTTCGGTCAAGATTTGTGTCTTTAGTCATCCAATTCTCGGATGGCTTTGATGCCTTGGGCCATGCCGATGATAAACAGAACGCGTACGATGAGGCCGGCGACGCCGGGCATTTGGCCGGCAGCGATGACGGCGGCAATGCCCAATAAGCCGTCGGCAGTGTAGACAAAGATGGCAGTGATGAGGGCCGGCAGGGAGTGTTTGGCCTTGACCAGCCAGCCGAGAAGGAAAAGGAAGAGACCGAAAACGGCCGTTATCCACCCCCCGCTTATCATCAATACCCATTCAGCCGTCGAAACCAGCCCCACCAGCCCCAGCAGCACATTCAGCCCGGCGATGATGAAAATGATGGTATAGGCTTGTTGTATCCGGTTCAGGGGGTGGGTGGCCGTGCCGGGGAGGGGACGGCCGTTGCGTAAAACCGCCAATTCGGCAGCTAAGAGGGATTGTTTAAGCTTTACGTTTAGTTCGGAGCCGTCGGGCAAGATGGTGATTTTGCCGGCCCGCATTCCTTTGCCGCCGCCTTCAATCTTGTCTACAGGTGCACCGTCGTAATGGATGGTGAAATTGCGCCACATTGAATCCCAGGTGAGTTCCAGGGTGTGACGGCCGTTTTCTTCGAGGGTGAATTGTTTTTTAGGCATAGTGTGCGTGGGGACTGGAGATCGGAGACTAGAGACTGCTAATCTCCAGTCTCCAGTCTCTCATCGATATAACCCTGCCGGATCGAGCTGCTCACGGATGATGGCAAATTCGGTGGATGTGGGTGGGGTCATCTCCTTGAGATCAGGTGAGATGCGCAGCGGCCAGCTTACATCGGCTTGGATGGATTCGACCGTCTCGCCAGGTGCCATTTCAATCAACGTCATTTCGTGGTCAGGATTGACAAAATCGAACAGGGCGCGGTCGGTGATGACAAGCTGCGGGCCGCGGCCGGGCAGGTGTAGATGTTTGCGAGAATCGCCGCCTTCCAGATGGCCGGGACTGGTGACGAAGTCCAGCTTTTCGACAAAAGCCCGTTTTTTCAGGCGCATGATCATGAAAATCTGTTTGGCGTTGATGGCGATTTCGCAGGCCCCGCCGGAACCGGGCAGACGCACTTTGGGATTCGCGTAGCCACCAACGACTGTCGTATTCAAATTGCCGTAGCGGTCGATTTGCGCACCGCCCAGCAGAGCCACGTCCACCAATCCACCTTGCAGGTAGAGCATGAATAAATCGCTCATGCTGGTGACGGAGGTGGCGTCGCTGACCAGGGTGGGGTCGCCAATGGAAAGGGGCAGCCGGGCCGGATGCGCCCCAAAGACGCCGCTTTCGTAAACCAGTTCCAGGTCGGGCGAATGGTCGCGCCGGGCTAAATTGCAGGCAATGTTGGGCAAGCCGACGCCGACAAAAACGATGCGGCTCCCTTGCAAAGCGCGGGAGGCGTTGACGATCATGAGTTCGGAAGGGGTGAAGTCCATGTTAGTCTCCAGTTTTGTGGAGATAGGAGACTGGAGATTAGAGATTAAAAAGTCTCCAGTCTCCAGTCTCCAGTCTCTAGTCTCTTTGTAATTGTGATGGCAAAATTTGCTCCGTTAACAGGCGGCGGAAGAGGGGGAGTTTGTCGCCGTTTTCCACTGCCTGGGCGATGAGGTCGTAGCCTTCGGTGTAGGTGAACAGGTAGGAGCCGTAGAGTGGATGACTGAGGAAGCTGAAGCTTTTTTCGGCTCGTTCCGGTGTGGCCAGGGCATAGGTTTGGATGTAGTCGATGGTTTGTTCTTTGGTGAGCTGGCCGGTGTGGTATTGAATGGCGGCGTTGCCGCTGACGTAGCGCAGGGTGTTGCCGGCTTCAGCGATGCGGCGCAGGTGGACGGCCGTTTCTCCTGTATCAATCCCCGCCGCCGGTAAAATGACCTCGACGGTCCAATCATATTCGCTGCCGTTGGGGAAGATGATTTCGCTGGCAGTGGTGGCGATTGCTTCGGAAATGACGGCGGCCGGGGAGTTGAGCAGGGCGACGGCTTGTTCAGCGTAGCCTTTTTCGTGGTAAAGCAGCCGCTCTTTAAGCATGGCTTCGGTGTGGTGGCCGGGGTAGCCTTCATGGGCAAAGGTGCTAATCAACCACAAGGCGGAAACGGGGATGTCGGTGTTGAATTCGATGAGGGAACGGCCGTTGCCGGGTTGTTGGCTCAGGCACGCCAGGCAGCGCCGGATTTTGTGGATGGGTTGTTGGCGGAAATGGAAACGGCCGTGCCTGCCGCCACTGCCCTCATCGAACCCTTAAACGAAAACGAACTTCACCTCCTGCGGCTGATCGCTACTGGCCTGACCAACCAGGAAGCGGCCGACGAACTGTACCTTTCCCTCAACACCATCAAATGGCAT
>JBNKZT010000144.1:0-14255 GCA_050301775.1 Promineifilaceae bacterium (SeqCode)
GACCGGCTTCATGGGTACCGGTAAATCGACGGTCGGCCGTTTGTTGGCGGCCGAGTTGGGTTATCTGTTTGTGGATACGGATGAATTGATTGTGGCGCGGGACGGCCGTTCCATTGCCGACATTTTTCGTGAAGATGGCCAATTCGCTTTTCGCCGGTGGGAAGCTGTCATTTCCCAAGAATTGGCCGGTCAAACGGGTCTGGTCATCGCTACCGGTGGCCGGCTGATGCTGGATGAAGGGAATGCGGCGGCGTTGGGTGGGAACGGCCGTGTCTTTTGTCTGACAGCGGCCCCGGAAACGATCCTGGCCCGGTTGGCGGATGATGGTGGGCGACGGCCGTTACTTGACGTGCCCGAACCAGCTCAGCAGATTGAACGATTGTTAGAACAAAGACGGGCGGAGTACGGCCGTTTTCGCCAAATCTCAACTGACCACAAATCCCCTGACCAGGTCGCCGCCGAAATTTTACAAGTGATGAGAGGCGGGGGATAGTACCTTATCAGTGAGATTCTTGCATGGTGTACAAGAATTTTTGTAACCGTCTAGAGGCATTTTCGGATTGAATGCTTATTTATATTTCCGAAAATGCCTCACTCATCTCCCACCAACGACCCACAAACCATCTTGCCAACCCAAAAAGAGTGTGTTAGTATCTTGACTGTCCCTACTGTGTGCGTGATGGGTATCTATGTTGAGCCAACGCCATACAAAAGGGGATCAAAATGCGCAGAGGGGATGTAGTAGCCGGTAGGCAAGGCAAAGTCCTCGCGAAAAGATTCCCACCTGCTTTCGCAGGTTCAACCCCCAGAGCCCACACGGCATGGCGGGGACGCTGATATGATTTAATTGTATCGGCTACCTACTTTTTCAAGTCAGGTTCCAGGCCCCTGATCATTAATAATCAGGGGCTTTTGGTTATAAGCGTCTAAACTTATTATTTATCCATTCACCTGGAGTAGTCACTATCAAAAATCGGGTTTTACTTTCACTCCTCGTCATTACCTTAACAGGCTTTATCGGCTATGCCGTTACGGTTGTAGCAAACGGTTCGGCTTCCCTTGAAAACAAAACGCTGCCAACATTTGCGGCAACAGCCAGCGTTGAGATGTTTGCTACAGAAGCTATTAGTGCGGTGACGGTAACGAATACGGCCGTTCCCCCCACCCCAACACACACAGAAACGGCCACGGCAACACCCCGGCCGACAAATACAGCCACTCCGACCAAGACACCGACCGCCACAGCAACCAACACACCATCACCAACCAATACTGCTACCCCGGCACCGCCAACAAACACTCCAGAACCGGTTCCCACCCTGCCGCCACCCACTGAAGCACCACCAACAGAACCGCCGCCACCGCCGCCGCCAGCTTCTAATCCAATCCTCGATCTCAACCCCGTACCCGGTCAACCACAAGGTTTCCTGGATAAATTCCGCGTCGTTTCTTACTACGGCAGCCCGATGGGTTCCGGATTAGGCGTTTTAGGCGACCAAATCCGCAGCCAGACATTACGCATCTTACGCCGCGATTTTGTCCCTGAATATCAAGCCTTTTCCGACAAACTGGTGCTGCCCGGCTACCATATCGTTTCCACCGTCGCCAATAGCTCCCCCCCCGATTACCGGCATCATTTGGAGTTAGGCATTATTGAAGAGTGGGTAGCCTCGGCCAAACAAGACGGCGTCGTTGTGTTTCTGGACATTCAGCCGGGCCGAGCCAACCTCATGGACGAATTTAACCGCATCCGTTATTTGCTATACGAACCCCATGTCCATCTGGCACTCGACCCTGAATTTGCGATGAGTGAAGAGCAAGTGGCCGGTGTGAATATCGGCCAGATTAGTGCCGCCCAAATCAATGAAATTCAGGTCCAAATGAATGGTATTGGCTACGAAATTGGTCTGAACAAAGTATTAATGCTGCACCAATTTAAGGACAGTATGCTGCCGGATAAGGCGTTGATTGAGGGGTATCCATTCGTGGAAATGGTAATTGATGGCGACGGTTATGGTCCGGCCGGCCCTAAAATCAGAAATTATTTGCAATATGCTGGTGAACCGGGGTTTGAGTACGGTGGATTTAAGTTGTTTCCTACCGATGGCGATTCCCCCTTGCTGATACCAAACGAAGTGATGACAGCCTTATATCCGCCCCCTTCGATTATTATTTATCAATAGAATCAACCTATTGCAGACGGGCAAGGTCACAAAGTGATTTTGCCCTTTTTTATTTTATGGGGGAGAGCAGGCTGAGTTTTCCAGGCAGTATCTGATAAGTGATGGGGGACACGGCCGTTGCCAAAATTTCACCATCGGCATGAATCGGCGTACCTGGCTGGCTTTCGATAGTCAAACGTGATGTACGCTTGAAGGTCACTTTCGGATGATCGATATGGGTGCCCTTAAGCAGCCGCAGCAGAATCGCCACCACCGTTCCTTTGGACACTTCAGGAGCCAGGACAAAATCGAAACGGCCGTCATCAACCACCGCCCCCGGCGCCATCATAAACCCACCCGTCCGCGGGCTGTTACACAGCGACAACAAGTAGGTTGGCCCTTCATAGCTGCCATCATCCCAGATCAACTTCATCTGCCACGCCTTCATCTTGATGATACCTTTGAGCAAAGCCACGTAATAGCGCATCTCACCTGAAATACGCTGAATTTTAATATGCTCCAGCGTAATCATCGGTTCCATGGCCACCGCGCTGTTGTTGTTAAAATAATGAATGCGATCAGGCAGTTGAATCTGCCCCACGTCCACCGGGCGAATGTGGTTGGCGGCGATAACCTGCACCGCAGCCCTGATTCCGCCGGGCAGGCCAACCATTTTGCTGAAATCATTGGCCGAACCAATAGGCACGATGCCAAAAGGTAATGTCGGCAAATTTGGATTGGCCTGGACAAGGCCGTTGACCACTTCGCTGATGGTGCCATCGCCGCCGGCCGCGACAACTGCGTCATAAACACCTTCCAACACAGCCGTTCTGGCCACTTCTGTACCTACGAGCGGTTTTTCGGTGATTGTTAGATCGTATTGGATACCCGCCGCCTGGAATGCTGCTTCAACGGCCGTTACTTTTTCCTTAGCCCCCCACCGGTTGGCATACGGATTAAGAATGATTTTCACCTTCATTGATCCAAAGCCTCCCGAATGATGTCTGGCTTATTGGTAATCAATCCGTTAACGCCCAACCGGGCCAACCGCTGGGCCAGCACGGGGTCATCTACCGTCCACACGTTGGTCTGCCAGCCCCGCTTTTTGGCCCAGACCATGTAAGTCTCATCAACCAGTGAATGACGGGGATGGTCGGCCTCGCCGCTGGCCGCAAAGTAAGTGTATTGCATCAAGCCGCCGTCACGAATGAGCGCAACCGGTACAGAACTGGGCAGTTGGCGTCGGGCGCGGCGCACGGCTAACGGATTGAATGAGGAAACGAGGACGTGATTTTCTAACTGGTAGGCGACAATGCGATCGGCAACGGCCGTTTCCACACCCCGCTCTCGCCAGCCAAAATATTTAATCTCAATATTGTAAAGCAGACGCGGTCCCATTGCTTCAAACAAATCGTCCAACGTGGGAATTTTCTGGCCCATACCGGCATCAAATGTTTGCAGCTCTGCCACCGTCAATTGGGCCACCTTGCCCTGCCCGTTCGTTGTGCGCGACACATCAAAATCATGAAGAATAACTAAACGGCCGTCCCGCGAAAGCTGTACATCCAATTCAACACCATCAGCCCCCTGCTCGGCCGCCAGTTCAAAAGCCGCCAACGTATTCTCCGGCGCATACGCACTAGCCCCGCGATGCCCAATAATCAAAGGCCTGTCCGACCCAAACCATCTCATTCTCATACCCGTTCCTCCGAAAACAGGGGCGTACAGCTTGTCCGCTCTTTGCAATCAGGCAGACTATGCTCGAATAATCGGCCGATCTCTGCTTTCGTCTTTTGCCAGTATGTTTTATTAAAAAAAAAGGCGGAGAGCCTATGCTTTCCGCCTTTCAATCAACGCTTTTCCTAATACAAATCCACAAAATAAGCATCCGCTGCCTGATCAATCATCTCTTTCGTCAGCTTCGGCTCCGTCCCCAAATATTGGGCAATATCCTTTATCTGATCCAGTAAATCACGCGGATGATTGGCCCGGAGTTTCCGGTTTACCTTAACATAATATTCCTGCAACAAATAACGAACCGCCTGCTCATCATACGGAATCCCACGCAAGTTACACATCACCTTGAAAATATTGCGATACCCATCAAACGACGGCGATGTCACCTCAATTTTATGTCGGATACGGCGCAAAAACGCCTCGTCCACCAGATCGCGCGGCGGCAAATTGGTCGAAAAGACGATGAGAACTTCAAATGGAACTTCAACTTTACGCCCCGTATGCAAAGCCAGGAAATCGATATTCTTCTCCATCGGCACAATCCAACGGTTTAACAAATCGCGCGGCCGGATCTGTTGACGGCCAAAGTCATCAATCAAAAACATTCCCCCGTTTGCTTTCATTTGGAACGGTGCTTCATAATATTTGTTGTTGGGATCGTACACCAATTCCAGCCCATCGAGCGTTAATTCACCGCCAACCATGATTACTGGTCGTTTGATCCGCACCCAACGCATATCCGGCCGCCGCCCGCCTAATGAACCGGTAACACCGCGCCCAATCGGTTCCTCCTGCGGCACAATCACATGATTGATCTCATCATAGACTTTAATAATCTGGCCATCTATTTCCACTGCATACGGGATATAAATATCGTTTTTCAAAATCATCCGGCCAATGCTTTCAGCAATTGTGGTTTTACCGTTACCGGGAGGCCCGTACAAAAAGATCGATTTTCCCGAGTTGACGGCTGGACCAATCTTGGAAAAAACGGAGGCTTCCAAAGTCAGATGAGACAGCGCCTGCTTCATAATTGTGGGATTGACTTGCAACTGCTTGTCACCCTGAGCATTAATAGCTTGAACGTAATCGTCCCAGGAAACGGGAGCTGGCCCTGTATAGGTGGTTCTTTCCATCTGCTCGCGGGCGCGGGTAATCCCTTTGCCCGTGATCGTATAACGGTAAGATGCCGACCCCAATCCGCCTGACCCTCTAACTTCACACATTTGCTCCCGCTTCAAAGAGTCCATAATGGGACTTACGACCGTTTGAAACGGTAGATGCATCAATGAGGCAATTTCATTCCCGGTCAACTCCCCTCGACTGTAAAGAAATTTTAGCGCCAATTCTTCAACAAAAATGACGCTTAATCCGGTATCCTCAATACTTTGAACAGAAGCAGGAGTCCAATCAACTAAATTTTGTTTAGCAACCATGGTTTCTTATTTCCCCAAGATATTATCCAAACACTATATGGCGTATAAATCTTTCTCTGTTTGTAACTACTAAGGTCGTTGCCTGAGCTTGTTGAAGGCAAGCCGGGTTTCGACAAGCTCAGCCCTCGAGGAGGTTAGTAGTTACCTCTGTGTTTTGCCTGGTGGTTGAATTAAAGTCTAAATCCATACTTTTCGGAAAGCAATCAACTTCTTTATAAAGTCGATATACTCAATGGTATACAAGAAAAAATCTTCGGTCCCCCCTAACAAAATCGGCCAAATATGAGATTATTATAGCACATCCCTTGTAAACACAATGGCTCATTCTTTGATCTCATGTACTTGAATCAGGTTTGTAGTGCCGCTGCTGCCAAAGGGAATGCCGGCCGTAATCACTAATTTATCGCCCTGTGTCAAATTGTAGGCAGGCATAGCCAAAACTGCCTGGCCTAACATGGTGTCGGTATCACTAAAATCGGGGATCAAGTAACACTCAACGCCCCAGACGAGGGCCAGTTTCCGTTGGGTATAGGGGGAAGGCGTGGCGGCTATAACGGCCGTTGCCGGTCGATGCCTGGCAATTTGTTGAGCGGTATACCCCGATGTCGTTGTACTGACAATGGCGCGGGCTTTAACCTGACGGGCCACTTCACAACTGGCGGCACTAATAGCTTCAGATACACTTTCGGTTCCGTTCTGGTCTTGCTGCCGCCGCTGCCGCCACAAATCATACGGAAAAGCCCTCTCCGTAATTTCGGCAATATTACGCATCATTTGGACAGCCTCCACCGGAAACTTACCAGATGCCGTTTCGCCGGACAACATCACCGCATCTGTACCGTCCAGGATAGCATTGGCCACATCACTGGCCTCAGCACGTGTGGGGCGGGGATGCTCAACCATGGATTGCAGCATTTGGGTTGCTGTAATAACCGGTTTGCCGGCATTATTGCAGCATTGAATGATTCGTTTTTGCAGCAGCGGCACCTCTTGCGGCAGCACTTCAATCCCCAAATCACCCCGGGCCACCATCATCCCATCGGCCATCTGGACGATCTCTCCCAAGCGTTCAATCGCTTCCTTTTTTTCAATTTTGGCAATGATAGGAATTTGCCGTCCATTTTCGGCGATCAAACAACGCAGCTCCTGTATATCAGCCGCCGATCGAACAAATGACAAGGCAATAAAATCCAGGTCAAGCTCACAAGCCAAAATCAAGTCCTGCCTGTCTTTATCGGTTATGCTGGAAATAGCCAGGTCGGTACCAGGGGCGTTGACACCCTTGCGGGACTCCAGCAAACCGGCCACTGTAACCATACAACGTAGCGTATCGGCTTTCTTTTCAGCAACAACAAATTCAACCTCACCATCTCCAATAACCAATCGGCCACCCACCTCAACAGCCTCTATCAAATCGGGGTGCGGAAAGTGGATCATAGCCGGTTGGCCGCGATGAGGGGTTAAGGCAACTTCATCGCCAAGTGACAGGTAAATACCGCCGGTCTTCACATGACCTAATCGTAGTTTAGGGCCTTGCAAATCGCCAAGAATCGCCAGGACAACGTCTTCTTCGGCCGCTATCTGGCGCAGCATTGCTACTGTTTGGGTATGTGATTCATGATCGCCATGAGAAAAGTTAACACGAGCCACGTTCATACCGGCCGCCAACATGCGTCGTATGGCGTCTGGATTGCTGGATGCCGGACCAATCGTGGCAACTATTTTTGTTCTGGCCATTGCCTTTTCCTTGAAAACGGATGAAAGCGGGTTATGGATTGTGGGTCGGGTAAACCGAAAACAGCTAAGGATTTTCCCACTTTTACTGAAACCCCTGTTTATATTGAAAGTTACCTCAACAAACAAAAAGGGCGTTGCACGCAACGCCCTAATAAAAAATAACCTATTTTGGTGTTTTAATCGACTGGTTTGAGAGATATTTGGATTTCATCTTCGTCCAGTATTCGAGCTGTCACCTGTATTTTGTCATTGGTGTCAAAAGTTTCTTCCAGCCAATGGCGCACTGTTGGGCTGAGCATAATGCGGGCCTGGTCGTTGGGAACGAGCCGCCACACAGAACTGCCTTTGTCATAAATACCGTTGTAGTAAATGGTGACGGGGCGGGTTTCGGTACGGGAATTGATGGCGAAAAAGGGCCAGTGTTCGGAGGTTAGATTGATGAAACCGCGCCGTAGATGCAGTGGTTTTAATTCGGCGACATACACAAACCCTTCGTCTGGTTCAATAACTAATTGGGTTTCTGTAATGAGGGTTTCTTCCACTTTGGCAATTGGCTTGCTTCGAGTTTTGGCTTTAGGCTTCTTTTTAGTCTGGCCGGTTAGAAAGTCAAAAACGGGCATCATGACGTCGATGTGTTCGAGCATGACGGAGATAACGGCCGTTCCCATTACCGAAATTTGTTCTGCGGGGAAACGGCGGCTAAGATAAAAGGGCGTCACCCATTGGGCTTCATCATTGAGGTAGGCAGCCTTGCTAAACAAGGCAACGGCCGTTTCCTCATCCAGCGCTGTAATACTATCCTTAAACAAATCCTGGTAATGCGTTTTCTCGCTCGATTCCTCGTCTATCTGCATCTGCTGAACCCGCAACGACCATTCCGGCCCCAGCTCTGTAATCAGTCGATGGCAAATAACCGGCTGCTGCTGAGCCAGATTTAACCCTTTGGCCAATCCTTTTTTATCATGAATAGCCAACTGCACTTCCAGGCTTAACGGCCGGGCCACAAACGTAATATAGGCGCCAGCTTCATCACCCTCCGCTTCGGCCAGATAAATCGTCTGGCTTTGACGATTCAACGCGGCAACCGGCAGCTTTTCACGAACAGAATGCGGCAGAGACTTATGTAATTCTCGAATAAATAATTCCAATTGGGATAAAGCAAAATTGATTGCCGTCTCTTCACCCGCCCAGCCAAATGCGGTAAAAACAGGCATTGACAGGCCGGTAAATTCTTGTGTTTCATCCATCTTTCACAATTCCTTACTTCAACCTAAGTTTGACGGTGCGATGACACCAATGATTTTTGAGTAGTTACTAATCTACATAAAGTATAATTGGGGATGTACGTTATGAGGTTATACAGCCAGGGTTATACAACTTGTAGCGTGCAATATTTCCCTTAAATTCTAGCAGAGAGTTAGCAGGTTGGCGAGTTTAACACAAAGGAGTGTGGTGCAATGATGGCCGACAACACTGCACCACACTTGGAAAGGCTACATCATTTCAATGGCCATGGCCACAGCTTCACCACCACCCAGACAAAGGGAAGCCACGCCGCGCGTCAAACCGCGATTTTGCAGCGCATACAACAGCGTAACCAACACCCGTGACCCGCTGGCCCCAATGGGATGGCCTAAGGCAATAGCGCCGCCATTCACGTTGACCTTGTCCCAGTTCCAATCAAACCCTTTTTGCGTCAATTCCACGCCGTTGGCCAACGCTTGAGCGGCAAAGGCTTCGTTTAATTCAATGAGATCAACATCGGCCAAGGTCCAACCGATCTTGTCCAGAAGTTTAGGCATCGCGCGCGCCGGAGCCGCAAACAGCCACTGTGGATCGACGGCGGCGTGAGTGTAGCCAACGATGCGGGCCATTGGTTTGAGTCCCAGCCGTTCCGCCTCGGCACGGCTGGTGACGACGACCGCCGCAGCCCCATCGTTAATGCCGGGAGCATTTCCGGCCGTTACCAGGCCATCTTTTACAAAAGCGGCGGGCAGTTTGCCCAATCCTTCCAGACTGGTACCCAGTTCGTAGCTGCCGTTACTGAAGGTGGCCCGGATGGGTTCGTCGATGGTGACGATGGTAGTCCCTTTGCGATGTTTGATTTCGACGGGAACGATTTCATCCTGAAAACGGCCGTTTACCGTTGCTTCAGCCGCCAATTGATGACTGCGTAGGGCAAATTCGTCCATTTCCTGCCGCGTTACCCCAAACTGCTGGGCGATAAACTCGGCGGCGTTGCCCATCGGCCATTCCATGAACGAACACCATAGTCCATCCTTCATCAGCGAATCCTGGACAGTGGCATCACCAAAGCGCAGGCCCTCACGGGCTTTGGGCAGCAGGTAAGGCGCGTTGGTCATGCTTTCCATGCCGCCGGCGACAAAGACATTGGCCTCGCCGGCCACGATGGCATTGGCCGCCATCATGACCGCTTTTAAGCCAGAGCCGCAGACCTTGTTGACGGCCGCCGCGCCAACGGTGTTGGGCAGCCCGCCGCGCAGTGCCGCCTGCCGCGCCGGCGCCTGCCCCACCCCGGCCTGGACGACGTTACCCATGATGACTTCGTACACGGTTTCAGGATCGATATTGGCACGGGAAACGGCCGTTTTCACCACCAACGCCCCTAAATCCGGCGCACTCAAACTACCCAGCGCCCCCATCAACTTACCGGTCGGCGTCCGGGCCGCACCGACGATGACTACTTCTTGTTCTTTACTTGCACTCATGAACGACTCCTTTTTTGTGGGTAATAGTTTTTCAAGGGAAAACCAATTTCCCTTTATTGTAACGCAAATTGGTTGCCTAAAAGGAACGGCCGTCACATTTTGCCAAAATTGCCAGGGGGGAAAGCGTCTGACAGGTTGTGAAAATGGATAGGCGAAACAGTAGACGGCCGTTACCCCATCGCATACAATTCAGGCCACTATGACAACAACCATCCTAACACACAACTGCACAACCTGGACCAACATCGTTCAACCCACTGCTGACGACATTGACCAGCTTAAAACACGCTATCCCCAACTCCATCCATTAAATCTACACGACTGCCTGAGCGAATTAGAATTCCCTAAAATTGATCATTACGACGATTATTTGTTCATCGTTGTCCATTTACCCCATTGGGACAATGAAGAGAAAATCTCGCGTCCCAGCGAAATTGACATTTTCATCAGCAAAGGGATTTTGGTAACAGCCCATGCCGGAAACCTGAAACCGCTGAATGAATTATTTGCCCAGGCCCAAAATGACGCCGCCTCTCGTGAACAACTGATGGGCGGCGGCGCCAGTCCCTTATTATATGAACTGCTCGACAGATTAATTAACTACTGCTTCCCCATCTTGCACAAGGTCAACCAAAACATTCGCCACGCCGAGGACCATCTTTTTAATAAAGAGACCGAACATATCCTGCACGACATCGCCATTGTGCGACGCGACGTCATCTCCCTGCGCCACATCCTTCGGCCGCAGTGGGACGTCATAAATGCCCTGGAAGAAGGCAACTGGCCTTTCATCCATGATGATTTGACACTTTACTGGAGCAATCTGGGCGACCACCTGGCCCAATTAAGGGCAATGCTGGATGAGCATGTGGACGTCATCAACGGCCTGTCGGACACAATCGACACGCTGGCTTCGCACCGCATTGATGGCGTGGTGCGTGTTTTGACCTTTATCACGATTTTGACGGCTCCGCTGACTTTGATGGCTACAATTTTCGGCATTAACGTGGAACTTCTACCCGTACAATATCATCCACTGCTGTTTTTGGCGGTGATTATTGTGGGTGTTGTGTTAACGGCCGTACTCATTGCCTACCTGAAACGCCGCGGGTTTTTGTAAAAACAGGCAATAAAAAAGCATCTGCTCCATTCAAGATGGCTCAGATGCTTTTGTCTTTAGAAACTTCAGGTTAACGCAGCGGCGGCGCGACAGGCGGCGGCGGAAAAATTATCGGTGGTGATGTCTTCGGCCGGGCTGCTTCTATCCCAATCATAGCGAATATTGAAATATTCGGCCAGATACTGGTTGACGCCGCAAGGGTTCAGGGTAATGACAATTTCATCCTGGTTGGTGGGCACAACGTCCGCCCATTGTGTTTTGTTATCGGCATCAACCCGAAACTGAACGTTGGCATCAACCAATTCAATGACCAGAACGCCATTTTCGTCGGTTTGGCCGGTCACGCCCATGTACTCATCATCTTCGGTATAGGCATAAACCGGAATCTTAGACACTGTTTGAAAAATAGGTTTATCGTTCAAAATGATTGGTCTTAGCCAACCTGCGCAACATGATATGAGACATCGCCAGATAAATCAGTGTCTCGCTGGTATCAGTCAATTCTTCATAATCTTTACTCAAGCGACGGTAGTTATTGAGCCAACCAAAGGTTCGTTCCACGACCCAACGCCGGGGCAGAACCTGAAACCCCTTGACATCACTATTGCGTTTGATGACCTGCCATATCCAGCCAAAGGTGACTTTGACCCAATCGGCAAAAGGCTGGCCGCCATAGCCACCATCGGCCCACAGCAGTTGCAAGCGAGGCAGAGACAGCCGCTGGCGCAGATTTGTCAGCAACTGCTTCCCACCAGGCTTATCCTGAACATCAGCTGTGGTTACCAAAACCAGCAACAACAACCCCAGCGTGTCAACAACGATATGTCGTTTTCGCCCCTTGACGTTTTTGCCAGCATCAAACCCTCGTTTTCCTTTGACCAGGGTCGTTTTGACCGATTGGGCATCCACAATCGCCGCGCTGGGTGTGGCTTCACGACCCACTTCTTGTCGCACTTCCTGACCCAGCAGGCGATTTATCTTTTCCCAAATACCACTCAAACGCCATTTGCGATAATGGTAATAGACAGATTGCCAGGGTGGCAAATCATGGGGCAACATGCGCCACTGACAGCCAGTTCGCAGCAGATACAGCAGCGCGTTGACGATTTCACGCAATGGCCACTCCTGTGGTCTTCCTTTTGTGCCCGGCGTACTCGGTGGCGGCAAAAATCGTTTGAGCCATTTCCATTCTTGATCTTTCAGATCACTTTGATATGCTTGTCGGTGTATAAACATCATAATACCCTCAATTGGACCTCCGATTGGGGGTATTGTCATTTTTCAAACAGTCTCTTAGGGGTCATCCACAAATAAGTTATCGGAATTGGTGGATGACCTTCGAGTAACCGTCCTTCCCAAAAGGGAAGTAATTGTTGGACGGTTATTTAGCCACGCCGTTTCCAGTCATATCTTGCACAATCACTTTGAAGGGCGCTTGCCCCGTCTGGATTTCGACAACGTTTTGTTCGGGATAGGCAGCTACATCAGACCAGAAGTAATGGCGTTGATGTTGGGCCAGGAATTGGTAACGGCCGTTCTCCATCTCAAACAACGCATGACCATTCCCGTCCGTATCGGCATACATCTCCAGATAATCACCCTGTTCCGAGTAAACAAATATCCGGACTCCGCCGATTCCTTCCCGGCCGGCATCCAATACAGTCACAACCAAAGTTGCCGCTTCGCCCGACTCGTCGCTGCCCCAATTTAATGCTTGCAGTGCCCTTACAATTTGTTCGCCAACTAAGGTCAGTGCCAATATAGCGGCCAACGCCACCAACATCAACAAAAGGGCGTACTCAACCACCCCCCTTTTCTAGCTTTCGGCTGCTGGTCCACCGGTCCATTTTCATGCCTTTCATCAAACAAGTTTATTGTTTTGGTCCTAGAATGAACCTGTTTGAGGGTATATAGGATTGTTGTCCAACAAAGGAATGCTGCAAACTTGAGTCGGCACGGGTTGATGGGGAACGGCCGTTCCCCCATCAACCTATTTGATCAATTCCAAAATCCTTCATGTACCATCAGCGCTTCTTCTTCAAGGAGCGGGCCAATCACTTCAATTATTTTGCGCCCTTTGGCCAGAAGTTCGCGGCTGGGTAAACGCAGTACATCTTCACTGTTATCGCCGATCATCGCATACAGGGATTTTTCGCTCAGGCCAAAAACAATCCGGCGGACATTGCCCCAAAAGATGGCAGCGGTACACATCGGGCACGGTTCGGTGCTGGCGTAAAGGGTGCATTGGGCCAGGAATTCAGGATCGTATTTTTGTGAAGCCAGGCGCATAAGATTGGTTTCGGCATGACCGGTGCAATCTTTATCCGTGACGACACTGTTTTCCGCTTCCAGCAGGATATGGCCCTGCGGGTCAGCAAGTAATGCCCCGAATGGATGGTTGCCTTTGTCCCTGGCTTTTTGAGCCACATCGATAGCGGCCCGAATCAATTGTAAATCGTTTACTTCTGGCATTATTGCACCTCAAATTCCAACGTGCGATCCAGTTCGCCGTTGAGGTACAGATCAACCTTGTACTTCCCCGTCGGCCAGAGCTGATCGTTACTCAAATTGAAGGTAAATATATTGTTCTCCCCAGCCGTCATTTCGGTTTGGTCAATTTCCAAATTGGGCTGTTCGCCTTCAGCGGCAACGGCCGTCCACACTGCTTTCAAAGTGGTATCTTCCGGTGCGTTGGCCAGTTCGACGATGCAGTAAAAAATCTGATCCTGGGCAAACACCATCGTCTCCTGGGTTCCGTCGCTGTCGGCGGCCATGATGGCGCTTTTGATGTTGGCCGTGCTAAAACTGCCGCCGCAGGCCAACGCCGGCAGCAGCATCAGCCCCATAAAAACCAGCATATACAATTTGTTTGTCTTCATTTTAGCCTCCTCATATGTGTCCAAATTTTTCGGCTGCCGATAGTTTACAACAGAAATGTTATCCTTGATTAACCTGTTGTATGGTGAGCTTCATTGTGGCCACGCTAACGGCCGTTACCCTCCCCACCAACTCCACAACATCCTCTTTATAATCGGCGAAGCGGTAGGTGTTGAACTGTTCGCGGATGGTGGGGTCGCGCGGTTTGCGTTCTTTGTAGCGGTCGAGGACCCACTCGATGGCTGAACGGTTGCCCAGTTTGTACTTCCAGGCTGCGGGCGGGATGCCACTGAGGGTGGTGGTGGTGTCCAGTTCGATGACGCCGTTGGTTTTGTCGGCTTTGAGGCGGGCCTTGTATGCTTTGCGGGTATCGTCGGGGTCGATGTCGCTGCGGTCCAGCGGGTAGGGATCGATGGTTTCGTAGTTGAGATGCAGGTGCATCAATTGCTCGCCCCAG
>JBNKZT010000145.1:0-14248 GCA_050301775.1 Promineifilaceae bacterium (SeqCode)
GTTATCGGAATTGGTGGATGACCTTCGAGTAACCGTCCTTCCAAAAAGGGAAGTAATTGTTGGACGGTTACTTAGCCTTCGGATGGCAGCCAGTTTTTAAGCCATGCTTCTAGATCTGCCGGGGTGTTGGCGACAACGGCCGTAAACCGTACCCCCGGATAATGCTGCTGAAACCAGGACGCGGTGAGCACATCGGGCCAATGGTGCGGATTCACCGCCAACACATGCCGGTTTTCCAGGTCACCAATCCCCGCGTCATCGGCCGAAAACCCGATGGTGTAACGGCCGTCAAAACTTCCCTTGGCGGCGGCCAATAACCATTTCAAGTTCGCTGTGGGCGGCAGCAGAAGGTAGACCCGCTGATAATTGAGCCGGGCGGCATCACTGGGTACAATTTGCACGTCGCGGGCCACACGCAGCAGCCGCAGCGCCAGCAGGCGCGCTCCCTCATCCCCCACAAAACGAATGTCGTACAAACCATCGGTGACGGTTGTAAACTCGTATTTCCAGACTGTGCGATCATCTATCTGCTCTTTGGTGATGAAGTGTACGGCCGTTTCCCCCTGGGGTACTTCCACCAGTAAACTGGCAAATTCATGAGGGCGGTTGGAGGAAATGGTGGCCGTCACCACGTCATTGGGCTGTGGCCGTTCCGGTTCCAGCGTGATGTGGGTGTCGCCAGCGCCGATGATGTTCATGCTGCGTTTGTAGCGACCGATGGGCCGTAAAAACGCATTGCGCCAGAAGATGGTTTGCTGCCGTTTGGGCAGATTAGGGGCCGATTTGAGGAAAATGGTGAGCAGGGTGGATTCGGCAACGGCCGTAACCAGCAGTGTTTCCCAATGACTCAGCGGTTGTATTTTTTCGCTCCACAAAATCAGCGGGCTGTCCGGGTCTGTGCCGCCGGTGGGGTCAATGCCAATTTGTAGATTAACATCGCTGGCTTCCAGTTTGCTGGCCGGGGCGGCGTCTTCACTCGACCATGCTTGCCCTTCGACGGTCAGTGTGTATTGATTGCCGGCGGCCGACGGGACTTGCTGCCACAGCCCGGCCACGTGCGTGCCAAAGGGTGTGCTGATTTGCTGTACTGTCTGTCCATCCATCGTGTAGCCACTAAAGACCGGCTTTTTGTATTTCCACTCGGGGTCATTTTCGCTGGCCGACCGCCACCAGGGTGCCCAGGCAACGGCCGTGACCAGTCCACTTTCCTTTCGATACGGTCGGAAATCACCACCCATCGATCCGTTCAACAACAATTCTTTCTGCGCCATTTAGATACCTTTACAATTTCTTTGTACTCTTCGCAGTTTGTTTAATCAAAACCCAGGCCGCGTTCCTTCAACGATACGTACTGCTGCCGGCCAATTACAACGTGATCCAATATCTCAATATCCAGCATTTTGCCCGCTTGCACCAACTGACGGGTTACATTCACATCTTCCGGTGAGGGTGACGGATCGCCGGAAGGGTGGTTATGAGCCACAATCATCGCCGCCGCATTGTCTTTAATCGCCGCCCGGAACAACTCACCAAGACGGATGACTGACGTATTCAGGCTGCCTTTGTAAATCGTGGGCGTATTGATAACCCGGTTGCGCGTATCCAGTAAAATCAGCCGCAAATGTTCCTGCTCCAGAAACATCATCTCCGACATCAGCAGATTGGCGGCGTCAGCCGGTGATGTCACTTTTGGCCGTTCCTGGGGCGATGTCGCCAGCAGCCGCCGGCCGATTTCCAGGGCCGCTTTAATCTCAATCGCTTTGGCCGGACCAATCCCTTTGACCGATTGTAATTCGGCGATGCTGGCCCGTGACAGCCCGGCCAGGTCAGTAAAATGGGCCAGCAGCCGTTCTGCCAGCCGCAGTACATTTTCGCCGCCCGTCCCTGTGCGCAAAATGATGGCCAGCAATTCGGCCGTGGAAACGGCCTGTGCCCCCACCTGCAACAGTCGTTCTCGTGGCCGGTCTGCCTCCGCCAAATCGCGGATCATCGGTACATATTCAACGTGTTCTACCCCCATGGCACGCTCCTGTTGTCCAGCGACTTTTGGCTCAATCTGCGTCTTTAATCAACAAAACAAACTCGTCCCACTCCTCTGAGGCCAGATGCAAGGTGATGCCGCCCAGTTCCACATGATATAAAAAGCCGTCATCTTCCTTGCTGCGCCACACGGCGAAATTTTCGCTTTCTGCTAAAACATCCATTTCTACTTCGTCTGCCATTTTAAGCTCCTGGTTAATCCTGGTAATGTTTTGAATGCTGACTGATGGGTCGAAGCAGGCGTAACAAATTTCGATCATCAATCAAAAACTGTGGGAATTATAGAACGCTTCAGCCTAAAAGAAAAAACCGAAGATGATTACAGAATGATTACGAATCGGTGCTGCTGTCTGATGTGTAATGTCCTTGTAAGGATTTTACGGTATAAATGTTGAGGAGTTTTCAAGATAATGAGCAATTCGAGAGATATTTTGGTGGTTGATGATGAGGCTTCAGTTGTAGAGGTTGTCAGCCTGTATTTGAAACGGGATGGCTATCATGTGCGTGTGGCGCGTGATGGCCAGGCGGCTTTACAGGCGATTGCGGCCGATTTACCGGCGTTGGTCATTCTGGATTTGATGCTGCCTGAGGTAGACGGGCTGGAAATTTTGCGCCAACTGCGGGCCGACCCGGATAAGGATATTCCGGTGATTATGCTGACGGCGCGGGGCCAGGAAGTGGATCGTATTTATGGGCTGGAGTTGGGTGCGGATGATTATGTGACGAAGCCGTTTTCGCCGGCCGAATTGGTATCGCGGGTGAAGGCGGTGCTGCGGCGGGCGCGGCGGGATGATGATGAGGGAGAGGGGGAACGGCCGTTACACTTCCCTACGCTTCACATTGAAGCCAAAACCCGAACCGTCACCGTGCGCAGCCTACCTATCGATCTGACCGCCACCGAATTCGACCTGCTTTGGTTCATGGCCAGCCACCCGCGTCAGGTCTTTAAGCGTGATCAACTGCTGGAAAAAGTCTGGGGCTTCTCAGAATATGTTGATCCCAGCACGGTCACGGTTCATATCCGCCGCCTGCGTGAGAAAATCGAAATCAACCCCAGCAAGCCGGAGCATTTGCTGACGGTGTGGGGTGTGGGCTACAAATTCGACCCTGGAGAATAAAACGGTAAACGTAGATTGGATTTACGTTTCACGTTTCACGTTTTACGATGATTGAAACATTTCCGCAAAACAAATATTTTAACTGGTTTAATCAAGCGCCCTGGCGTATTTTAGCTTTGGGCATCGTTTTGGCGCTGCTGGTAGCCGTTCTCCTGATGCGGGCTTTGATGCAGGCCCCGTCCAACGAGCTGCTGGCTCTGGCCTCCACGTTGACCGTGACGTCGATCATCTCCATGGGGATGGGGTATTTGCTGCACCGGCAGGGTTGGACACGCTCGCCTTCGCTGGCGTTGACGCTGGTGATGACCTATGGGTGGGCGGCATTATTGACCTTGTTCAATGTGTGGATTATGGCCCAGCAGATGTTTGTGAGTCCGCATGATTTGGTATTGAGCGGCGTCTTGTTGTTGTTTGCGGCTATCATTGCGACCACATTTGGTGTGTTTGTCGCGGCCAGCTTGACTAACGGACTGCGTCAGTTGGCCCAGTCGGCGCAAACGATTGCGGCTGGTGATTTGTCGGCCCGTGTGCAAGTGTCGGGGCGGGATGAAGTGGCCCAGGTTGGCCAGGTGTTTAATGATATGGCCGACCAATTGCAGCAGGCGGAAGCGCAGCGGGTAGAGCTAGAAACGCTGCGCCGTGATTTGATTGCCTGGACATCGCATGATTTGCGCACGCCGTTGACCAGTATTCGGGCGATGGTGGAAGCGCTGCATGACGGTATGGTGGATGATCCGGAAACGGTGCAGCGTTATTATCGCACCATTCGGGCTGATGTTATTGCCTTAAACAGCTTGATCAATGATTTGTTTGAACTGGCGCAGCTAGACGCAGGCGGATTGGTACTCGAACTTTCGCCTTATGCGTTTGGCGATCTGGTTTCCGATGCGTTGGAGAGTTTTCGTGTGTTGGCGCAGCAGCGGGGCATTGATTTGCAGGCAGTGGTTGATGATAATGTCGGGCAGGTAAGGCTCAATGCGCCCAAAATTGGCCGGGTTCTGGCTAATCTAATCAGCAATGCGCTGCGGTATACGCCGGAGGGGGGCAAGGTGGCAGTCACGGCCGTTGCCACTTCTACCGGCGTTGAGGTTATGATTCGAGACAGCGGCCCCGGGTTTCACCCTGATGACTTGCCCCGCATTTTTGAGCAGTTTTACCGGGGCGAGCAGGCCCGCAGTCGTTCGACCGGTGGGGCGGGTTTGGGGCTGGCGATTGCCCGGGGAATAGTTGAGGCGCATAACGGCCGTATCTGGGCTGAAAATCACCCGGATGGCGGGGCGGTGGTTGGTTTTACTTTACCCACATAACGAAAATGGGTATGGTTCATTTTTAACAAAATCATCTACACAATTTACTGTGGATTGAAATCCACAGCTAAGGGAGGAAGTGCGTTAAAACGCACTAAAATGCTTGGAAGCAGCTATCTTCAACCTGTTTATGGAAGTTCAGAAAATAAATCGGTAATCCACAATTGCGCAGATGACGCAGATTATTGGGAATTATCAGCCTGAAATCCGCGTTATCTGCGTTATCCGCGTCCAATTCTTATTACCGAAATAATTATTTAACCTGTTTTAACAGGTTTCTTTCTTTAGCAGAGCATTTCAATGCTCTGTAAAATTCACCACTCACCGCTTCCTTTTCCTCTCGTTTTTGTAACGGCCGTTACGTCTTTCATCTGATCTTCTTGCTACCATCTCCCCATGACGAAACAAACATTGCACGTATACATTGCCGATGACTGCTGGAGCTGCCAGGAAACACGGCGCATCGTGGCTGACGTGGCCGGCCGATTCCCGGAAATCCAGGTTGAACTGCGCGAAATGGACCAGGACAAGCCGGATGATGTCTTTGCCGTGCCGACGTATGTGCTGAACGGCCGTGTCATCTCCCTGGGCAATCCATCTCATGAGGAACTGCACCAAAAGCTGGCGGCGGTGCAGCAGTTGGTAAACTTGTAAGAATATCTCCCATCGCCTCGTCCAATCATTGAAACACAAAATAGGGAATCGAGGCGTATGCAAACAAACAAACTAAATTATCTCTCCCACATTCAAGTCTTCCGTGACTTAACCCCCAACGAATTGGCCGGAATGGATCGCCAGCTTACGATGTCCTCTTGTCAGGCTGGCAAAATATTTTATATGCCGGAAGATACCGGTGAAGTGTTGTTTTTGCTTAAAAAGGGGCGCGTACAGCTTTATCGGATTGCGCCCAACGGCAAAAAATTAATCGTGGTGACGCTGGGGCCAGGGGCCATTTTTGGCGAAATGTCGCTGGTGGGGCAGGGGATGCACAACACCTTTGCGGAAGCGGTCGATGAGTGTGTCTTGTGTGTGATGAGCCGTTCTGATGTGGCCAGACTCATGCGAGAAAAGCCGGAGGTTGCATTTCGTTTTGTGGAAGCGATGGGTACGCGCTTGACCCAATTGGAAGAACAGTTGGAAGATATTGCCTTCAAAAGTATTCCGGCGCGCCTCTCCAGTTTGCTGTTGGAACTGGCAGCTTCCCAGACGGGCACTGTTGTCGCCGGCTATACCCATCAGGATTTTAGCGAAATGTTGGGCACGTATCGAGAGACCATTACCCAAACCCTCAACGATTTTAAGGCTGAGGGTTTGATTGATATTAGCCGGAAAAAAGTTGTCCTGCGCGATGAAGGCCGATTGCGTGCGTTAGCTGAGATGTGAAGTGCGTGAAACGTGATAATGTCCGCACGCTTCACGTTTCATTGACTTACATTTCTTCACGATAGGTGAAATTGTGCTTTTTGCGGGAATGCAGGACGGCCCGGCGCAGGATTTCATAGACCTGTTCCGGGTCTTTAATATTTTTCAGGGTGATGATCGGGTTGCTGGAATCATGGCTGCGGACGTTAATGTCGCCCAGATTCAAAATGCGTTCGCTGAAAGTTTGGCTGAAATCCACATCCTGGATACGAACTAGTTCCACATTTTCGCGGGCTTTGCCCAGGAAGCCTTCGGTGACGCGGATGCGCTCGTCGGTGATGGTGTAATGGAGAGAGATGGAGAGGAAGGGGCGGCCTTCCCATAAGATGTCTTCTTTTTCATCGTTGAGAATGTCGGGGGTAACGGCCGTTTCCATACCCCTTGTCGCCATTGATTTATCCATTTCCTCATCAGATTCCAGCATCGCCGCTTCCGCAACCAGATCGATTAACGTTTCCAGCGATTCCTTGCTCAAACTGCTGACATCCAACTCAGCCTGAGCCACAGCTTTCCAAACACGCGCTTTAATATTTGACTTGACTTCATTTACTGACATGGGGAAATTTCCTTTTTATTTGAATAATCTAACTTAAAGTTAACAAAGAATTTGTAGCATAGGGCGTGGCAGGTTGTCAAATAGTTGCCTGACCGCTACAATAATGAATCGCATAGGATGCAGTAGAATTGATATTATTGGGAGTAGATTTAAGGAATGCCTATTTATTCATATCGTTGTAATGATTGTGGTCATGAGTTTGACCAGCGACAGCGGATGAGCGATGATGCTTTGACCGTTTGCCCGGTTTGTGAAGGGAATATCCGCCGTGTTGTCACGTCGGTTGGTGTGGTTTTCAAGGGCAGCGGATTTTACGTGACTGATAACCGTGGAACTAACAGTGCCAACAGCATCAGCAGTACCAATGGCAATAGTTCAGATACTGCACCCAATGTAGAAAAATCGACTGAAAATAAGGCAGCAGCGCCTGCGGCGGATACGAAAAAATCAGCGGCTGTTTCGACTGGGTCAGCAGCCTGATCTTTTTCACAGGATTGGAATAAATATAAGAGCCTGTCTTTTTAGACAGGCTCTTTTAATTACAGGATTTTGTGTCAGGTCTCCCCGATTTATTGAGAAGGTGTGGGTCTGTGGGTCTTATATTTGGAAACCACGTGTAGCTGGTATCACTTTCTGGCTGAAATTATCGACGAAACCTTGTAATTTGTTATGCAATGTCGCCCATTCGTCATTGTGCAAGGCAAAATTCATATGCTCTTTGGAGGGTGCTGTTCCGCTGGCTAATTTTTGTTCGCATTCACCATAAGCTGTGTACCAAACCTGGAAGTCTGAGATCCCCAGCCGATTCATGCCAGGAATAAACTCATGTACCAGAAATTCGAAGTATTCTGATTCGGTTTCGGGCCGAACGTTCCAGCGCATAATAAGTTTTGTGGGCATGATGTTTCCTAAATTTTGGCTGTAAGAATCACAGTTTCTGTTTCTTCGGGCAAATTTCCCTTACTGATCTTTAAGATAGATTCTTCAGTGGGTTCTGTGACGCCCATCTCTTTCAGGAATCGGTCAACCCCTTCTAAATCAAGCTTAAGACCGGGTAAAGCGTAATGCATTGGAATGACAATGTTTGGTTCCAACATGGATACCAGTTCGGAAGCCTGAGAGGCATTAAGGCTGTTGCCGCCGCCTACCGGAACCAACAAAACGTTGACTTGTTCCAGCGCCTCGATTTGGTTTTGTTTGGGAACGGCGTTCATATCGCCCAAATGGGCAACGGTCACACCATCGAAATCAAACATAAAGACGACGTTACGTTTGGCCTCTTCGCTGGTGTCGGTGACGATGGAGGTGATGAAGACGTTGCCAATTTCGTATTCGCCAGGGCCGGTGAGGCTGTGTGTTTTGCCGGTAACGGCCGTTGCATAGTTGTGGCCCTGGGCATCATGGCTAATTGTAACCACGTCCGATTTTAATTTGAGCTGTGGCAGCCCTAGCTTGCCATTGTAAGGATCCGTTACAATGGTGGCATGTTTTCGTTCAGAAAGACGAAAACAGCTTAATCCATACCAGGTAATTTCCATAAAATCATATCTCCTTGAAGGCCGAATTATACCTGATAAGTTGCGAATAGAATAATTTTGGGGAGTGAAATTTGGAATGAATGAAGGTCAGTGGCGGCAGTTAGAATTGAACGGCGGATCGGTAAGAGATGGAACCTCATGGCGCTTCCAATTACCGCCGCTGGAGAAGGGGTATGCAGATGCCCAGATTGATGATTACGGCCGTATCCGTCAAATACATCGCTGGCGGCCGCGCCGTCATTATCCGTGGCGGCCAGGCGTTCATATGCAGTTGCAGGCTCGATTTTCCCACGCGACCGGGGAGCTGCGGGGAACGACCGGATTTGGTTTTTGGAACGCGCCTTTCGGTGATCCGACGATTCCCTGGCCTGCTTTGCCGCAAGCTGTCTGGTTCTTTTACGCCTCTACGCCATCCGACTTGCCGTTAGCAGAAAAAGGAGTGGGGCAGGGCTGGTTTGCCGCCACTTTGGACGCGACGACGTGGCGAGCTGCGGCCATGATGCCATTAGCGCCTGTTGTTTTGCTGTTGAATCAATGGCCGCGTCTGCGGCAATTCCTCTGGCCAATCATTCGCCGACGGCTGGGAATTTGTTTTCAGCCGCTGCCCGTTGATATGACGGCCTGGCATGAATATGATTTGCTGTGGCGTAAAAATGGCTGTGAATTTTGGGTAGATAAGAATCCAATCCTGCAAACACCATTTACGCCGCGCGGACCACTGGGGTTTGTTTGTTGGCTGGATAATCAGTACATGGTTTTGACGGTGAACGGCCGTTTCCGCTGGGGAATATTGCCTACCAAAGAAACCCAGTGGCTGGAGGTAAAACACCTAGAAATAGGAACCTTAGATTCAGACGGCGCTTTTTGACAGTCCCCTATGCTCGTGCTATACTTTTGCGCCTGTTAACAAGGTGTTCTGAGGGTTGGAGGGATGGCCGAGTGGACGATGGCGACGGTCTTGAAAACCGTAGTGGGTTTAGGCTCACCGGGGGTTCGAATCCCTCTCCCTCCGTTGTGGATACATAAAAGTATCCCTTTAACATATTAAATCAGACCTATCCTGACCAGATTTGCATAATGATCAGGGGAGGTGCCAGAGTGGTCGATTGGGGCCGCCTGCTAAGCGGTTAACGGTTTAAAAAGCCGTTCCAGGGTTCGAATCCCTGCCTCCCCGCTAAGAAATAAATTGCATTGACAAGAGTTGGTTTTACTCCTCAAATGTGGTAAATTTCTGTGGTCTGATAATATGAAACGCGCCCTTAGCTCAGTGGATTAGAGCATCCGGCTACGAACCGGAAGGTCAGGAGTTCGAATCTCTTAGGGCGTACCAAATATACAGGGTTCATCGCCCAGCTTAATCCCCATACCGTTAGATATGGGGATTTGTCTTTATAAAGACCATAGCAATTACATTATGGTTGGGAGACATTTATAAGAACTTCCTGGTTACTCCCTGAACCAATCCAGCGTAGCAGTTAACCCATTTCTTACATCTGTTCCTGGCACGAATCCTAATTGTCGTGCGGCCAATTCAATATCGGCCACAGAATGTTTGATGTCGCCTGCTCTTGGGTTTTCATAATATCTCTCAATTTGCTGCCCGGTAATTTCAGCAAGGTGTTCCACTATTTGATTTAGACTGGTTTGCTGTCCCCGACCAACGTTAAAAATGACGGAACTGCCCGGTGACAATGAAGCCGTTTTTGCCGCCAGCAGATTAGCCTGGACCACATCAGCAACATAAATAAAGTCGCGGGTCTGTTGGCCATCACCATGAATAATCAAAGGTTTCCCGGCCAATACGTTCTGGCAAAAGATTGAAAGAACGCCGGAATAGGGCGATGATGGATCCTGACGCGGCCCGAACACATTCATGTAGCGTAATCCTACAAACTCAATGCCATATGTGCTGGCAAAAGCCGACGCCATGAGTTCGTTGGTTCGTTTAGCCATGGCATAGGGTGTCTCTGGCTTTAAGGCTCCGGTTTCCTTATTGGGCATATCCGGCAAATTTCCGTAGACGGCCGCGGATGAGGCATAAATGACCCGCCGTACACCTGCCTGGCGGGCTGCTTCAAACAGATGAAATGCCCCGGTTACGTTGCTGGCATGGTTGAGCCGCGGGTTTTTGATTGATTGGGGTACGCTGACTAAGGCAGCTTGATGAAAGACCAGGTCGCAGCCGGAAACGGCCGTATTCACCGCATCCCAATCGGCAATATCCCCCTCGATAAACTCCACAGAAACATTGGCCAGGTTCTTAAGTGATCCGGAACTCAGGTTATCAAAAACCCGTACTTCATGACCTTCCCTTATCAGCGCCTCTGTTAAATGAGAACCAATAAATCCGGCGCCGCCGGTTACTAATATTTTCATTGCCTATCCCCCTATCAATTTTACATAAATCCTATCCGATCCGCGTCCTATTTTGTCTTCTCCGACAGGCTGTCAGCAGCCTGGAATCGCATTTTCCTTACGCTGTTTCGGTTCTGACCTGGCCACTCTTATCGAATGTTACCAGCCGCTCTGTGCAAGCCAAAACTGTTCAGGAAATGTCGGGCCATTCATCTATAATCTTGACGCTTGACACTTATAGCCATATCATACCCGACATTCAGAAAAAAGCGGCTGTTAAAATGGATTTAATATTCCGTGAGCAGCAGTTTTCGCAGTGGTCACCATGGAAAATATGGAGAGATTTGGATTCAAACGTCCCCAATATATGGCTTAAATTCTGAAAAATCATTTAGACAGCCTTGTGCGTGCGTGTTCGGTCGCGTCAGACTTCTTTCTACAAATCGGAAGGTCGGGAGGGAGGTCCAATCTCTTTGGGTGTATTAAAAGGCGGCTCTCTCTTGAGGTCTCTTTTTTTTGTTTGTACTTCGTGTGAATCATTAAGAGGTGAAATTTGAGCGAAAATAATAATAAAAAAGTGCGTGTAGCCATTATTGGTGTCGGTAATTGTGCCGCATCCCTGGTTCAAGGGGTTGAATATTACAAAAATGCCGCCGATGACGAATTCGTGCCCGGTTTGATGCACGTCAATTTAGGTGGTTACCATATCCGTGATATTGAATTTTCGACGGCCATTGATATTGACGCTGAAAAAGTAGGGAAAGATTTATCGGAAGCCATTTGGGCCAATCAAAATAACACAATCAAATTTGCCGATGTTCCCCATTTAGGCGTACCGGTGCGGCGTGGCATGACACATGACGGCCTGGGTTATTATCTCAAGCAAAAAATCACCAAAGCGCCAGGCCCGACGGACAATATCCGGCAAATTTTGCAAGATACCAAGACCGATGTCGTCGTTAACTTTTTACCGGTGGGCAGCGAGCAGGCTACCAAATGGTATGTCGAACAGATTTTGAATGCTGGCTGCGCTTTTGTGAATGGTATTCCCGTTTTCATTGGCCGTGAGCCTTATTGGCAGGAACGATTCCGCAACCGTAATTTACCGGTTATTGGTGACGATATTAAAAGCCAGGTCGGAGCGACGATTGTTCATCGCGTTTTGACGAATCTGTTCCGTAATCGCGGTGTCCGTTTGGAGCGTACCAGCCAGTTAAACGTTGGCGGCAATATGGATTTTTATAATATGCTTGAACGGTCGCGGTTGGAAAGCAAAAAAATCAGCAAGACCAATTCAGTGACGTCTCAGCTTGATTATGAACTGCCGGAAACAGATGTCTACATTGGCCCCAGTGATTACGTGCCCTGGCTGACCGACCGAAAATGGGCGCACATTCGGCTGGAAGGACGCACATTTGGTGACGTTCCCCTTAATCTTGAATTAAAACTTGAGGTTTGGGACAGTCCAAACTCGGCCGGAGTGATGATTGATGCCGTGCGTTGTGCTAAGATTGGGCTGGATCGCGGCATTGGTGGACCCTTGTATGGTCCCAGCAGCTATTTTATGAAATCTCCGCCGGTGCAGTACCCGGATGACGTTTGCCGTGAAAAGACGGAAGCGTTTATTGGCGGAGCAGAGAATACGCCTGAATAGTAGGCAAGCAGGCAAGTTTGCAAGTAGGCAAGTGAGCTTCTTTTCCTTGCCACTTGCAGACCTGCAAACTCGCAGACTTGCACACTTGATTTTTTATGATTACACCAGCCGGAAAAGAATGTCGTTTTTATTATCAGAATTTCCATCGCGGGCGTTCGGAACAGGAGTGCCGGTTGATTGATGCTAATACGCGTTCTGATGATTGGCGGCCGCAGGATTGTGCTAACTGCCCGGTTCCGGGGATTTTACTGGCCAACAGCAGCCCGGATTTAGTGTTGGAAGGCGTTATTAAGAGCGGTGTGCTGGGATTTAACCGCCGGGTAGAAGTGACGGCGTTTTGCAGCAAACATCTGATAGATGTGCCGGAGCCGCATGTGGGCTGCCCGCAGTGCGCCCGCGAGAAGCCGGGTTTGGAAGCATTATTTGGCGACAATTCGTGAAGGGCTGAAGGGGTGGATAATCGCCGGCTGCTAGGGGGATTTGCCACTTGCCCACTGGCTTATTTGCATACTCATTATGATAAAAGCTGTTTTGTTTGACCTGGATGATACGTTGTTGGGCAATGACATGGATAAGTTTTTGCCCAATTATTTTGCTTTGCTGGGCAGACATGCTGAGCGGTATTTGGCGAAGAATCGGTTTTTACAGGAGTTGATGACCGGGACGCAGGCGATGATTGCCAGTGTGGACACGGCCGTTTCCAACCGTGATGTCTTCTGGCAAACCTTCCAACAGCGAACCGGCCTGAACCCGGCTGAAATGGAGCCGTTTTTCGAGCAGTTTTATCGCAATGTATTCCCCCAATTGGTGGCCACGACCGAGAAACGGCCGTACGCTGCCCCTCTGGTTCAAGCCTGCCTGGAAAAAGGATTAAAAGTCGTCATTGCTACCAACCCGCTGTTCCCGGCCATTGCCGTTGAAGAACGGCTGGCCTGGGCCGGTTTGCCGGTGACTGTGTTTGCCTACGAGTTGGTAACAGCCTACGAAAACATGCATACCACCAAGCCCCATCCGGCCTATTACCGCGAAATTCTGGCAAAAATTGCGTGTACGCCGGAAACGGCCGTGATGATTGGCGATGACTGGAAAAACGACATCATTCCTGCCGACAAAGTTGGGCTGCACACCTACTGGATTACAACTGACGGCCAACAGCCGCCGGACGGTGTAGCAGTGAATGGCTGCGGTTCGTTGGCTGATTTGTGGCAGCAGGTTCAAAACGGCTGGCTGGAAACGTTGGCCTGATTCATGCAAGAACCCGCCCCTGTTCACACACTGCTGATCGAATTGGAGGCCTTTGCAACGGCCGTTGCCCAACTCCTGGCCGATGACAGCATTGACTGGCAGTGGCGCCCCGACGACAACGAATGGTCAATCACCGAAGTCGTCTGCCATCTGCGCGACGTCGAGCGGGAAGTCCATCAGACCCGGTTCCGCGATCTGGTTGCTGCCGAGAACGTTTTCCTGCCCGGTGTGGTCGCCGACGATTGGATTCAGCAGCGGCAGTACCAGCAGCAAGATGGCCCGGCCGCCCTTAAAGATTTTCTGGCTTCACGCCGCCAGACTCTCGTTTTATTAGAAGATGTACCGGAACAACTATGGAAACGGCGCGGCCAACACGCCTTTTTTGGCCCCACCAGCTTGCACGAACTACTTAGCCTGGCGGCAGAGCATGATAAAGCCCATTTTGACCAACTCATCGCCCTACGCCATCATGTGGAAAGAACATGATGTGGCAATCGTCAATTGCTTTTGGCGCGTGACGAATTACGCCATCCGGCTCAACTCCGCAATCTCCCCCCGTAACTGTTCAACCAAAGCCGCACTTTTTTCATCCTGAAACAGGGTATGGTGGTGCTTTTTATAGGCCAGTTCGCTGCATTTATAGAAAAAACGAACCGAACGCCGGTATGCGCCGAGGCCGCGTGTGGTGAGTTGGTCAAAATGGTATCTTGTTCGCTGGCGGCCAGAACAAGCAGTGTGGTATTGGTTGACAGTTATCGTGTAATTGCCTACTTCTTCGACAAGATATTGTTTAATCCAGCGCCGTTCTTGCAGCAATGCCCAGATGATGATGACCAGCAGCAGGACGATGCCGCCGTAATCGCTGATGAAGGCCAGCAGGCATAAAGCGCTGCCGGTAGAAACGGCCGCATTGTGCAAAAAGTGCAAAAACATCGCCATCATCCAGCCGGCAATTGGCGCCATAAATCTAACGGCCTGATTGGTCGTCATCCGCGCCAACGCCACGCCCAGGC
>JBNKZT010000146.1:0-14216 GCA_050301775.1 Promineifilaceae bacterium (SeqCode)
CGGGGGTGGGCATGAATGGAGGCGGCGTCAGGCAAAATCGTGCCGCGGTAAGTTTGGCCGTTACTGGCAAAAATCGTCACCCCTTCACCTTCCACCGAGGACCATATCCAGCCACCGAGTTGAGTCAAGGTTAAACGGCCGTTTTTCTTAATCTCCCGCACCATCGCTCCCAACGTATCAACGTGAGCCGTCAGAGCACGGGGGGCGGTGGCTGATTCGCCATGCCATGTACCTACCAAAAATCCTTTGGGCGAGACAGTCAGGCTCAGCGGCAAATCGGCAAAGGCGTCGTGGACGTATTGGATGGCCCGGTCTGTATCGCCGGTGGGGCTGGGCGTATTGAGCAGCCCTACGAGAAAATCGACCATTTGATTCATATTAATTTCAGGCAGCATAATGGAAATCTCCTTGAGTGAAAGCGCGACGTTTCAGGGAAACAACGATTAACTTCATAATTGGATTATAAATTAAGCGGGTGGGGAATACAACTTGATGGAATGATGAGTCGTCAATCGTTAATCGTCAATCGTCATTCATTCGTCTTGCCCATTAACCAGCGCCAAAACTTTGTCCAGCAGAAGGCGGTTGGTGGCGATGCCGTTGCCGGTGTGGATGGTGGGGCGGCCTTGCCAGTCGGTGAAGGTGCCGCCGGCTTCTTCGAGGATGATTTGCATGGGACTGGCGTCCCAGGGATGTAGGACAGGATCGGCCATGATTTCGGCGCGGCCAGTGGCGACGAGGGCGTAGCCGTAACCGTCGCCCCAGGTGCGCTGGACGTAGGTGTTGTTGACGATGCGCTGCCAGGCGGGTAAACCGCCGTACCGCTCCATCGACTCCATTTCACTGCACAAAGCCACCGCGTTTTCTAGTTTATCGATGGTGGATACGTGGGCGGAACGGCCGTTCCAAAAGCAGCCTTCACCGCGTACAGCATAAATCGTTTCGTTTAGTGCCGGCAGATGGATGATGCCCAGTAGCGCTTTGTCGCCGTCCATTAGGGCCAGCAGAGTGCTGTACAGGGGCACGCCGCTGATGAATGATTTGGTACCGTCGATGGGGTCGATGGACCAGGTGTAGCGAGAATTGGTGGCAGAACGGCCGTATTCCTCCCCATGAATGCCATGATCGGGCCAATATTTTGTAATCATCTCACGGATTTTTTGCTCGGCCTGCCGGTCGGCGATGGTGACCGGGGTGTTGTCGGCTTTGCGCTCGGCGCGGATGCCGGTTTGGAAGTGGCCCAGGGTGATGCGCCCGGCCTGCCAGGCGGCGTCGAGGGCAAATTGGAGTAGGGTTTGGTTGGTTGGTTGATTCATGAGGGTAATTGTCATGGGTTGCTAGTTAATTGTCAATGATAAGTAGAGCAAAACTTTGTTGACGTTTTTCTCCACCCGGTCAATAATGACCATTTCCCTTTGCCTCTGTTACCCTAACAATAGGACAATTTGAATGATTGTACGGCTGACATCCGATAAAAATACCTCTAGCAACTGCAGAAAAATGATAAAATTCTCCTCAATCATTTTTTGGAAGTCGCCTAAATGGAGCAGACGATGAAAGAAACAAGCAGCATCAAACGAGCATTTGATTTTCTAATTGAACGGGCGCAAGAAAAAAAACCTTTTTCAATCGAACAACTTTCTGCTGAAACGGGGTGGTCTGTGGCTCAAACTCACGAGAATATTAACAATCGCCTGAACGATCTTGTCTATCAGGAAGGTGAAAACTGTTTTACGAAACCGGAAATATTCCGTGTGCGATTGGATGATTTCAAAGAACTCTTGCAACAAAAAAAGCGATTGTTTACAGATTATGTATTAGAAGTGTCGTCGAGTATTTTGATTTATGAGTTTTTTATGCCGCTTTCGCGTGAGGACAGATTGCGGGAGGCGCTGGATAATTTGTTTTATCGTGACACAATCGAACAGAGGATACAAGAAATTGGTATTGGTCAAATTCGTGATGGCTTGAAGCTGTCGTCTGATTATGCGGAAGATAAAATACGGCAGCTTGTATTTGATTTCATGGAAAGTACGATTGGCGGGTATTCAATAATGTTGGTGAACGGCCGTTATCGGGCTGATGCGCTGGCTTCACGTGAAGAGGTCGTGACACGGCCGTTTGCCTATGGTCCCTATATCGTTGACGAGACGACTGCTATTGTAAGGTTTATCTTGCCGGTAGCAACAGATGCCGGCCGGTTTGAGTACGGCAAGGTTCTAGAACCGGCAGCCGCGGCAATTGGCACAAAAAAACGGGCAGAGTTGTTGAGTTGGCTGTTTTTGAATTTCTTTGCCGAAGCATTAATTCGTGTTGTGCCCAAGGAAGATGAGATTTGGCTGCTTGAATCAGGGATGCGCAGTGCATTTTACAGGTGGATCCGCCGGGAGGAGTAGTGATGAAGCCATATAACCTTGTTTGCAGACGCAAGCAATAAATGGCGCGGGTAGATGAGGCCGGCTACCCTGGCTTTCCAGCCAGCCCACAAAGATTAACCGCGACGAGGTATTGGCCTGGTACAACGGCCGTTCCCATTTCACCGACGCCCACGCCGCCGAACCAGACTCGCGACTCATTGCGCCGTTGTTGATGGAAGATTGGTGGTAGCGTTGGCGCTCTTAAGATTGGACCATTCTCAAAGAATGGTCCAATCTCGTGATTGAAATTTAGAAAAGGTTGAGTATTCCCCCATACCACCATCCTATCCCCCAACTTTTGGTACAATACCCCCGATGACTGTTGAATCAACCTTCTATGTAAGAGATATTCCTGTCTACGGCGATGTGATTTTGTCACCGATGGCCGGCTTTTCCGACGTGCCTTACCGGGCGTTGTGCCGCGCTTACGGCTCGGCAATGAACTACACCGAATTTGTCCCCGCCGAGTCGCTGCTGGGGCGGCGTAATCCGTTGTGGCGGCGGCTCGACTTTAAGCCGGGCGAAGAAACGCCGCTGGTGTTCCAAATTTTTGGCAACGATGCCCAAAAAATATTGCGGGCCGCCCAGCGAATTGAGGAATTGGGCCCGGACATCATCGACATCAACATGGGCTGCTCGACGCGCAAGGTGAGCGGGCGCGGCGCTGGTGTGGGCATGATGTTGCAGCCGGAACTGGTGGCCGAGACGTTTAGCCTGTTGACCAAACATTTAACGGTGCCGGTGACCGGCAAAATCCGGTTGGGCTGGGATGATGAACAGCGCAATTATCTGGAGATTGGTCGTATCATGGAAGAAAATGGGGCGTCGTTGATTGCACTGCACGGCCGTACCAAAGAACAAAAATACAATTCCGAAGCCGACTGGGATGCCATCGCCGCCTTGAAGCAGGCGGTCAGCGTGCCGGTCATTGGCAACGGCGACGTGCGTACCCCGGCCGACATCGAAGCGATGAAGGCCCACACCGGCTGCGACGCTGTTATGGTCGGGCGGGCGGCCGTGGGTAATCCCTGGATTTTTGCCCGCCAGGAACGGGCGCACCTCACCTTCCGGGAGATTGCGGCAACAATCCGGCTGCATCTGCGCGAAATGGTCGATTATTACGGTGATCCCGATGGCTTGATTTTGTTCCGCAAGCATTTACGGCGCTATTTTTCTGGCTGGTCGGCTAAACCTTATCTGCAAAAGCTGTTGGTAACGCCTGATTTAGCCGCTTTTGAGGATTTGTTGCAGGAAACTGAGGCGTTTTTCAGCAATTCTCAATTTGAAACCCTTGCTGCCAATAGCCCCCGATTGAAATCAGCGGCTGCGATAACAAAACCTGTTAAAACAGGTTAAAAGCGCCCCAATCAACGTGTTTTAACACGTTTTGAATGTGTTAGCCTATGAATTCATTCATAGGCAAGAAGGCTGAGGCGTTTTTGGCGGGGGCAGCTTCTCTTTTGGTGAACTGATTGGTTTTTCAACCGCAGAGGCGCAAAGGGCGTAGAGATTTCTCCTTCATTTAACCTCCGTGCCCGCCGCGTTCTCTGCGGTTAGATAAGTGTCCTCTGTGGCCGAAAAATCGGGAACCCCGGGCAAGGTAAACACAAACTGACTGCCGCCTTTGGGGCCATCTTCGACCCAGATACGGCCGTTATGCGCTTCCACCGCCAATTTACAAAACGTTAAGCCCAGCCCGGTACCACGGACCTGAGCGCCGCCGGGATTGGTGCGGATGTAACGGTCAAAAACCAGCTTGCGGAATTCAGGCGGCACACCAGGGCCACTGTCGCTGATCGTACAGCGGATGCCCGGTTCTTGCTGGTCATTTCCCGGTTCGGGTTGGAGACGGCCGTTGACGTGGCCCCCGGCTGGCGTAAATTTCAACGCGTTATCCAGCAAATTGATCAATACCCGGCGCACCAAATCAGCATCAGCCCAGACTGGGGGCAAATCAGCAGGCATGGCAAAATCGAGGTGGACTTGTTTGCGGTCGATTAACGGCCGTAACCGGCCAATCACTTGAGTCACCAATGGCGGCAGCCGCATCGCCTGTGCATCAATGATAAACTGCCCGGCTTCCATCCGGTTGATGTCCATGAGCGAATCGACCATGTCCAACATGTCCAGGGTTGTTTGCTGAGCGTTGGACAAGAGGTCGTCAGGTTGGGGGAAGAAGTCGAGGGTGGTCAGCAGTGTGGTAAGCGGATTGCGTAAATCGTGAACGATCATGCGTGATAAATCGGCGCGCTGTTCGGCCAATTCCCGCTCCTCGGTTACGTCGCGGAACAGGAGCAGCCAGCCCATTACCTGGCCGTCGGCAGCGCGCACGGCCGTTTCCTGGCGAGTGATGAAACGGGTGGAACGGCCGTCACCCGTCAAATCAACCGGATAGGTAATCGGATGGCCGGATGGGACTTGTCTGGCCCGGAGGGCGGCTAATCGTGATTCCCAGCCCGCTTTTGTGTAGCCAATTTGGGTGATGGTGGCCATTTCCGGGGCGCTGCGCAGCAAATCGGCGGCCGATTGGCCCAGCAGTTGGGCGGCAAACGGGTTGACGAGGGCGATACGGCCGTTTACATCCAACAGCAGCACCCCTTCGTCCATCCCGTCGAGCAGGGCTTGCAACTGCTCGACGCGCCGGGCCAACGCTTCGTCGGTCTGATTGTAAAGGCGGGCATTTTGAATGGCGGCGCTGACCTGCCCGGCCAATGCCAGTAGCACTTCACGGTTCCAGGAACTGAACGGCCGTGCCGGAGCCAGTCGCTGCAAAACCATCACCCCGATTACTTTTTCCGCAGCGGTGAGGGGGATACCCAGCCAGGCGGCGGGCAGCGGGGTAGGCGGCGTCAATCCGTGCCGACTGGCGAAGTGCATATTGCCACTATCCAAATCCAGGACACGGCCGTGTTTGATGACCCAGCGGGTGAAATCATCGGAATACGGAATGCGGAATGTGGCATGTTGAATTCCCTGATCGGTGAGAAAGATGTCGAATTTATCGGCGGGGACGAGGTCGAGGACTTGTTCACGGGTGCGGGTCAAAACGGTGGGTAAGTTGAGCGTTTCGCGCAAGGATAAGCCAGCCTGATTGAGCCGGGAAAATTGGGCCAGGCGCTGCTCCAATGTCAGCCGCCGCTGCCAGGTCAGCCGAATCAAAACGGTAAAGACGATAACGCCCAGGCCAAAAATGATGAAACCAGGCAGGCCATTGTTGCGGAAAGTGAGACTGCCCAGAATGGCGGCCGGCAGTGCCAAAAAGCCATAGGCGATGCTGCTTAGAGCGGCGTCGCTGAAGAATTGGGGGTACGGCCGTCGCAATATCAGCCAATAAAGCTGTGAAAGCAAAAAATAACTGCCGCCATAGCCGCTTATGAAGCCGGCAAAGGCGGCTAAATTTTCCGCGACTGCTTCGTTTTTCAGCGGCAGTCCGCCTAGCTGGTCATAAACAAGGACGGCAGGGAGCAAGGGAAGGAGGTAGACAAATAGCTGGCCGACTCGCTGCCACCGGGTTGATTCATCGACTGTATCTTGCCAGGTGTTAGCCCACATGGTGCGGCTTAGTTCGGCCAGGATGAAGCCGGCCAGTGTGAGGAGTACGGCCGTTTCCCCGCCCAAAATCAGCCAACTACTGACAACAACCAACGGCGCAAGCCCGCCGCCGCCTACTTTTGGCGGCAGGCCGAAATTGAGGGTGATGATGGTCAACAGCCCCAGTAAGATAAGCTGGGGTGCTTCCCGGCTTTGCGTGACAGCCCACAAGGAGACAATCAATCCGACAAATAGCAGTCCCCATTGGACGGGCTGCCGTGTGAGAAAGTGGCTGATTGGGGCGTGAAAAAGGGTAAACTTTTCCATCTCAGGGAAAGTTTAGCACGTTTGCAGGAGGACGGGTCATTTCAATGACATTTTGCATGGTGGAAACGGCCGTTTATCACTTTACTGACCATTTCAAATCACACATACTTGGGCAATGGACGATGAAACAACCTTCATGAAGACGCAGTGGGCCGAGGTGGACGGGAACGGCCGTCTCATTCTCCCGCCCGAAATTGCTCAACAATTTGGCCTGACCCCCGGCGCACGGCTGCGTATCGAACCCGAAGCCAACACCATTCGGCTGCACCGCCCCGTCACCCATTTGGCCAAGCTGTACATCGAGACGACCAATCACTGCAACATCGACTGCGCCACCTGTATGCGCAGCACCTGGAATGTCGAAATGGGCCTCATGTCCGATGAGACCTTTGATCACATTCTGGACAGCCTGAAAGCCATCGGCCAGCCTATGGACATCACCTTCATGGGCATTGGCGAACCGCTGGCCCATCCGCGCACCATCGACATGATCGCCCAACTCAAATCATTGGGTCATCGGGTGGAACTGGTCACTAACGGCACCCTGCTCAACGAAAAACGGGCCAAAGGCTTGATTGCCGCCGGGCTGGATGTGCTGTGGGTTTCCATTGATGGGGCCACGCCGGAAAACTTTGCCGATATTCGATTGGGTGCCTATTTGCCTCAAATTTTGGAAAATGTGCGCCGTTTTCGCCGTTTGCGGCGGCCGGCCCATCATCCTGTGCCCGAAATTGGTATCGCCTTTGTGGCCATGAAGCGCAACATCGCCGATTTGCCGGAGCTGTTGAAGTTGGGTAAAAGTCTGGGAGCTAGCCATTTTTCGGTTAGCAATTTGCTGCCCTATTCGGCCGCGATGAAGGATGAAATTCTGTACGAGCATTCGCTGAAAAGCATCACCTATTTGCCATCTCCCTGGCTGCGTACGCTGGATATTCCCAAGATGGATTTTAATGAACTGACTGCCGGGCCGCTAATGAAGGCGTTTGACAGCGGCTACAATGTGACCTTTGCCGGGAATAATCTGGGCGGCGGCAATGATGTCTGTACCTTCATCGAATCTGGCTCAATGGCAGTCGGCTGGAATGGCGATCTCAGCCCCTGCCCGCCGCTGGTTCACACCCACACCGGCTATCTGAAAGGGTACGAACGAACCTCGCACCGGCATATTTTGGGGAATATTGGGGAACAATCTTTGCTCGAGGTGTGGCATGATCCCGAATACGTCGCCTACCGGGAGCGGGTACAGCAGTTTGCCTTTGCGCCCTGTACTTTCTGCGGTGGCTGTGAACTATCCGAAGACAATCAAACTGACTGCCTCGACCGCCCGGCCCCGGCCTGCGGTGGCTGCCTCTGGGCGCAGGCAGTCATCCAATGTCCATAGGCAACACGACATCCCAGATAAACCTCGATTGAGAAAGAAGGAAAGGAAAAGCGAGATGGTAGAGGGGCCTCCCAGGCCCCGGCTTTTGACGGGTCATTCATAGACCGGTACAGCGTAAGCAGATAAACGGAGTGAATATTGTGTTCAGGCAGTGGAAATATTATTGGTTCCTGGGTGTATTTCTAGCAATCGCGGCTTGCGGTGGGGGAGAACAGAGTGCCGGGCAAGATACTGCGGGCAGCATCGCTGTGCTGCTGCCGGATAGTTCATCGTCGATGAGGTGGGAGGCTGACGACCGGCGCTATTTTGAGCAAGCATTTGAGGCAGCCGGAATTGAATACACCATCTTTAATGCCGAGGGGAACGCCCGAACTCAACAGATTCAAGCTGAACAAGCCATCACGAATGGGGCTAAAGTTTTAATACTGACCAATCTTGACAGCGGCAGTGCGGCCACGATTATTGATCAGGCTCACGCGGCCGGGGTCAAAGTGATTGATTACGACCGGTTGACTATTCAGGGTTCCGGGGCTGATTTGCATGTTAGTTTTGACAATGTTGCTGTGGGGCGTTTGATGGGGGTCACGTTGCAGCCGTTGATTGATGCACTACCGGTGGCTGCGCCGCGTGTCATCCTGCTTAATGGGTCGTCTGATGATTATATCGCTTACCTTTTTGCCGGCGGCTATAAATCGATTGCCGAACCTAAATTCAAGGCCGGGGTATGGGAGAAAGTCGATGAAGCGTCTATATTCGATTGGGATAAAAATCAAGCTTACGATATTTTTGAGCAAATGCTCATCGCGGCCAATGGGGATGTGGACGCTGTGTTTGCCGCTAATGATCCCATCGCCAGTTCGGTCGTCACCGCGCTCAAGAATCAAGGCTTAGATCCCATTCTGTTAAGCGGTCAGGACGCAACGATTACCGGGCTGCAAAACATTCTTTCTGGCTGGCAGACAATGACCGTATACAAGCCCATCAAACTGGAAGCTGAAGCGGCCGTTGAAGCCGCCATCCATATGTTTAACGGTGAGGATGTCTCTGTTTTGGCCAGCGATACCATCAATAACGGTCAAAACGACATCCCCTTTGTAAAACTCACGCCTATTGCGGTAACAAAAAATAATATTGCCGATACAGTAATTGCTGACGGGTTCCGTTCCTGGAACGACATCTGTACCGGAGAATTTGAGCAATATTGCCCTGCCCTCGGAGAGCGTTGATTCTCTCCCTTTTTTATGCTCTCATAATTCTGTAACTTTGCCGCCTGACCATACTGCTTTACAATTCCGCCCCATGGAACGTGCGCGCCATCTTTTTCGCTCCAGCGTGATTGTCATTGCCCTGCTGGGTCTGGACAAAGTGCTGGGACTGATTCGTACTCAGCTTATCGGCGCCACTTTCGGCACTGGCAGCGATTATGATGCCTTTACGGCCGCTAACCAACTGCCGGAAGTTTTTGTCACCCTTATCTCCGGGGGGCACTGGCGGCGGCCTTTATCCCCGTTTATTCCGCCTATTTGAAAAGCGACGATGCGCGGCAGAGCGCCCGGCTGGCCAACGGCATCATCACGTTGGTGCTGTTGGTGTTGGCGATTGTGTCGGCCGTCGGAGCACTCTTTGCCCCATGGATTACGCGGGTCATTTTGGTGCCCGGCTCGTCAATTCCGGGGCAGGGCTTCACGCCGGAAATGCAGCTGCTGACGGCCGATTTGATGCGCGTCATTTTGATCCAGACGACGATTTTTGGCGTCAGCGGCGTGTTGAGCAGCATTTTGAATGCCCATCAACATTTTGTTTTGCCAGCGCTGGCCCCGACAGCGCTGCACATTGGTTATCTTGTCGGCCTGTTTTTGTTTGTGCCGCAGATGGGCATCATGGGGCTGGCCTGGGGCACGGTGGTGGGCGGTGTGCTGCATGTCTTGATTCAGGTGCCGGGGCTGCGGCGTTACGGTTTCCGCTACCGGCCGCGGCTGGCGCTGGAGATGCGCGGCGTGCGCGAAATCATCCGCCTGATGGGGCCGCGCATGGTCACGCTGGGCACGGTGCAGATCGCCGACTTGTTCATCATCCGTATCACGTCGGGGCTGAACGCGGGAGCGACGTCGGGTTATTTTTACGGCTACTATTTGCAGCAGCTGCCGGAGACCTTGTTTGGCACGGCCGTTGCCCTGGTCCTGTTCCCGACGATGGCCGAGTTGTTTAATGCCGGGGATGTGGAAGGGTTGAGGCGTACGGCCGTTACCGGGCTGCGCATCATCTGGACGTTAACCGTACCGGCGGCGGTGGGGCTGGTTCTGCTGGGTCGTCCGGCGATTGCCCTCTTTTTGGAGCGGGGTGCGTTTACGGCCGAATCGACGCTGCTGGTGTACCGGGTGCTGGTCTTTTTTAGCGTGCGCATCGTCAGCGAAGCGACGCTGGAGATTGCCGCCCGTCTCTTTTTTGCCCAGCACGACACGCGCACGCCGATGTTTGTGGCGCTGGGCTGGCTGGTGGTGAATGTGGGGCTGGCTTTTGGCTTGGTGCAGTGGTTGGGCATCGGCGGTCTGGCGCTGGCCAGCACGATTGCTTTTACACTGCAATCGGCTGTTTTGCTGATTTTGAATCATCGCCGCTTGGGCGGCTTGCTAGGGCGGGAACTGGCGGTAAGTGCGGGGCGTATCCTCCTGGCGGCGGGGGGGATGGCGCTGGTAGTGTGGGGTGTGGGGTTGGTGGTGGACGGCCGTTTCCTCACCCTCATTTTAGGCACACTCACCGGTGGCGTCAGCTACCTGAGCCTCATCCTGCTCCTGGGCGGACGGGAGATTCCTGATTTGCTGCGGTTGCTGCGGCGGGGATGATGAGGGTGAGAATAGCCTACCTAACTTGGCGATACGGTAACTCAATTTAGGTAGAATAAGGTTACAAGTCCTGTGATAAAAGTCGCAACAAGGGGTGGGGTGAATGCACAAAAAATCAACCGTTTAATACTTGCTTTGTTACCTGTGAAATGTTGTCTGACAAAAAATGGGCTAAAAGTTGCCAGCAATAACCAAATGGGAAGAACTATTGTCAAAATTACCATGAAACCTATGCCATCACCGGGTGCGCCCCCTTCACTCTGATAGAGATTTGCCCACGTGAAAAAACTGGAGACGACCGTCCCAAAAAACGAGAAGCCTGCAATGATTACATATCCTTCAACAACATTAACCAGTTCGCTCATGGTTAGTTAGCCCCAAAGTGTCATTTGATACCATATTTAGCCCCAAATGTTGACCCCAATTATAGCAGGAATTTGTTGAAGCATACGGCCGTTTCCCTTCCGTAACAGCAATTTCCCAAAAATTCATCCTCAACCAATCTGTTCCCGCAAATAGGCCACCAACTGGTCCGCATTCACTCGCACCTGCTCCGTCGTGTCCCGGTCGCGTACTGTGACCGTGTTATCTTCCAGCGTATCAAAATCCACCGTCACGCAGAACGGCGTGCCGATTTCATCCTGGTAATAGTAGCGCTTGCCGATATTGCCCCGTTCATCCCAGGTCGTGGCAAAATGGTCGGTTAGATTAGCGAAGATCGCCTCAGCTTTGGCCACCAAATCCGGCTTGTTCTTCAGCAGCGGGAACACGGCCACCTTGTACGGAGCCAACGACGGCTTAAAGCGCAGCACGGTACGATTGTTGGCCGTATCTTCCCAATAGGCATCGGCCAGCAGCATCAGGAAAACGCGGTTGATGCCCAGCGCCGGTTCAATCACGTGGGGGACAAAACGTTCGCCGGTGGTCTGGTTCAAATATTCCAGCTTCTTGCCTGAATGCTCAATGTGCTGCCGCAAATCATAATCGGTACGGTAGGCGATGCCCCACAACTCTTTGAAGCCAAAGGGGAAGTTGTAATCCAGGTCGTAGGTGTCCTCGCTGTAATGGCTGCGTTCCTTGTCGGTGTGCCGCCGCCAGCGCAGATTGTCGGGATTCACCCCCAGCTTATTGACGACAAACGACCACATCGCTTCCTGCCACTGGGCAAACAGTTCCCGCCAATCCGTTTCCCGCGGATCGAAGAAATATTCGATTTCCGCCTGTTCAAACTCCAGCGTGCGGAAGACAAATTGGCCGGTGGTAATTTCGTTGCGGAAGCTCTTGCCGATTTGGGCAATACCGAAGGGCAGTTTGACGCGGGTGGAATCCAGCACTTGCTTAAAATTGCTGAAGATACCCTGGGCCGTCTCGCCGCGCAGATATACTTTCGATTTTTCGCCGGCAATCACGCCGATGGCCGTCTCAAACAAGATATTGAACTCGCGCGGCGGCGTCACTTCGTTGCCATCTGGGCTGGTGACCTGGTGTTTGGCGATAAATTCGGCCATCTCGGCCACCGACAAATCTTCAACGACTACGTCATCCACGCCGGGATTTTGGGCGATCCAGGCCTCGATAAGATGGTCGGCGCGGTAACGTTGATTGGTCACTTTGTCTTCCACTAGCGGGTCGGTAAAGGAGGAAACGTGCCCCGACGCCACCCAGGTTTGCGGGTGCAGCAAAATTTGCGAGTCGATGCCGACCATGTCAAAGCGCTTGTTGACCATTTCCCGCCACCAGAGGGCGCGGATGTTGCGCAGCAGTTCCACACCCAACGGGCCGTAATCATAGGAACTGGCCAGACCGCCATAAATTTCGGATGTCGGGTAAACAAAGCCGCGCCGTTTTGCCAGGGCGACCAGGGTATCAAGGGTTAGTTCTTCGCTCATTGTGTCTCCTATGAGGCTTGTCAGCTTGTCAGCCAGTCAGCACTTCAGCTTTTGGCTGACCGGCTGAAGTGCTGAAATGCTGAATTGCTAATTTCCAAAAAAATACCGTCCCTGCAATGCGTTGTTTGCACTGCAGGGACGGCTCAAAATTCGAGTCGCGGTTCCACCCTGCTTCCGTAAGATGCTAAACAAACATCCCACGACACTTTACTGGGGTGCAGCTCCCGCTTGCCAAAGGCGATCTTTGCTGCGATAGGTTGTTGTCAGGCGGTATTCTAGCTGTAAGAAAGACTGTGTCAAGGCGGATAAGATTGGAGAACGGCCGTTCCCCCTCCGAAACGGCCGTTCGATCCAAACAGTTTACCTATTCAAAATAAGGCCACTCAATCTCATCAATGCAGTTGTCAGGTTCTTGTTCCGGGTCTTCCAGGAAATCATTCGTAATCGAAATCGAACAATCGACACTGCTCAACAGGGAATGACCCGCGCCGGGGAACTCGAACAGATAGGCATTGCTCAATGTTTGGGCGGTGAGTCGTGCCCAGCGGGGCGGTGTGGCCACATCGTACTGGCCGACCAAAATGAGAGTGGGGATGCTGCTGGTAACGGCCGTGTTGTCCACCTGGTCCATCGGATTCCAATACTCACAAAGCTGGGCAATGTCGTAGGTGTTTTGCAGGAGGGCGCCTTCCAGTTCGACGGGGATGTTGCCGGTGACGGCCGTTTCCACTCGTTCATAATCACCCAGCGCCATCTCATCATGGCAAATCACCGAATTGAACATCCCTTCACTGTCACTGCGATCCTCGCCGCCCTGGTAGCGGGGACGGCCGTAACCGGCGTCCTCGGCAATCTCATCCAGCGCCGCGTAGTTGTCATTGGCCACCTCGTAAATCACGTAAGGCAGCAGAGGAATCAGGCTGGTGTCGCTGAAGGCCGAACTGAGGGCAAAAACGAGATCGTCACCGTAAATTTCGGCCGTTTCATCGGCATTGAGCCGGTCTACCGTTTCTAAAAAGACCGCTTCCAGGTCGGGATATTGGTCACTGCAATACGCATCGCGGTCGCAGTCGGCAAACAATTCGCTCAGCGCATCGGTGACACTATAAATCTCGTCCACCGGCGTGTCGGCATTAGGCGGGAAGGGCGAATCGAGAATGACAGCTCGCACCCCTTGTGGATGATAGCGCATCACGTCCAGTGCCAGCCGCGTGCCGTAAGAGATGCCCAGCAAATCCCATTCCGCAATGCCCAGGGCGTCACGCAGCGCTGCTACGTCGGCGGCATTTTCCCGCGTGTTGTAGGCGGCCAGATCGATGTTGCTGGCCGTTAAACGGTTAAAACATAATTGATCCGGGTTATCGTCATCATCGGCCTCAGTAAATTCGGGGCAGTCCAATGAAGGCTGCGAATAACCGGTGCCCCGTTGGTCCAGCAAGATTAAATCCCGGCTGCGCAGGAAGGCGTACTCCCATCCTTCGGGATCGGCGACGAAATCATCAATGGCGCTGCCGCCTGGTCCACCGGCCAGATAAACGATAGGCGCGTTTTGTGTTCTGTTGGCGGCGTGGATGATGGCTACGGCCAATTGGATATTGGGTGTGTTAGCTGCGGTGCGGTTTTCGGGTACGGTCAATGTGCCGCATTCGATGTCGTAGCCGCCAGGCACATTGAAGGGGCAGGTTCCTGAGGTGAATTGGTCGGAGTTGGTGATGGGGGAAACGGCCGTTTCTCCCACATCGGCAGCAATCGATTCACCTGACGCATCACTAAATGGTTCATCATACGAGTCGGTGTATTCATTATCAAATTCAGAATAGGTGTCATC
>JBNKZT010000147.1:0-14050 GCA_050301775.1 Promineifilaceae bacterium (SeqCode)
TAGATTGAAGGGTCACATAGATTACGGTGGGGTCGTGGTGGATGGCGAGTTCATCTCGTTTGGGGAGTTGTGTGTTATCCTGGATATCTATGGAGGAATTCAGTTTTCATTGACGATTGCGGATCCCTATGACGAAATATGAAACTGTTTCTTGGTCCCCACAAAATCCAGCGCCAACCGTTTGCTCAAACTGCGGTCGACGAACAGATGAGAGAGAAGAGGATGCCTGCTTATGAACATATACCACGTCCACGGCATTCGCCATCAGGCGGTAGCCTTCGCCGAAACCGCCAGTGAAGCGGTGGCTCAGGCATTGGCCAGCGGGGAAGTCGGCGACTGGGAAGCGCCGGTAGCATTAGAAATATCGCTGCCCCCCGGCTACGCGCTGCGTCCAGACCGGCAGAGCGTCCAGTGGCTGAGCTTTGTCCTGGAAAAGGCATGGACTTTTCTGCACAGCCAGTTGCAGGGATTGAGCGATGCCGAGATGTTCTGGCAACCAGTCCCCAATTGCTGGACGGTGCGCCCGAATGAAAACGGCCGTTGGGTCATCGATTACGCCGAGCCGGCACCTGAGCCGACACCGTTTACCACAATTGCCTGGCGGTTAATACACATAGCTACCTGCAAAATCATGTACCACGAATACGCCTTCGGTCCGGGCAAGCTTACCTGGGACGAATTGGACCTCCCGCACACGGCCGCCGCTGCCGTTGCCTGGCTGGAAGAGGGGCAGGTCCAACTAAAGACCGCCCTGGACAGCCTGAATGACGCCGGCTCTTCGGTAGGCTTAGAGCAGGCACTGGCCGAGATGCGGCCGACTAACTGGGGTGACATGTGGCCTGCCTGGCGCATCTTCTGGACGATGGCAGCTCATGATCTGCAGCATGGCGCAGAGATCGGCTGCTTGCGCGACCTGTACCGGAACATGCATTTGTGAGACGAATCACAAAAAGTACATTTTATGATGGCGTAACCGCTTGGGGAATAGTGGCCGACACTGGCGTTTGAACCGGTTTACCGGATAACACCGGGCACATCGTTGAAAAGCGGCTTATCCATCCGGGCCAAGGCCGTTGCCTCTCTCCCGCCTGGTCCGATGATTCGACTCGACATTGAATACGATTTCGCAGTCGCAGAAGCCGCCATGTTCCTCAAAGAAAGCTAGTGAAGCAGCCACGTCAATTGCCGACATCGTTTTCAGAATAAGCGGTTGCTTTCGACTTGTCCTCGCCCCGGCACATTCCCATTCCATGGACTCAGGGCTGAGTTTGCCCTCATCATCAAACTCAGCCTAAAAATTGCACCCTTCAGGCCCTTCTAAGCGGCGAATAAACGCTTCCCAACGCGGGTGGTCTGGGGTCATGAGTTGTTGTTTCATCATCATTCTCCCGTAACAGGCATTGACCTTTATGCGCTTATGCTACATCGGCCAGCGCCTATCTACTCGCTCATTATAACCATTTTATGCAGGCGATTAAGTTTCTGATAACGTCTGATCCAGCCCCGCTAAATCGACCAGCGTCGCCTCATATTCGCCGGCCATCGCCTGCGCCGCTTCTGTTGAATCCAGCTCGACTGCAAAAGACGTAGTAGATACGCCAGTCTTGCCCGGCATCGGGCAAGGCGTTGCGGATTTTGGGCGTCTTCTCCAGAATTAATTCTCTGATGATACGGCGGCTAACCCGGTCTTCCTGCCACTTGGCTTCGCCCAACAGCAGCGCTTTTTCACGCCAACTGATGGCGGCAACGTCTACCTGTACCTGGCTGTCCCAATGCGCCCCCACCTGTTCCACTGAACAGGGAAGATTTCTACGCCGCGCCTGAACCAATACCCATTCCCGGCATAGCTCTTCAAATGTCGTCATGCCCACAAAGGCGCGTAACTGTCTAGCGAAGCTGTGCCTCAAACCAATGAATAGGACACTGATTTTCACAGATGTACACAGATTTTTTATCAGTGTTTTTCAGTGTTCATCTGTGTCCTAAAAATTTGCTCTGTTTGTAAAGAATTTTCGCTAACAAATGTTCAGCGATGCGTTCTTCAAGTTCATCATAAAGTTCTTGGGCAATCAAGTCGAGTTTGGCGCGCACGAAACGAAAGTAAAAACGCAAATAGGTGTCGGCCAGAACGTAGAGGCTGGAGCGGGATGTCTGTCTCTTGTTCGGGGGCACGGTCACAGGCAGTTCCCGGCGCACGTAATCCATATCAACCAACTGTGATAGATAGGGGTCTGCTCCGGAACGATGCGGTAATTTGGCCTGCAACCCGATATCGGACGGTTGACGCGCGCCCTCAACAATCGCGGCCAGCACCGATTGATAGTTTTTCAGGTCCCGTACCTGCTCGCCAATAAGGTAATCCGGGTCGTTGCGGAACAAACCCACATCCTGAAACAAGTTTACCCGCAGGTTGTCCAAGATAGACAAGTCGTCCGAGAATTGTTCCAGACAGGCAGGAACGCCGCCTAAAATAGCATAGACAGCCACCCGTTGTTCGATGTTGTAGTTGGGAAAGAAAATTTTGGTGGCGGAAAAAGGCAGCGGGTGAACGCGCAAGGGACCAGCCATACGCCCATATAAAGGGGCGTCGGCGCCTACCAATCGTTCCATCATGCCCACATGGCTGCCGCACAACACCAGGCACACGTGCTAAACTTGAGGTGGTGGTCCCACGCATTTTGCAACGCGGAAGGCAATCCCGGTTCTGACTACACCGCATAAGGAAACTCATCCAAAATAACGATGTGTCGCTGTTCGCCCTGGCAGGCTTCGGCCAGCATCTCAAACGCCTCTGACCAGCTTTCATAGCTAAACTGGCGCGGAACACGCTTGCCGGGATTACCATGCTGCCAAACCTTCTTAGAAAACTGGACCAACAAGACTCCAGAAGGAAAATGGGTACCAACCCAATAAAGATAGGGGTGGTTACTCGTTTTGGCCCCATGGACTAACAAGGTCGTTTTCCCCAGCCGCCGTCGTCCACTCACAGCAACCAACCGTGAGGAACAGCCGTGAAGCAGTCCATTTAATTCTTTCAATTCCTGCTGACAATCGACCAACATGCCTGGCCTCTTTTCGATAAGGATATTATGATTAGCCTAATCGCAATATCCTTATTCTGTTCTATCAATATTAAAAGCAAATATGCTTGTTCTGCAATCCAAACTGGACAAGCTTCTGCCATTCCTCCGCTGCCGGCAGCGCCCGCCAGGCCGCATAACCCTGGCCTTCGCCCTCGTCGAGCAGGCTGATAAGGCTGCGTTCACGGCCGTTTTCCCACAAATACTCTGTCCAATCCGGTAATAAAGGGAGTGCCAGACATTTGTTCAACATCGGGTAAAACAAGGGTGGTATCGGCAGCGTACCGTCATCCAGAAGATAGAAGGGCTGCTCCGGATTCATCTCTTTCAGGCTGGCCTGCTTGTGGATGAGGATGTGGTTGGCCCAGCCACAGGGCAGTGTGGACTGGATTTTCACATGCTCCTTCATCCCATCCAGGCGCACCCGCTTCCGGCCCAGCCAATGCACCTTGCCGCCGCCAACCAGCGCCGCCCAGTTGGCCTTCACCGACTGCTTGACGCCTACCATCTCCAGGTAAACCAACGTATCACCCACATCGTCAGTGGCCAGCGCCGGCATCAAAACGACTAACCCTTTGGCCAAAGACAGCTTGCGGGTGGGGTCGTTTTTGACGCGCACCTCTTTGAGAATCACACGCTGGGCGTCATGCCCTTCATGCTTGGGCTGGAAATGGTACGGCTGACACCAGGTCAGCTCAGTTTTATACCCCAATTGCCGCAGCGCCTGGCTGACACGGCCGTTCTGCACCAACTGCTCCGTCTGCCACTCGCTAGTGGCCTGATTCCGTCCGACAACGGCCATTAACACATCCCGCAGCAGCAACGCCTGACCGAATTCCGTCATCACCGGCGGAATAGCGGCCAGCTTCTCCGGCAGGTTTGTTTCTGCTTCCGGAGCCAACGTCACGGGCAGCGGCGGGTATTCACCATCCTGTGGAGTGGGGCGGTAACCCTGGGCCTGGAGCGTCTCGGTAACGATGGTTTGCAGCGCCGGAGTAAGTTCGTTGCTGTAAAAGCTGCGGCCGTACCCACCCAACTGCGCCTGATAGATGACGCTGCTGACCAATACCGGACGGCCGTTTTCCTGGCGTATCAGCTGCACCAACCGGCTGCGAGCGGCCGCTTCGTCAATGGGCAGTGGTTTGGTGTAGCTACCAGTGGCGGTCGTCTTCTCTTTTTCCCAGCCAAACTGTTCGGCAATGGCGTCTACCTGGGTTTGAATGAGGCTCTGTTCGGCCGGTGTCAGCTTGCTCCAGTGACGGCCGTAAACATCTATCCCGGCCTTGTTCCAGAGAATGGTGCAGGCTACTTCCTGCCGGGGGAAAGTGCTGCCGGTTCCGGCTAACTCCAGTTCAGCCAACACCATTTGGGCGTCCACCGGTGGATGTTGTTTGCGAAACGACCCACGTCGGGAAAACGGGACGGCGGGAGGGCCTAACTCAACTACGGTCCCATAGCCGAGGTGAGCGCACGCTTTTTCGGTCACATTGCATACCGTCTGATAAGCTGCTTCGGTCTGGATACCGTTAGGGTAAAGTACGGCCGCAACCACTTGCAGGCTCTCATTGCTGGCCAGGTATACATCCTGGCCGACGGCGATGGTTTCGATAGTGTTCAGGCCGTCCAGAATCGCCTGCCGCTTGCCTTCTTTGTCATTGGTGTAGCTGTGCTGCTCGCCCTTGATGGACAGGGTGAATTTTTTCCCGTCAGCAGAACGGGTAACAGATTTAATCATGAGTTTGCTCCAGGGTAATGGGGATAGAAAAGAAGCTGTCGTTTCCAGCATAACTCCGGAATGGAATGACGTTTTAAGGCCCCCAAAAGCCCCACAATAAGCCAAAAAGCACAAAATAGATGTACTCCAGATATACTTTTTCCACCGTAACTCCGGAATGCGGAGATAATTTCCGCCGTAACGCCGGAATGCGGAGTTTTTTTTACAGTGATTTTCTCCAGACTATTCGACGCAAAAGCCCTTGGTTACTGGAGAGAAACGGATAACTCCGTATTCTTGACTTATGCTGGAATTCCATTCCGTTCCGGACTTGCATTGGAAACGACAGAAGCAGGATCAGTCGAAACCCAGCCCTTTTTCTTTCAAACTGGTGTAACGGCCGTCGCCGATGATCACATGATCTAGTAGTTCGATATCCAACACTTTCCCGGCTTGCACCAACTGCCGGGTGACTTTGACATCCTCAGGCGAAGGCGAGGGGTCGCCGCTGGGGTGATTATGAACCACAATCACAGCTGCGGCCGGCGCTTCGACAGCGGCGCGGAAAACTTCACCGATACGCACCACGCTGGTGTTCAAACTGCCGCGATAAATGGTTGGCGTGCCTAAAACCCGATTACGGGTATCCAGCAAGACCACCCGCAGTTCTTCTTGATCCAAATGGCGCATCGTCGGCAGCAGCAGCGCCGCAGCATCCGCCGGGCTGGTGACTTTGGGTCGATCCTCGGCTGCCGGCGCTTGCAGGCGGCGGCTCAACTCTAGGAAAGCCATCAACCGCCCGGCCTGGGTTTCACCAATGCCGCGAATGCGCATGAGCTGCGCTTTGGTGGCGCGGGCCAGATGATGCAGTGATCCCACGGAAGCCAGTAAGTCTTGGGCCAATCCCGGCGCTTCGGCCGTGCCCAAAAGTAAAGCGAGTAATTCGGTCGTGGCTAAAGCATCTGTACCATGATGGTGCAGGCGGTACAACGGCCGTTCCTCGGCCGCCAGGTCACATACACGACGGCGGGATGGCTGCTGGTTCAGTTCCTGGTCATAGACAACAAGGGGCAGTTGGGTGAGCATGGGATGTTCCTCCTAAACGAAATTCACCCCATGCGGCGCGTATAGCGCCTAAGGTTTCTGGATTATCACTGGCGCTTAAGCCGTTTAGCCTGGTAATAGGCCAGCATTTTCTGCCGCTGCAAAGCCGCAGCCCGCGGGTCCCAAAGCGCCAGCTTCGCTAAATCCCGTTCGACCCGTTCCGGCAGGGGATTATCCAGTTTCTGCTGGATTCGCTGGCAAATATGGCAAATTCGGACTTCCGGTGGCAGTGCTTCCAGCAGCTCCCATTCCCCGCTGCGCGTCCGATCCCCCACGACCGGTTTTGGCGTCTTTGAACACAGAGCGCCGGTCACGCCATCAATCTGGTGGACCCGATGGGCGATAGGATGCGGCTTTCGCTGATAAAAGCGAACCAGGTAACTCATGACTGTATTTTAGCCTAACTCTGGGGTAATCCAGGCCATGGAGGAGAAAGAAGTGAGGCACTTACCCGGGTCTTTGATTTTCCTCCCAAAGCGCACGCCACACCCCCAGCAAACCCAACCGGGCCGCAGCAACGTCTAGCCGTTCCCGGTCCAACCCATGCCCTTGCAGGCGGACAATAGAGGCAATGTCATCCAGGTGGCGCGTCGATTGGCTGTCTTCATAGGCGCGTAATTTGGCCACGACCACCGAATTCGGCGTGATGTAGGCGGCGCGGCGCATTTCGTCAAAGGGGAGGTAGGTGCGCTCGGCTATCATGGCCTGCAATTCCGGCTCAACCGGCACATAGAAATCTACTTTGATGTGGTAGTACAGGTGAATGACGTTGAAAAAGCCGCCGCTCAGGGCGCGATTTACCGCGATTTCATCAACGTGATAATGGGTTTCGTGCAACCGGCGGATGAAATTGGAGACAGCAAACCGTTCATGGCTCAGCAGAATGTCCATATCCTGGGTGAAACGTGGCTCACCATAAGCGACAACAGCCATCCCGCCCCAAATAGCATAGCGGGCGCCAATGGCTTCTAACACGTCAATGACCCCGCCAAAGGCCTGGCTTTGTTCATAATCGGTCATAAGAACGAGTCCGCGGACACGCCAAATACCAGTCGTCGCGCTTCGTCAGTCACGTGCTCCGGCGACCAATCCGGATGGCTCTCAGCCAGGATGAGTTTTTTCTGGCGTAGGGCGAAATCGGAGGCGGCGAAGGCGCGCTTGTTTTTTTCAGGCACGGTTAAGTGGCGCAGAGCTTCGACGAGTTCCCAACTGATCGTTTCATATGGCGGGGAAGACGGCCGTTGCAAAGGCGGATGTTGTAGATAATAACCGGTCACTTCCGGCCGTCGGGAATAAGCAATACGAATACCCCCTTTGCGCAAAGCCGCTAAATCCCTGGCTAATGCTTCCTGGGGCAGTTTGCCCCAACAATCCTCACCCAGCCGGCTGGCGATCATTTGCCAGATTTCCTCGCGCGGGTGGGGACGGCCGTCGGCCAGCAGATCTATGAGGGCCGCGCGACGGGCGGCGATTTTATCAATTCGCATGTGTCCGGCCATTGCAGCCAGACGCAGTGACCATTCGGCTGTCGCCTGAGATTGATGGGCGGCGCGTGCCCATTCTGCGGCCGGATGAGTAGTCGATTGGTTCTCCATAGATACATTATAAGTAAATATGCGTTGGAACACAATTTTGCTTTGAAATAACAATGGTCTTCCATAATCACAACGCTTACGAACAGATGCCGGACCCCCAGGCCGGCGTCATTCGACCTATGTTCTTCTCATATAAGAAGGGTTCGTCAAGTTTTTTGCTCACAGTTCAGAACAAGTTCTATCCTCTTATCTGAAAGGATTTCCCGATATACCTACTCCATATCACATATGATCTTCATCCAACGACCGTATAACTTTAGTCACTTCATTGTCTATCGTTTTCGCTCTATACTAAATTCGTTAAAGAAATAGTGCTGACTGGACCCTCATTAAAATTACGCTTTATTTCCATACGGCCCTTGAAGAGCAAGATAAGGAAGCGATAACTGTGAAAAAATGGCTGGTTACCTACTGCCTGATCGTTTTGATACCTTTGTCTCTCATCCTTTCTCTGTTGGTGTTGGCAAGGAGTATCTGGGCCATACCGCGTTATTCGAATTCGTCAGGTGCAAGCAGCCAAGACCTTGTAAAGCGTTCCAGTTCTGCAGTTACCATTACCAATGATGGCCTCTTGGTGGTGACTGTTAACCCAGATTCCAACACCTTGTCGCTGATTGATGCTATAACACTAGAATTTATTGCTGAAATTCCCGTGGGTGTTGGCCCCCGCAGTGTCGTTGTCGCGCCCGACAATAACTTGGCTTATGTCGTCAATCAGGGATCGGATACCCTCTCAATTGTTGACCTCAGGGAACAAACCGTGATTGAGACTATATCCTCAGGAAACCGACCAGTAGGCGTGGTATTGTCACCTGACGGCCGTTTTCTGGCCATTGCTGAATTGGGGGATGACACCATTCGTTTCTTAGATACCGCTACCCTAACCACGCTTTCGGTGAGGACCGTTCCGGATCGTCCACATGGACTAACTTTTACCCCCGATGGCCGCTTCCTCCTTATTACCCACCTTCTCAACGGCCGTGTCACTATCCTGTCTGTGCAGCCGTATCGACAATTCCTGCCGATAATCAGTAATCCATATTCAGTTTCCGATGGGGAAGCCTCTCGCGCTGAATCCCGACCATTGATTACCGCTGACAGTTCACCGATCAGTGAGATTTCCACCTGGCCCAACGTCGCCCCGGCCCCGGCCGTCATCGTCAATGCTGCCGGAACACGGGCCTACCTACCACAAACTATGGCCAACGGCCTCGGCTTAAATACCCAATTCGACAATACCGTTTTCCCCAAGGTTGCGGTATTGAATCTGGATACATGGAGTCATCAGACTTCGGAGCACATATCTCTGCCGGAAGTCGACCGACCGGTCGGCTTGCCCTGGGATGCGGCACTGGCTCGTAACGATACCGAGTTGTGGGTGGTCAACGCGGCCAGCAACGATATTTCCGTTATAGATATCAGCAATCCCACCCGACCCGTGCGCCGGGCGCACATTCCTGTAGGCGACAATCCCCGCAGTATCGTCATCAGTCCCGATGGCAAATCGGCCTTTGTCAACAACACCCTGGCGGGAACGATTAGCGTGATTGATACAGAGAACTATACGATCACGGCCGTGATCACAACAACCCAAATCCCCTTACCCACCCTATTGCTTCGGGGCAAACGCCTCTTCCACAGCAGTGCCACGCCAGAACTAACTCAGGCCCGCTGGATTGCCTGTAATACCTGTCATATCGAGGGCGAGCATGACGGCCGCACCTGGCTGTTGCAATTCACTGGCGAACTCCCACCGGGGGCGACACCCGTAATCACCCGAAATACCACCAGCCTGCTGGGTATGATTGAAACCTATCCCCTGCGCTGGTCGGCCGAATGGGATGAATCGGCCGATTCTGAGTTCAGCATCCGCTTTGAGCAATTTGGCAGCGGTCTCATTGAGGGGAATATACACCCAACCCTCGGCCTGCCCAATCAGGGGCGTTCGGACGACCTGGATTGTCTGGCGGCCTTCATTGACAGTTTGACTGTGCCGGAAAGACATCATAGGCTGACACCGGCTGAAAAACGTGGCCAAATGATTTTCGAGTCGGCCCAAACAGGCTGTATGGACTGCCATCCGCCACCTTTGTATACCGACTTACAAGTTCACGATGTGGGTACGGCTGATGCCTCTGGTGAATGGTTCGGTCCAGAGATAGACACGCCGACTCTGCGCTACTTGTATGACAGTGCCCCTTACCTGCACGACGGCCGTTCGGCCACGCTTCTACATCTTCTGACCAACGCCAATTCGGCCGACAAACATGGCATTACTTCCCACCTGACAGAGCCGGAGTTGGCTGACCTTATTGCGTTTCTATTGGCCCTGCCTTTTGATTGATGGAGTTTGTCATGAATATCTCGTCCCTTTCGCCGGTTAAATATCTGATATTATCCTTTTCTGTTGTGCTTGTGAGCTTGACAATATGGTCGGAAACACGGCCATTGCCCGCCACCGATGTCATTCACTCCTCACCAGTCGCCAGCGTTGCTAGTGAGGTCTTTTCTACGGTGCCACCCGATGCCAGCAAAATCAGCATTAGCGCACCTAACAGCGGAGGTGTGGCCACGGCGACGGGTGCAGATGGAGCCGTGCCTGCCCAGGCGACCGTTCTCCTGGTCAACTTGAGCAGCACCAACGTCGTCACCACTACCGCCAACGGCAGCGGCGCCTTCAGCGCCCAACTTTTTTCGCCTCCCGGTTCATCCCTGCTGGTGAAATATGACGTCGGTGGCGATATTCTGGCCCAATATTGGCAAGCAGTTCAACTGCCCATTGTGCCCGATTTCAGCTATATTAACCCGCTGCCCGGTACCATCATCCCTGTGGGGGATCTGCCTGATGGCAGCAGCACCGTCAAACCATATCAGGCTGCGGGCTTTTCTGGTGATTGGCCTAATTGGGTAGGCTGGTGGCTGACGGGCACGGTGAATGGCCCTCCCGCCACGACTAATTTACGGGTACAGCCAGGGGATACCCTCACGATCAATGGCCTTGCCCACTTCACCTCTCCTACGCTTTCCTGTACAAATCCCGCCGCCTATAATCCCGTGGCCCACATTCATCTGCGCTACCTCTTTGACGAACAGGGACACAGTCACCCCTGGGGCATCTGGTTCAACGCCCATCTCTTCACTCCCACCGGTCTCCCCATCGAACACGAAGCCAGCGGTGAGATTGTAGGCATCGGCTCGGCTGTGCTGTCTAATCGTACCTGTGTCAGTTCGCAAACCCTCACCGGCGAGATAAATATTGCGGTAGACGTGCCGGCTGATTTTCCGCCCGGCACTTACCAGCTTGAAGCCCATATCGATCACGGCGGTGTGCCGGAAGCAACCGGCCTGCTACTGTCCCAAATCTGGTACCATAACGGGTATGCTGCCAAACTGCCGGTCATTGGTGTGGGCAGCCCCGCGCCGCCTCGCATTCCCTGGACGCTGTTTGGTGATTATCCCATCAACGGCCATCGCGGTGTAACGGCGCTCGAGGATGCAGGCGAATATGCCATGCCTACCCGGGTGCTGATTCCACCGGAAACGGCCGTCATTCCCCGAATCAACACCCGCACCAACCAGCCCATCGTGTATCGCCTGGAACCTGGCTCCCACTGGCTCTCTGGCACCGACCGTCGTCTGCCGCCGCCGCCGCATATTCCCCTGGCTTTTCCCGCTGGAACGTTAACGGCCGTCATCCACACACCCGACGGCACTACCCAGACCATAGGCCCCGCCCCCATCCAGCAAAGCGCCATTCGCACACCAACGACGCCCGGCGGTTCCCCCATCGATCATGGCACCGGCCACATCGGTGATTTGTATCACCTGTACACGGCCGATGACCGTTTCGCCCTCAGCTTTGATCAATACGGACCTCACACCATCGAACTCAGCGGCAATGTGAAAGATATTCAAGGCAATACCTATCCTATTGCGGCTACCTATGAATTCATCGTGGCTCAGGTATTGGATTTAGACCCCGCCCAATTACCAACAACACCTTACGAACAGGGCGACGCTTTTGCCCCCGGCCTCCACCTCTTCCCCCCCGTGCCCGCCGATGTCAGCATCACCTTACAACATCTACCCAACTCGGATCCGGCACAGGCTATTACACACACTATTACCGGGCAGGCCAACGACTATGGTTATTTCCAGCCACCATCCGGTACCGAGATTCGCCTCAATCTGCCCGGAGAGTTTCGCGTGGACATCACGGCTGTCTATGAATCTCCCGACGGAACATTCTGGGCCGGCAGCATGACCTGGGGCGGAGTAGTGGAAAGCCCCACCGGGCAAATAGAAGCACACGGCCGCCGCGGCATGGACTACCATCACGACACTATTGCCGACATGCCTACCTGGTTTCGCGTTTTCGATTTGCCGTCAGAAAAAGTGGGCATCGAAAATTACTATCCCTACTTCAGCGGTGATATCCATTGGGGTAATGAAGATACTGCCCCCGGCGATTCCATCCATTCCATCATCACCATCAAAGACAAGGCTGGAATCAATGGTCCTGTCTATAATCAGATTCGAGCCAACTACCCGCGCAGTCGCGGCGGTTTCCGCTGGCCGCCGGATGATACGTCGTTGACCGGCCTGGAGAAGCGGCTGGCTGTCGGCGAAGCCCCTCTCTTTTTCAGCACCAACACCGGTGGCGACGCGGCCGTTTTTCCGCAAGATATTGACCAGTTCGCTTACTGGTATGGTTCCTCGGAACGTGCCGATGTGCGCGTGCGCGAAATCATCTCTGAAGATAATATGGGCACGGCCTATTGGCGTTTCAATGATACGTATGGCTACCAGATTGGGGAAGGGGCCGATGGTGATCTGCCCGGTGATTTGAAATGGGAATTTGGCGGCGCTGTCTTCCGCGTTCCCAACCAGAGCATCAATGAATATGCCATTTACAGTTCCCTGTGGGTACTCCTGCCCCATGGCTGTGATGCCTATGGCTGCGCTCGGGTCACGCCGCCCTTCCAGGATGCTACGGGGGCCAGTATCAACGGCGGACCGATTTTGACACTGCGCGGGGAAGAGATTGATATGTTCTTTTTGCCCAAAGGCGTGCGTCCCGGCGACATTTTACAAATGGGTGAAACGATTGCCTTTTCTGGCCATGTAGGGCCGCCGCTGGACAGCCGGGTAGCAGTGACCATTACGTCTCCGACCGGAGCCACCTATAGCCGAACCGGGCACGCGAACAAGATTGGCTGGCTGTATGATCCGACATTCGACTTTGTCGCTAATGAAGCCGGGCGCTGGACGGTGGATGTGCGCGTAGAGCACGATCGGCCGTATGTGGGCAACGGCGTCACACCATCCACCCATAATATCGGGACGGTGCTGGGCACGAGCGGACGGTACAGCTTTTATGTGGTAGATCCTGGTCTGCCAAACTTAACGATGATTGCCCCGGAACCGGGCTTCCTGACCTGGCCGGGTGGCAATCTCGTCCCTGTCACCATCCAGGGAATTGCACCAGCCGGTACAACGGCTGTTCATTACACCATCCACGACAAAGGCATTGTTATGGGACAGGGCACGCTTGTGCCCGATGACGGCAGCCGGTTCAAGCTCATCTACGATCCCGTCGATCTCAATATGGATTTTCCTATGCTCAGTCTAACTGCCCACGAAGGGCAGTGGCCGGGACTGGCTGACGAGGTTGCGATCCACTTCCTGGCCGAAGGGAGTAATCCGCAGGCCGCATCTGTCACCCTTATTGGTGAAGAGATATTTATTGAAACCACGCCCTGGCATCGGTTATATCTGCCCACGATCATTCGTTAGGTGTGAGGAATCATGATGAGCGCCTATAGACAACGCTGGCATCTCCTATTCCTGCTCTTGTTGTTAAGCCTGAGCGGATTGTGGGGCGGACTGCACTTGCTGGCTCAGACCACAACGACGGTAAGCGGGGTGGTCGTCGATGGCGATGGACCGGTTGGAGAGTCCAGGGTACGCGTACGGGCAACTGATAACCTGACGTTCACCGATGCCGCCGGGTATTTCACACTGGACGGACTGAACATCGACGAAAAAGTGGAAATTGCGGCCTGGGCTGACGGGTATTATATTGCGGCAGTCCAGATAACACCGACGGGATCAGTGAGTGGTGTCCAGGGGCCGGTAAGCAGCGAGTGGCTGACGCTGACGTTACGGCCGTATCACAAGAATGATCATCCTGACTACGAATGGACTGCCCCTGACACTGATGACGGCGCCTGTATTGAGTGCCACCCGATGATCTTTTCCCAGTGGCAAAATAATGCCCACGGCCGTGCCGTTACTAATCCTCGTTTTTTCAGCTTGTACGCGGGAACTGATATTAGCGGCACGGCCGTCATCAGCCCCGGTTACCAGTTGGATTTCCCCGGCACAGCCGGCAATTGTGCCAATTGTCATGCGCCCGGCTTAGCTGTCGATGGCTATTTGACGACCAATATGCATGATGCCCGCGATGTAACGACGGCCGGGATTCATTGTGACTTTTGCCATAAAGTGGGCGGCATTTACCTTGACCCGGCCACCGGGTCTGTTTACCCTAATGC